>JABMOQ010000002.1 GCA_013204045.1 Rhodospirillaceae bacterium | reverse complement strand
TCAAGCAATTCGTTGCGGAAGATCACCTTGCCGGGGCTGGTGGCGACATTTACGCCGACTTCGAAGGCGTCGTAATCGGTCATTGAAATGCTGAGCTTGCCCTTGCCGCGTTCCAGGTCGCCGAGCAGGTTCTTAAGCCCGTTGACCAGATTCTCGCCACCGCTTGCGGCCGTCGCGCGCAGGACTTCGGGGTTGGTGGCGGCGAAGTTGCTGGGTGACATGGCATTGACTAATTGGCGGGTATAAAAATCGACTTTTTCAGCGGTTTTAGGATCGAGCCCGTCGACACCCCTGACCGTTGACTGCACCCAGTTGGCGGACAAAAGGTAGGACTGCTTGATGAAGTTGAAGATGTCGTTTTCGCTCCAGGCGTCGTCGCGGAAGCGTCTGTCATCACTGGCCGGCTCGATCGCCGGGGCGCCATCCTTGCCCATCATGCGGTCGGCAGTCGACTGCCACAGGGTCATGTAGTCTTTCCACAAGGTCATCTGGGCTTCGGCCAGCTTGGCCGGATTGCTCATCATTTGGGCGGTCATTTCAAGGAAAGCACTGCCGATGTGGTTCGGCGTGGCGGGCATGCCCGCCCCTGAACCGCCGTTTGCGCCGCCCCCTTGGCGGGACAGGAATTCTGTCACCAGGCGCTGGCTGCGTTCGGCGATCTCGGCGATAGATTCCGACAGGTCCGCCTGGGGGGTCCCTTGTTCAGGCATAGGTCAATCCTTTCCGCAGCGTCGAAAAAAGTAGGGGTTTTATAGGTTTCATGCCATTATTGCGCAGAATTTCAGGTTAGCTTTGGTAAGCCCTGATGGGATAAGCTGTCCGTTAATCATATGCGGGTATTTTACTGATTGTGCAAGTGCGAAAAGAATTTTACTGAACATTATTCCTTGTCGAAGGGGACCTTGGGGCCAATGAACGAAAGAATAAAACGCAACAAAGAAGATTTCATTCCAGCGCACCGCCGCTATGGCCGTGCCGTGCTGACCGCCACACTTTTGTTGTCGCTGACCGGGATCACGGCCTGTTCAGCCGTTCCCGATGCCATCAACCCGACCCAGTGGTATCAGAACACGGTCGACTTTTTTGCCGGCGAGGACACGGCAGGACAGGTCGCCGAACAGCAGCCGCAGGCAGAGGAAATGAAGAAAAATCCGGGCGAGGGACAGGCGTTCCCCAATCTGGCTTCGGTGCCGGAGCGTCCGGTACAGCCAGTGGCGGGTGGGCTGGTCGCCGATACGGAAAATCGTCAATATGAAACGCCGATCGCCCGTCAGGGCGAGTCTGTATCGAGCCTCGCCACCAACCAACCTGCATTGAGCCAGCCGGCACCTCCGGCGATGCCCGTTGCCCCGACTCCTGTACAGCCGAGCGTCGAGAGCATCGCGCCGATGCCATCGTCATTGACCCCGCTACCAACTGAGATGGCGGCATTGTCGCCGCCGTCGGGCATGCCCGAACTTCCGGCCAATGCTATAACGTCGATGGATGCCGATCCTTTCGCCACGGTGGTCGTTTCTTCATCCGGCGTCGAAATGGCCAGTGCTCCGGTCGTTCGTGCGGCGACGCAAAGTGGGCCGGCCCCGACCAATGTTTCATCGTTGGCTGAGTCACTGCAGCGCCCGGATTCAAACATGTCATCAGGCACCAAGATTGCGACGATCCTGTTCAAGAACGGTTCGGCGAACATTGACGCCCGAGACAGGCAAATCCTTGGTGAGGTGGCACGTCTGCATCGCAAAAACGGCGGCACCATTCGCATCGTTGGGCATGCCAGCAGCCGGACTCGCAACATGGACCCTGTCAGTCATAAGATGGTCAACTACAGTGTATCGATGGAACGTGCCGACATTATCGCCGGCAGGCTGATCGCGCTTGGGGTTCCAGCCGAAAAAGTCGCTGTCGATGCACGCTCAGACAGCCAGCCGCTGTACTATGAGATCATGCCGTCGGGCGAAACGGGCAATCGGCGGGCAGAGATCTACTTCGAGTAACGAGTAGCCCCTGTGGGTTGACTCGAAGTTGACATGTTCGGCAAACATGGTGATGACCATGTCCGTATCGGCCTGGTTGAGAATTTACACAGAACCCGGCAGGCCATCCGTAACATCAAGGCGTTCCTGGGTAACTATGACAAAGCGATAGAGGAATCCGAAAATAAGCGCACCGCAACGCGTTAAAAACCCGGAAACGATAGATGAGCCAAACTCTTAAAATTGCCGTAGCCGGCCTTGGCACCGTCGGCGCAGGAACCCTGAAACTGCTGAATGCGGAATCCGCACTGCTGAAGGCTAGGTGCGGGCGTTCCGTGCAGGTGACCGCCGTCTCGGCCCGCGACAAGTCGAAGGACCGGGGTGTATCACTTGATGGCCTTGAATTTTATGATGATGCCGTAGAGATGGCGTCCAAGGCCGATTGTGATGTGGTTGTCGAACTGATCGGTGGTTCCGATGGTATCGCCAAACAAGTGGTCGAGGCCGCCATCGCCGCCGGCCGCCATGTTGTTACCGCCAATAAGGCGCTGCTGGCCGTACACGGCTCAGGCCTGGCAAGGCAGGCCGAAGAAGCCGGTGTGACGCTTGCCTATGAAGCGGCGGTCGCCGGGGGGATACCGATCATCAAGGCGATGCGCGAGGGGCTTGCCGGAAATTCTGTCACGCGCATCTACGGTATTTTGAACGGCACCTGTAATTACATTCTTACCCGCATGCGCGAAGAAGGGCTGGAATTCACAGACGTTCTGGAAGATGCGCAAAGTCTTGGCTACGCCGAAGTCGATCCGAGCACTGACATAGACGGAGTTGATGCGGCTCATAAACTTGCGATCCTCGCTTCGTTAGCGTTCGGCCGTGAAGTCGATTTTGATTCCGTTCATGTGGAGGGCATCAGCCGTATATCGCAGATGGATATCCAGTTTGCAGAAGAACTGGGATTCCGCATCAAGCTTTTGGGTATTGCCGCGATTACGGATCATGGTGTCGAACAGCGGGTGCATCCGTGCCTGGTTCCTGCGGATGTTCCGATCGCCGGCGTTGAAGACGTGTTCAACGCCGTCGTCGCTGAAAGTGAATACATTGACTCATTGATGTTGGAAGGGCGCGGGGCCGGCGAGGGGCCAACCGCATCGGCCGTCGTCGCCGACATCGTCGACATTGCACGGGGCTTAAAAATTCCAACGTTCGCCATACCGGCGGTAGATTTAAAATCGCCTGAGCCCGCCCCCATGGATCGTCATTACGGCGCTTATTACATTCGCCTGATGGTCATCGACCGGCCTGGTATTTTTGCCGACGTCGCAGCCATATTGCGCGACCATGAGGTGTCTATGGAATCAGTCCTGCAGTATGGCCGTTCGCCGGACGAAGTGGTGCCCGTGGTGATGACGATTCACGAAACCGAGGAGGCGCGTACGGTCAGGGTTATTGAGGCCATTGCAAAAGTCGACGGCATCGTCGAACCCCCGGTGATGATCCGTATTGAGAACCTGTAGGAGATAGCGCAGATGGCGGATAAAAAACACGCCGGACGCAACCTTGCCATGGAAGCGGTGCGCGTCACCGAGGCAGGCGCCCGCGCTGCCAGCAAATGGATGGGCCGGGGCGATGAAGCGGCTGCTGACCGGGCCGCCGTTGAAGCCATGTTCGATTCTCTACAGGCGTTGCAGATGGACGGCACCATCATAATTGGCGAGGCCGCAGGTAACGGCAGTGAAAAACTGCTGGTTGGCGACAAGGCAGGCACCGGCGATGGGCCATCTGTTGATGTCGCCCTGATGGCGGTTGAAGGCCCGACCATTGTCGCCAAGGGCGAGCCAAATGGCCTGTCGGTGATTGCCATGGCAGAGAATGGCGGCTTCCTGAATGTTCCCGATATATACATGGATAAGATCGCCGTCGGTGGCGGTCTGCCCGATGGCATCATCGATCTGGACCAGGAGCCTGCTGAAAATCTAAAGTCCCTTGCCGATGCTAAAGGCGTCGATGTGGGTGATCTTGTGGTTTGCATACTGGATCGCCCCCGGCACGGAGAGATTATTTCTAAAATCCGCAGCGCCGGCGCCCGCATCTTGTTGATTGCAGATGGCGACGTTTCAGGGGTTATCGCCACCACGCGCACGCAAAGTGGTATCGATATTTACATGGGCACCGGCGGCGCGCCGCAAGGTGTGCTGTCGGCGGCGGCTATGGCCTGCGTTGGCGGACAGATACAGGGGCGGCTGGTCATTCGTGACAAGGCCGATCGGGCGAAGGCCAATAGCGTCGGCATTACCGATGTGGATAAAAAATATGACACCTATGAAATGGCGTCCGGCGATGTAACCTTTGCCGCCACCGGTATCACCGATGGGGCATTGCTGAAGGGCATCAAGTCAGTTGAGGGCATTGCCGTCACCCAGTCACTGGTCGTGCGTTCGAAAACCGGAACCCTCAGGTACATAGATGGCTATCACCAGTTCGGCCGCCACCGTGACTGAGACAAGTTTTCTTGGCGTAGCCAGGTCACTCGGTGGGAAACATTGGCAGGCTCGACCTGTCGATGACCGGCTTTCGCTGGCATTATCGCAAAGACTCGGTGTACCGGAAGTGGTCGGGCGCGTGCTCAATGCGCGAGGGGTCAGCCTTGAAGATGCGGCGCTGTTTCTAGAGCCCACACTCAAGGAAATGTTACCGGACCCGGCCGTTCTTAAAGACATGGAAGTTGCCGCCGAAAGGCTGGCCCTTGCCGTCATGCAAGATGAACAGATCGCCGTATTTGGCGATTACGATGTCGACGGGGCGACATCATCGGCTTTGCTAAAAAGGTTTTTAAATGCCTTAGGTGCGCGGTCGGTGGTTTACATTCCCGATCGCCTCAAGGAAGGCTACGGCCCAAATGAGGCGGCATTGCTAAAACTGCGCGACGAAGGGGCGTCGGTGGTTGTCACCGTCGATTGCGGGACCACATCCCATGAGCCCCTGGCGGCGGCGACCGCCGCCGGGCTGGATGTTATCGTTGTCGATCACCATGCGGCGGAAGCCAACCTGCCGACCGCCGTCGCCGTCGTCAATCCGAACCGGCTTGATGATGCCAGCGGACTTGGGCAACTGGCCGCCGTCGGCGTGACATTCCTGCTGGTTGTCGCCATTAACAGAACTTTGAGAAAGGCAGGATGGTACAAAACCCGGCCTGAGCCAGACCTGCGCCAGTGGCTTGATCTGGTGGCGCTGGGTACGGTCTGTGACGTGGTACCGCTGAACGGGGTCAACCGGGCGCTGGTCCGTCAGGGATTGACGGTCATGGCCGGGCGCGGCAATGCCGGGCTGGCCGCGCTGGCTGACGTTGCCGGTATCGATGAGCCACCGGGTTCGTACCATGCCGGATTTATCCTGGGGCCGCGCATCAATGCCGGCGGGCGGGTCGGCGAATCCGATCTGGGTACCCGTTTGCTCGGTAGTGACGACCGACAGGTAGCGACTGAAATTGCCGCCCACCTGGATGAATTGAATCGCCAGCGCCAGGATATTGAAGCCAAGGTTCTGGCCGAGGCATTCGATATGGCAGAAAAGGAACAACAGGGCAGGGGGGCGATGGTCATTGTCGTTGGCGAGGGCTGGCATCCGGGTGTCGTCGGCATCGTTGCCAGCCGCCTGAAGGAACGATTCGACCGGCCATCGCTGGTTATTGCTCTGGATGGTGACACGGGCTCCGGTTCCGGGCGTTCCGTTCCCGGCATCGATCTGGGGGCCGCCATCATCGCCGCTCGTCAGGTTGGCATTTTAACCAAGGGCGGTGGCCACCCCATGGCTGCAGGCTTGACCATTGAGCGCGCCCGCATCGACGAATTGAAATCCTTCTTAAATGAACGCCTGGTCGATGCCATGGATGCGCGCCCCGATATTCCCGGACTGAATATCGACGCCGGAATCAAGGTTGGGGGCGTGACACTTGAACTGGCCGAAGTGCTGGAGCAGGTCGGTCCCTACGGGGCCGGCAATCCGGAACCGCGATTTGTCATTACCGGCGCCAGCATTGCTTACGCGGACCCGGTCGGCCGTGACCAGAGTCACCTGAAACTGACGCTGACGGACGATAGCGGCAAACGCCTAAACGCCATTGCTTTTCGGGCGGTCGAAAGTGACATGGGCCAGGCGCTGTTAAAGCATGGCGGCGCGCCTTTCCATATCGCCGGAAAAATCCGCATTAACACCTGGCAGGGGCGATCGAGCCCGCAACTGATTGTCGATGACGCGGCGGCCATTTGGTGAATAAAAAACGGGACGCACCCATGAGGCGCGTCCCGCTTCTTCCCCCCGCAAACCCCCTGGATTATTTATTCAGTATCTTTTTGACCTTGTTGCTGGGGTCCAGACGGCCGATTTCCGGCATGTTGGAACCAAGCAACGGGTTAAGGTATTCCATGAATTTCGGCGTCACCCCGTTGGCGTCCTTGTTGATGAAGTTATCGGCCATGACCTTGGTCAACCCGGCGACGGCCTCAAGCTTGCTTAAGCGATATTCAACCGCGTAATCGCCGACCCGGTGGATGGTCACGGTGCCGCTTTTCTGGTTGGAGAAATTGGCAAACTGGGCCGCTTTCTCGCCGACCTGACGGGCTTCACGCTGGTCAACGTCGGACACGCAGCCAAGGAACGAGCGTTGCAGATAACCGAAGGTGTCGCCGCGCACGCGCTTGATGCCGGTCTTGGCTTTAATGGCGTCGGTCAGCAGGTCGGCCAAAGCGCCGGTACCGGAAAGCTGAACGTTGCCGTGGGCGTCGCGTTCGACGTTTTTCGCCAGCTTGGTGACGATCGGCGCACCCTTGGCATCGTGGATGCCTTCGGAAACGGCGATGACGCATCGGCCATGCTTGTCGTAAACACGCTTTACGTCCTTGACGAACTTGTTCATGTCGAAGGTGCGTTCGGGCAGGTAGATCAGGTGCGGTGCATCACCGGCAAAAGTATGGGCGCCGGCTGCGGCGGCAGTCAGGAATCCGGCGTGGCGGCCCATGACGACACCAACATAGACGCCTTGCAGGGCCATGTTGTCCTGGTTGATGCCGGCAAAGGCGCTGGCCACGAAACGGGCGGCGGATGGAAAGCCCGGTGTGTGGTCGTTGACCGGCAGGTCATTGTCGATGGTCTTGGGGATGTGGATACCGGTCAGGTCGTAATTATCCTTTTTCGCCATGGCGGTCAGAATTTTAAGGGCATCCGATGAATCGTTGCCGCCAATGTAGAAAAAGGTGCCGATTTCATGGGCCTTCAGCACCTTGAAGATTTCCCGGCAATATTTCTCGTTGGGCTTGTCGCGGGTCGAGCCAAGGGCCGAGCAGGGTGTATTGCCGACACGCTCAAGGTTGGCGGTGGTTTCCTGGGTCAGGTCGAGGAAATCCTCGTTGACGATGCCGGAAATGCCGTGCAGCGAGCCGTAAACATGCTCCACACCGGCAAATTTGCGTGCTTCAAGCACGGCGCCGACCAAGGACTGGTTAATAACCGCGGTCGGCCCGCCACCCTGGGCGACCAGAACTTTACCCTGCAACATGTAATGAATTCCTCCGGAGGGATAATGCGTATTAATAAGTATAAACGGGAATATTCAATCTGTGGGGATATTATGGCCCACCGGGGCGGCTGAGAACACACGAAAGGGTAGGGGCAGAAATGCTTGATTTTATGGACTACGGCGTATATGTAAGCCGCTGTTCAACAACGGGTCCCCATCGTCTAGAGGCCTAGGACACTGGCCTTTCACGCCGGCAACACGGGTTCGAATCCCGTAGGGGTCGCCACTCTTTTTCAACTTTTCTCATCCGGGTTTTCAACTTTTCTGACCCCTATCTGTTTTCGCGACGCATTTTGGCGGTGGTCTGGGCGGCTTTTTTTACTCGGCATTTCGTAGGTTTTCAGCACTGATGAACCCGGCTTATGTCCGGTAATTGGTTCGGCCCGGCCTTCTGCTGCAAGGGCTTCGCTGGCGGCGGTGCGGCGTTGGTCTCGAAAATCTACCTCTGCTCGAATGCCTGCGGCTTCGCAGATC
>JABMOQ010000063.1 GCA_013204045.1 Rhodospirillaceae bacterium | reverse complement strand
ATTCCACGTACCCGTCGCCACCGCCCAGCAGGAATTCGAGCAACATTTTCCGCAATCAGGATGGGTCGAACACGACCCCGAGGATATTTGGGAGACAACGGTTTCCACATGCCGAGAGGCGATTGCAAAAAAACAACGTATCACCAAGCGACATCGCCGCCATCGGCATCACAAACCAACGTGAAACGACCATTATCTGGGACCGGGAAACTGGCAAAGCCATTCACCGGGCTATAGTCTGGCAGGACCGGCGCACCGTCGATAGCTTTCTTCTTTGGCGCCTGACCGACGGCAGGGTTCACGCGACCGATGCCACCAATGCCAGCCGGACAATGCTATATGACATCCACAAGGGATGTTGGAGCGAAGAACTTCTTGAACTTCTAAATGTCCCTGCAAGCGTGTTGCCCAAGGTTATGGACAGCGCCGATGATTTTGGTGAAACCTCTAAGAAATTATTTGGCGGCGCTATAGCCATTAGCGGCGTTGCTGGCGACCAACAGGCAGCCTTTTGCGGATAGCGTTATCATCCTGTCTTTTTGAGCGATAACGATAAACCGTCGCCTGGAGGGGCCGATTTCCGCCTCGTAGGGCAACTCGGCGATGATTGAGGACTGGATGCGGCCGCCTTGGCGTTCGTGCTCGGAAACAGACTTCCAGAAGGCCGCCCGCTCTCTGGCATCAACGGCAATAGTGCCGAGACTGACTGGTCTCTGTTCGTCCTTCTCGACAGCTTCGTCCCGTTAGATATAACGCTGCTTTTTTTGCGCCTGCGTTTGGGCGAACGCCCCGTTTTGAATTGGGTAAGTGTTCTTTGCGCTTGGCGAAGGTCTTATGGATGAACGCGAAGGTCTGCCCTCCGGATGGCGTCGCTGGCCTCGTCGACCAATGTCCTGGGCAACCAAGGTCTATGTAACCACGTCCCTTGCCATACGAGTGCCAGAGGTTTGAGCTGTGATTGACCAGGCCCTCGTACATGCGCTCGTCGGCCTCGGAAAACCTGCCCATGCGCGCTGCCAGGATATCGTCGTCGTCAAATAGTTCATAAATTGCTCTCATAAAAAAATCCTTTTGGCGATTTACGTTTTTTACTTGCGGTAATGCGCCTGACTTTTTGGCCTATATTGGCGTAATCATTACGGCTTGTATGTTGTGTTGGATTTTCTTGGGCATCGGATTGTGTTCCAGGAAAAGTATAAATCTGTTGGAATGGAAAAATTGGTTACATGCCGGTTCGGCTGCAATGTTTTCGTCGTTCTTTTCAAAGTCACAGTTTTGAGGGGTTATGAATATGATTCCAATACATAGCGCCCCGTATTTTTTGTCCAAAAAAATTATTTGAGCAATGAATGATTGGATATTATCCATATAAACTGCAAAGATATGGATGGTTTTAAAAATGGACAGAGATCCATTTCGTTTAATTTTTTACAGGGGAGGTATGCACAATGAAGGGTTATTTGAAGTCTTTTCCAGATCGGGATGGTTTTTTTGGGAAGTATGGCGGAGCTTTTATTCCTCCAGAACTTGTTCCACATTTTAAAGGGATATCTGAGGCTTATGATAAGCTCTCCAAATCAACGGCTTACCTGAATGAACTGAAATATATTCGGAAACATTTTCAGGGGCGCCCGACTCCTATTTCACATTTAAAAAACTTATCGGATGAGATTGGCGGTGCGCAAATTTATGTGAAGCGCGAAGACCTCAACCATACGGGTGCCCATAAACTCAATCATTGCATGGCGGAAGCCCTGCTTGCAAAGCACATGGGTAAAATAAAATTAATCGCAGAAACTGGTGCTGGTCAACACGGCGTGGCATTGGCTACTGCCGCGGCCTATTTTAAAATGGAATGCGAAATCCATATGGGCGAGGTTGATATTGAGAAGGAACATCCAAACGTAGTTCGGATGAAGCTCCTTGGCGCAACGGTTGTTCCTGTTAGTTTTGGCGAGCGCACTCTGAAAGAAGCCGTTGATTCTGCTTTTGGATCATATATGGGGCAATTTGAAACGGCGTTGTATGCGATTGGTTCAGTTGTTGGTCCGCATCCGTTCCCAAAAATGGTTCGTAATTTTCAAAAAGTAGTCGGTCTTGAGGCTTTTGAGCAGTTTCTTGATATGACCGATGAGCTTCCTGATCATGTGGTTGCTTGCGTTGGTGGTGGGTCAAATGCCATGGGTTTGTTTAGTGGCTTTATCGAGGACGAAACGGTTGCCCTTCACGGGGTCGAGCCAATGGGAACATCCGATAAACTTGGCGATCATGCCGCGACCATCACCTTTGGCGAAGACGGAGAAATTCATGGTTTCCGGTGTATCATGCTGAAAGATGAGAATGGCGAACCTGCGCCGGTTCATTCAATTGCAAGCGGGCTTGATTATCCGGGCGTTGGGCCTGAGCATTGTTATCTCCATAGTACTGGCCGGGTAAAATATGGTTCGGCAACAGACAAAGAAACACTAGATGCCTTTTATAAACTGAGCCGCCTGGAAGGGATCATTCCCGCCCTTGAAAGCGCCCATGCTATTGCCTACGCCATGAAACTGGCGGCAGAAATGCCGGGGCAATCTATTCTGGCAAACCTGTCTGGGCGGGGTGATAAAGATATAGATTATGTAGCTGATACGTTTGGTTTCGGAGAGGCCTAACCCTTAAACATCAAAATCAAGTGGCGTTGCCGCAAACATTTTTTGCAGCAACAGGCATGCTCATGATGCCTGGAGTTGTCTGGACTCCATTCTGGACGGATGCATTTACAAATGATTTGGCGATAGATGCGTAAATTCCAGCGCTCCGGTTCCTAAAGGGCATATTCGGCTGAGGGCCGCCGGAATCTGTATTATCCCTTTTCTTGTGGCGGTATGAATACCATATGAAGGTGGCGATTATTAAAGCCATGAGTCCCTGAACCAGCACAGGCAATCTTGTCCATGAACGTCACCACCAATAATTCAGCCCACTTCCCGTTTGACAACAGTTATGCCCGGTTGCCCGAGCGGTTTTATGCGCGGCTGAGCCCGACGCCGGTCAGCGACCCGGTCCTTATCAAAATAAATCACCCGCTGGCTCGGCATCTTGGGCTCGACCCGGATTTCCTGGACTCGCCGAAAGGCGCTGAAATTTTCTCTGGCAGCCACGTTGCAGAAGGCTCTGATCCGCTTGCTATGGCCTATGCCGGGCACCAGTTTGGCGGATGGGTGTCACAACTGGGGGACGGGCGGGCGCACCTGCTTGGCGAAGTGATCGATGGCGACGGCATGCGCCGCGACATCCAGCTAAAAGGCTCAGGGCCGACGCCCTATTCGCGTTCCGGGGACGGGCGGGCCGGGATTGGGCCGGTGCTGCGTGAATATGTGGTCAGTGAGGCCATGGCAGCCCTTAACATTCCGACCACCCGCGCCCTTGCCGCCGTTACAACAGGCGAAAAAGTTTTCCGTGATGATGTCGTGCCGGGGGCGGTGCTGACCCGTGTTGCCAGCAGTCATATCCGGATCGGGACTTTTCAGTTTTTCGCGGCACGTCAGGACATGGATGCATTGAAAATACTGGCCGACCATGTGATCGACCGGCACTACCCGGAGGCCCGAGAGGCAGAAAACCCGTACCTGAGTTTGCTCCAACATGTCATCGACAGACAAGCCGCATTAATCGCCAAATGGATGGCGGTCGGTTTTATCCACGGGGTCATGAACACGGACAACATGTTGATTTCCGGCGAGACCATCGATTATGGCCCCTGCGCCTTCATGGACAGTTATCATCCCGATATGGTTTTCAGCTCTATCGATCATATGGGCCGCTACGCCTATCAGAATCAGCCCACAATAGCCCAGTGGAATCTTGCCTCTTTTGCCTCGTGCCTGCTGGGCCTTATCCATGGGGATCAGGACAGTGCGATCAGGGCCGCAGAAGCGGCCGTGAACACCTTCGGCGATCGCTTCGATGCCGCCTGGTCTGCCGCCTTCAGGGCAAAAATCGGTCTTGGCGAAGAACGGGACGGCGACGTTGCGTTGGCCCAGGACCTGTTGGGCCGCATGGCCGAAAATAAAGCCGATTTCACCCTCACCTTCCGGCGGTTGAGTGGCCTATCCGGACAAGATGCCGGGGCCGATGCATCGGTGGGCGCGCTCTTTGAAAATCCCGCCTCCTTTAATGAATGGGCGGTAAAATGGCGGGCCCGGCTGGCCCTTGAATCATCAAGCGATGGGGCACGGCAATCGGCCATGGGGGCCATCAACCCCGCCTACATTCCGCGCAATCACCGGGTCGAACAGGTGATTATGGCCGCCCTTGAGGGCGATCTTGGGCCGTTTGAGCGCTTGTTGGATATTTTATCGGCGCCCTTTGATGAGCAACCGTCAAATGCCGCTTACCAGCAGCCGCCCCGGCCCGATGAAATTGTTCACGAAACTTTTTGCGGCACTTAAGGCCAGCCCCGCCTTGTGTCAGGTTTGGTTGGGCAAGCCTGCCTGGGCCCAGGCGGCGACACCGCCGGTTAGATTGTAGGCTTCCGATATGCGGTTTTCCTGCAAAAGATATTGCCCGACTTGCCTTGAACGCATGCCGTGGGCGCAGACAAAAACCAGTTTTTTGTCTGACTCTGACGGCACCGAATCGAAATCAAAACTGGACATGGGGTTATGGACGGCGCCGGAAATGGCGAATTGCGCCAATTCCTGATGTTCGCGAACGTCAATCAGCATGGCCAGGCCCAGCTCTAGCCATTCTTTTACCGTATGGGGGGGAACTTCAACCATTTCAGGCATCAACGTCTTTCCTTGAATAAATGCTGCAATTGAATCTTCAAACAGATAGGGAGGAATTTGCCGATGTCCAGTAATGTTTGAGGACTCAATCCATGGCCCTATTAATAAAAACCGCCAAGGCGATGTCCTTTTCGGTCACCCCTCCGGCATCATGGGTGCTGAGCGTTATCTCCACCCGATTATAGACATTGCTCCATTCCGGATGATGGTCGCATCGCTCGGCTTCGAGGGCCACCCGGGTCATGAAAGAAAAAGCAGCATTGAAGTCTTTAAACGTGATGCTTCTATAGATAGCGTTGCGTTCTTCCAGGTTTTCCCAACCCTTTAAGGAAGCGATGGCCCTGGTGCGCGCCTCGCCCGTTAACAGCTCGGTCATGGTATCCTCCTGCTAAGTTAGATATAGGTATCCCATGAACATTACCGTCAAGCTTTTCTCATATTTCAGCCAGCTTCTGCCCAAAGGGACCGAGAATTACGCGGTCGCCGTCGAGGCCGCCGCCGGTGCCCGGGTGCGTGATGTGTTGACCCCCTTCGGTGTGCCGCTCAAGGAATGTCGGTTGATCATCCTTAACGGCACCGTTCGCACGGACACGGAATATGCGCTTGATATGGAATTGACGGAAGGCGACACCGTGGCGATCCTGCCGAACGTGCATTAACCGGCCTGTCGGGCGGCGCGCGCCATCAGCCAGTCTCTCAGGGAAGCTTCCCGGTAGCCGCCCTCGGCGACATATTCAAAAACGTTCAGGAACAGCGGCAATTCGGCGAAACCTGGCATAAGGAAGGACCGCTCGCCTTTATCGTCGATGAATTCAATATTGGGGGTGCCGTTGACCCCATGGGCATGGGACATGTCGGCTTCTTCCATTATGGTGCCATCAAAGTCGGTGACCTTGCGCGTGCCGCGCATATCAAGCTGTATGACGTAGAAATTCTTATTAATGTATGCATATGTCTTCTCGTCACTCAGGTTAACCTCGTGCATACGTTGGCAATAGCTGCATCCCTTTTGTTCCCAAAAAACAGCCAATTTTTTTCCGGCGGCAGTGGCGGCTTTCAGGTCGCGTCCAAGATCAAGACTCGATTCGTGAAACCATGACGGCACATGAATGCCATTTTCGTTCAACTCGGCCTTCCCATGTTCGGCCATTGCCGGTGATGTTGACACGACAAGGATCGCCATAAGCATGGCAAGGCAGGTCAGGCCCATAATTGAACGGACCCGGCAGGTGCTGGGACGGGGCATATGTGGCTCTCCTTGGCAAATCGGTTGAGCAAACGGCAATTCTTGATAGCCCGTTCGCGCAATTGGTGAAAGGGCGCAATGGGGATCTCACAATAAATTGACGTAATGTCTGGTTTGCCCTACTAAAACCCCAGCCATAAAGATATTGTGGATTATATAAGGGCAATCACACTGGGACTGGTCATGGCGATGGTGCTTCCTCAACAAAAACTGCTGCTGGAACTTCTGATGATGTCGGGTGATATTGCCGTCCCGGATGCCGACAACGAAACCGTCCTTTTCCGCACCCTCAAGGAATGCGAGTCCAAGGGCTGGCTGTCCCTTAAACAATTCGGGGCAGGTTTTAACAAGGCCGCGATCACCGATACCGGCCGCAAGGCCGCCAAGCAGCCCAAATAAATCCTATCCCTGTTCGCCCGCCGTAATCTGGGCGTGGACTTCTTCCATATCCAGCGCCTTGGTTTGCGTGACGATTTCAACCAAGTCCTGTTCGGGCAGGGCGCCCGGCTGGCTGAACAGCAATACCTTGTCGCGCAGGACGGCCAAGGTCGGGATCGACTGGATTCCGAACTGGGCCGCCAGTTCCTGTTGCTGTTCCGTATCGCATTTGGCGAAAATGACATCGGCGTGCTCGCCGGAAACTTTTTCAAAAGTTGGCGCAAACATTTTGCATGGCCCGCACCAGCCGGCCCAGAAATCGATGACGACAATGTCGTTGTTCTCAAGGGTTTCAAGAAAGTTTTCTGCCGTCAGTTCCATGGTCGCCATAACAAGTATTCCTTACTCTGGTTTCTGGCCCCTGTCGGAACCTATAAAATCCATATAAAACAAACAGTTACCCGTTCCTGTAAAAGTATATCAATGGACCGGATGAATGACTATACCCGACGTGGGGAAGTGCGCTATGACTCGTTGCTATAAACAATCCATTCGATAGGGAGGATGACAAAATGAACAGGAAATCAATCACAATCGGCCTCGCGGCATTTGCAATAGGGCTGATGGCGGCATTGCCGGGGACTCCGGCCTCGGCCGCCGAAATGACCCTTAAAATAACCGCCATCGTCGAGCATCCGGCCCTCGATGCGGTGCGCAAGGGCACCCTGGACGTACTTGCCGAAAACGGTTTCAAGGAAGGCGGCAACCTGTCCGTCGAGTTCCAGAGCGCCCAGGGCGACATGGGAACCGCCGGTCAGATCGCGCGCAAGTTCGTCGGCGATAAACCGGACGTTATCCTGGCGATCGCAACGCCGTCGGCCCAGACTGTGGTATCGGCGGCCCGGGGTGGCATTCCCATCGTGTTTTCCGCCGTTACCGATCCGGTTAGTGCGAAACTGGTCACGAACCCGGACATGCCCGGCGGCAACGTCACCGGGGTTTCCGACATGTCACCGATCGGCAAGCATCTGGACCTGATCCGGGAAATCACCCCGAATGCGAAAAGGGTCGGGGTGCCGTTCAATCCCGGCGAAGCCAATGCGGTCGTGCTGCTTAACCTGCTCAAGGAAATGGCGCCGTCACGGGGCCTGACCATCGTTGAAGCGCCGGCACCGGATACCAACAGCGTTCTGGCCGCCGCTCGCAGCCTGGTCGGCAAGGTCGATGTGATCTACACGCCGACCGACAATACGGTGGTTTCGGCACTGGAAGGCATCATCAAGGTCGGCATGGATGCAAAAATTCCGGTTTATGCCGGTGATACGGATTCCGTTCCCCGCGGCGCCATCGCCGCCCTTGGGTTTGATTACTATGACGTCGGCCGCCAGACCGGGCAAATCGTGCTGCGGGTTCTGAAGGGCGAAAATCCTGGCTCCATCGCGGTTCAGGGCATCGATAAAACCAGCCTGCACATCAATCCTGACTCTGCTGCAAAAATGGGAGTCACGTTCTCGGACGCCGTTACCAAACGTGCCGACAAGATCGTAAAGTAAGGACCAAGGCGGGGGAAAGCTTCGGGGGACGTCATGAGCGAGATCGCCTTTCTGGGTGCGATCGAAACCGGCCTACTATTTGGGCTGGTTGCGCTCGGCGTTTTCTTGACCTTCCGCATCCTCAACTTTCCGGATCTGACGGTCGATGGCAGCCTGCCCCTGGGGGCTGCCGTTGCTGCGGCCCTGATCGTCTCGGGCCTTGATCCTTT
>JABMOQ010000062.1 GCA_013204045.1 Rhodospirillaceae bacterium | reverse complement strand
CCCCTATATGAAAAATTAAACGCCAAGGGCTGCGTCCATACCCGCGCCTTCGGCTGGGAACGGCCGAAATGGTTCTCCGTGGACGGGCGCACGGAAGACTACAGCTACCGCCGCAATAATATTTTTGATGTGGTCGCCGAAGAATGCCGGGCCGTTCGGGAACGGGTCGGCGTGCTCGATCTTTCCAGTTTCGCCAAGTTCTCGGTCACCGGTGCCGATGCGGCAAGCTTCCTCGCCCGCATTACCTCGGGCCGAATCCCCAGGAAAGAACGCGGCATCGTGCTTACCCATGCCCTTGGCGAGAATGGCCGCATACAGGCGGAATTCACCATGACCCGGTGGGACGAAAACGAATTTTACCTGCTTTCCGGCGCCGCTTGCGAGCTCCGCGATCTCGACCTTTTGACCAACGCCATAGAAGACGGCGAAAGCGTCACCCTGACCAACACCACCGATTATTGGGGGGTGCTGGTGGTCGCCGGGCCCCACGCCCGCGATGTTTTGTCCAAGTTGACCATCACCGACCTCAGCAACGAGGCTTTCCCGTGGTTCACCGGTCGCCAGTCGGCCATGGCCAACGTGCTGCTCAAGGCGCTGCGCATCAACTATGTGGGCGAGCTGGGCTGGGAATTGCACTGCCCGTTTTCGGGCATGGAAGATCTCTATGATGCCATCATGGAAGCCGGCGCCGAATTCGGCATCGCCGATTTTGGCGTTCATGCGGTCAACTCCTTACGCATGGAAAAGGCCTACAAGGGCTTTGGCGCCGACCTGACCGCCGAGGTCACCCCCATCGAGGCCGATATGGAACGCTTCGTTGATATGAATAAAGGCGACTTCACGGGCCGAGCGGCGCTGGTCCAGCGCAAGCAGGATGGCATTGCCCAAAAATGCATCTACGCCGAGGTCGCCGCCGTGGATGCGGATGTCCTCGGCGGCGAGCCGGTGTTTGCCGGCGGTAAAGTTATCGGCGTCACCACCTCCGGCGGCTATGGCCATGTCACCCAAAAAAGCCTGGCCTTCGCCTACGTGGATGCCGCCCATGGCGAACCGGGCAGCAAGCTTGAGATCGAGATTCTGGGCACCCGCTGCGCCGCCACCGTGCTGGCCGAGCCGGTCTGGGATCCGAAAAGCCTACGGCTCAGGGGCTAGGCGTGCTGTTTTTCAACTGGCCAGAGTTGAAATAAAGGCTGGCCGCCTGATACCAGGATATGGCCTCGGCAATCAAATCTGCGTCGGCGACCGCTGGCGTGCCGCCGGTTTTCACTGGCAGGCCTTCCAGCACCTGGGCCTGGCTTTTTAAATCCAGTACCACCAACCGGTCCGCCTTCAGCAGCCCAAGCTTTTGATAGGTGCTGATAAAGGCGCGTTCCCGGCCGGCTTCCAGGTTGAACATGTCATAGCCGAAAAACCGGCTGCGATAGTCGAGTCCCAGCCATCCCATCAGGGTCGTGGGAATATCAATCTGGCTCATCAGCCGGTCCATGACGGCGGGCTCTATCAGGTCCGGGGCGTACCAGATCATCGGGATAAGATAGCGCCATGTGGGCAAATCCGTCTTGCCCGCCGCCTTGGCCGTATGGTCGGTGGTGATAATGAACAGGGTATTTTTAAACCACGGCTTTTCGGCGCTGCGCCGGATGAAATCGCCGACCGCCCAGTCGGTGTATTTAACCGCCCCTTCCCGGTACTTCTGGCGCAAATCGATGCGGCCCTCGGGGAACGTATAAGGGCGGTGGTTGGATGTGGTCATGATGTGGGTGAAGAACAGATTTCCAGCGGCGTATTCCCGGTCCATCTTCGCCATGGCCAGGGAATACAGGTCTTCGTCGGCGACTCCCCAGATATTTTCATGATGAATTTCAATTGATTCCGATTCCATGTCGGCCCGGTCAACGACAGTGTAACCGTTGGCATCGAAATAGGCGTTCATGTTATCGAAGAAACCATAGCCGCCGTAGATCCAGTAGGGTTTCCAGCCGGCTTCTTTCAATTCCGCGCCGAGGTTTTCAAGGCCGCCGTTATTGGGGCGGCGGACGATGCTTTGGCCTGGGGTCGGCGGCGTGCCGACCGATAAGGCCTCAAGCCCGCGAACCGTCCGGGTGCCGGTCGCATAAAGCTGGGTGAACAAAAGTCCCTGACCGGCCAGCTTGTCCAACTCCGGTGAAAGATTCTGGTTATTGCCGAACAGGCCCATGTAATCGGCGGAAAAGCTTTCCATGGAAATAAGGACGATGTTGACCTTTTTAGGCGGCATATGGGCGGTGATTTGGCGCTCGATACCATCGGCGGATGTGAATTGGGAATTGGACTGGCGGGTCAGCGCCCTGATCCCGGTGTTCAGGGCGTCTTTCTCCATGGTCGGGTAATAACGGCCGTAATCCAGTTCGTTGTGCCAGAAGGCATGGCCAAAGGCGAAGGGGCCATTGGTCGACAGCTGCTGAACGAACTTGTTGGCGTCGGCTTCTGCCATATCCTGATCTATCATACCCATGCCGAGGGCCAGGACCGCCGCCACCCCGCCGGCGCGAAGCCAGCGCATGGCCCAGCCCGACCTGGTGTCATGCCCGCCGCGCGGCCATGAAATCCATGCAACGACGAGACAGGCGCCGATGATGGCGCTCATCCATAAAACGATGGGGTAGCTTTGCCATATGTTGCCGAGCACTTCGGTGGTGTAGATGAGGTAATCGACGGCGACGAAATCAAAGCGGCTGTTAAATTCCGCCCAGAAGGTAAATTCCGATGCTGCCATGACCGCAAACATTGTCAGGAACAAAACCGCCCACAGGGCCGCCCAACGATCTTCCCATTTGCTCAATGCCGGATGGTCGGTGACGAACTTTGGCAGAACCGCATCATACAACGCCCATGGCAGCAGGAAACAAGGCACCACCACCAAATCGAACATCAGCCCGACGGCCATGAAGCGGCTCCATTCACCAAGGGTGAACGCATCCCCTGTAAACAGCGCCAGACCGATCCGCGTGGCCATGGAAACCACAAGGAAACATGAGCCGATCCAGAATAATCTTTTGCTGCCCCGGGTCTTTGGCCTAAACAAGAATAAGTCCCCACGTGACCACCACATTGACCAGGGCGATAAAAACGGCCGCCGAGCCAACATCCTTGGCTTTTTTCGACAACGGATGGATATCTTCGCCAATGCGGTCGATGGCTGCCTCGAGGCCGCTGTTGAGCAATTCGGCGATCAGCACAATAAACAACGCGCCAACCAGCGCCGCCCGTTCAAGGCCGCTCTCCCCGAGCCACATCCCGAGGGGGGCCAGAATGATGAACAGGAACACTTCCTGGCGGAAAGCGGCTTCCGTTTCCCAGGCGGCTTTCAGTCCCATCAGGGAATACTTGGTGGCTTTCAGCAGGCGGTCCACGGGGGGCTAAATCCTCAGAAAAACAACAGGTTGGCCAAAAAAGACGGCAACGCGGCGTCGGCCACGGCGGCAACGCCATGCTTCTGTATCAAAAAAACCATACTGGTTACCAGTATATTCTGGGACGGCCCCCGCTACGCAAGCTTCTGCTTGAAAAAGTCGATACTCCGGCCCCACGCCAGTTCCGCCGATGCCTTGTCGTAGCGGGGCGTGGTGTCGTTGTGGAAGCCGTGGTTAACGCCCGGATAGATGTGGGCGGTGTAGTCCTTGCCGGCGGCTTTCAGGGCCGCCTCGTAATCGGGCCAGCCGCCGTTGATGCGCTTGTCCAGTTCCGCATAATGCAGCAACAGGGGGGCCTTGATTTTGGCCACATCATCGCCGGTCGGCTGGCTGCCATAGAACGGCACCGAGGCGGCCAGGTCGGGCAGGCGCACGGCCATGGCATTGGCGACGCCGCCGCCGTAGCAGAACCCGACCACGCCGATTTTGCCGTTTGACCTGTCGCCAAGTTTAAGCCATTGGAAAGCGGCGATGAAATCTTCCAGCAGCTTGTCCTTGTCCAGGGTCTTTTGCATGACTTTGCCTTCGTCGTCGGTGCCCGGGTATCCGCCAAGCGGCGACAACCCGTCCGGGGCCAGGGCGATGAAGCCGGCGGCCGCAAGGCGCCGCGCCACATCGGCGATATAGGGGTTTAGGCCGCGGTTTTCGTGAACCACCACCACCGAGCCCCGTTTGCCGTCACCGGTAGGGTGGACGTGATAGCCGCTGATCTTGCCGTGGCCTTTGGGCGATGTGTAAGTGATGGTGCTGGCCTCGATGCGGGGATCTTTTTCTTCAACCTGGTTGGCCAGGGCATAGTTGGGTGACAGTATTTCCAGCAGCCCCGCCGCCGTCATACCGCCGACGGCAAACTTCGCCGCCCGGTCAAGAAAACCCCGACGGTCAATCAGCCCGTGGGCATAGCGGTCATAAATATCCAGCAGTTCCTGATCAAACTCACCCGCCGTTTTGCGTTCCATGATCTTCCCCTTCCATGAATGTTCAGCCGTCGATGCCTTGGACGCTAGCAATATAATATGGCGAGCTCAAATCAAAGCTGTGTGAGGCGGACATAAATGGACGTAACCGGCTGGAATATACCGTTTTTTTGTCATGCGTTTTGGTGGCGTGAAGAATGAAATTCACGGCATAATAGGGGCGGCGCCAATATTGAGGATATAAATATTCCCCATGCGATTGCTTGTCTTTCAACACATGGACTGTGAGCACCCCGGCATTTTAAGGCAGTTCCTTGCCGATGACGGCATCCAATGGGACCCTGTTGAGCTGGATGCCGGAGAGCCTATTCCGCCACTGGAGGGCTATGATGCTCTTTGGGTCATGGGCGGCCCCATGGATGTTTGGGACGTCAAGGAGTATCCCTGGCTGGTGCCGGAAAAACAGGCGATCCGGCGTTGGGTGCAAGAGCTCGACCGGCCATTTCTTGGCCTGTGCCTTGGACACCAACTGTTGGCCGATGCATTAGGCGGTACGTGTAAGCCCCAAAACCCACCGGAAATTGGCATTCTGGAAGTCGACTTAACGGCTGAGGGCGTCAACGATCCCATATTTTCCGGAATGCCGAGACGCCAAAAATGCCTTCAATGGCATTCGGTCTGCGTCGCCGAGCCACCTCGGCAAGCGGTGGTTCTTGCCTCGTCGGACGTCTGCCGGGTGCAGGCCATGGGCATAGGAAAACACGCATGGTCCATGCAATATCACATTGAAATTGAAGCCGACACGGTCACCAACTGGGCTCTCGTTCCGACCTATAAAAATGCCCTGGAATCAACCCTTGGCTCCGACGCCCTCGACCGATTGGAAAATGCGGCGGCGGCCAACATGGATGATTTCAACATCAATGCGAAAATTCTTTACCGGAATTTTCGGGCATCATTTTCTTAATCTTGAAAACGCGCATAGCTCCAGATGGCCCCTGGACATAGAAAGATCGAAGCCCTGAAAGGGCTCAGGGCTGGTCCTGATGGTTTTTCAGGGTGGCGGCGAATGCCATGTCGACTTGCAAAATGTGCTGCCTTAGCCAGTTAGACAGGAACGCCATCAGTTCATCGTAGTCGAAGGTTTTAGGGTTTTTCAGGAAGTCTGCCCGGAATTCACCGACCCGTCGGCCCAGCGCCTTGTGAATTCTTTTGTGGGCATCAAGTTCCGGATATCCGGCCTCTTCCATTATGCGCTCTTCGTGCTGGAAGTGGATATCAACATACGCAACCAGCGCCTTGAACGTGGATGTGACGGACGTTACGGTTTCTTTTTGCGTCAGTTTTCGATCAAGGTCATGAATCAGGGCGAACAGGCCCCAGTGCTCCTTATCGATTTCGTCGTTGCCCGTTTTAAAGGTGTCCGACCACGCAACGATTGACATTACTTAACTCCCGAGCCCTTAGCCCCATAGACCGGAATCTGTTCTTCACAAATACCATTTCAGGAACCATTTTTCCAGACAGAGCCGTCTATTATTCTTAAGCGTTGCCGTTCTTTCTCTGATGGCCTTTCAGCCGGGGCATTTCCATATAGGGCCGTGAGTCTCCTTGACAAACACCCATTTTAGGTATATTATCTTAACTTGCTCTTGGACATGGTGAATAGGAATCGACGAATCATGGCCCCGCAGAAAAATCGGGGCATTGATTCTATTGGGAAAAATGGCTTTGTTTTTTCATTTTTTTTTGGGAAAAATTCTGCCTGCCTCAGGCGGCCCCCGAAAAACCGGAGGATTGATTTCGTTGAATTAATTGGCTTTCGTTCCTTCACTTTTTTTTTACGAAGGAATGTCAGGCGGCGACCGCTTTCTCGCCGTTGATAGTCAGGCCGTCGGCCCCGGCCGAAATCCGCACCGTATCGCCGTCGCTGACCCGGCCTTCCAGAATCATCGATGCCAGGCTGTCCTGCAAGGACCGCTGGATCACCCGCCTGAGGGGCCGGGCCCCATAAACCGGATCGTAACCGGCTTCGGCCAGCCAGGCCTTGGCGGCACTGTCCAGGTCCAGAGTGATGCCGCGGTCTTCCAGCAGTTTGAAAAGCCGTTGCAGTTGAATATCGACGATGCCGTCCATGTGGCTGCGGAACAACCGGTGGAACAGGATGATTTCATCGAGCCGGTTGAGAAATTCCGGCCGGAAGGAGGCCCGCACCACCTCCATCACCAGGCCCCGCACTTCGCCCGAATCGTGGCCTTCGTCCTGGCCTGCCAGAATATCGCCACCCAGATTCGAGGTCAGGATAATGACCGTGTTGGTAAAATCCACGGTGCGGCCCTGGCCATCGGTCAGGCGGCCGTCATCGAGCACTTGCAGTAATACGTTAAAGACATCCGGGTGGGCCTTTTCGACCTCGTCGAACAGCACCACCTGATAGGGTCGGCGGCGCACGGCTTCGGTCAAGGCGCCGCCTTCGTCATAGCCCACATAGCCCGGCGGCGCGCCAATCAACCGCGCCACGGCGTGTTTTTCCATGTATTCGGACATGTCGATGCGAATCAGGGCGGACTCGTCATCGAACATGAATTCGGCCAGCGCCTTGGTCAGTTCGGTTTTACCGACGCCGGTCGGCCCCAGGAACAAGAATGAGCCGATGGGGCGGCTGGCGTCCTGTAAGCCGGCGCGGGCCCGGCGGACGGCGTTGGCGACGGCGGTCAGGGCCTCTTCCTGGCCGATGACCCGGTTACGAAGGCCGTCTTCCATGCCGAGCAGCTTGTCCCGTTCGCCCTGCATCATCTTGTCGACGGGGATGCCGGTCCAGCGCGACACGATGGAGGCCACATGCTCGGCGGTGACCGCCTCTTCCAGCATGGTGTGATGATCGCCGCTTTCGGCATCGGCGATTTGTTGCTCCAGGCGCGGGATCAGGTCGTACTGCAACTCGCCGGCCTTGGTATGTTCGCCTTCCCGCAAAGCCCGGTCATAGGCGTTGCGGGCCTGGTCCAACTGCTCTTTCAGCTTGGTGGCGCCGGCCAGGGCGTCTTTTTCAGACGTCCAGTCGGCGGTCAGATCTGCGGAGCGTATTTCAAGATCGACCAGTTCGCCTTCCAGCTTGCTCAGGCGTTCTCGCGATGCTTCGTCGCCCTCTTTCTTCAGGGCCTCGCGCTCGATTTTCAATTGCACGATGCGGCGGTCCAGCTCATCGATTTCCTCGGGCTTGGAATCGACCTCCATGCGCAGCCGGGACGCCGCCTCGTCAACCAGATCGATGGCCTTGTCGGGCAGGAAGCGATCGGCGATGTAGCGGTTGGATAATGTCGCCGCCGAAACCAGGGCCGCGTCGGCGATGCGCACCCCGTGGTGCAGCTCGTATTTCTCTTTAATGCCGCGCAGGATGGAAATGGTATCTTCGACTGTCGGCTCGGAAACGAACACCGGCTGAAAGCGCCGGGCCAGGGCGGCATCTTTTTCCACGTATTTGCGGTATTCGTTGAGGGTAGTCGCCCCGACACAGTGCAACTCGCCGCGGGCCAGCGCCGGCTTGATCAGGTTTGAGGCATCCATGGAGCCTTCGGACGCACCCGCCCCGACCAGGGTGTGCATTTCGTCAATGAATAGAACGACTTCACCAGCCGATGCCGTTACCTCATTGAGGACGGCTTTGAGCCGCTCCTCGAATTCGCCGCGGAACTTGGCCCCGGCAATAAGGGCGCCCAGATCGAGCACCATGAGTTTTTTGTCTTTCAGGTTTTCAGGCACATCCCCGCTGATGATGCGCTGGGCCAGGCCCTCGACGATGGCTGTCTTGCCGACGCCGGGTTCGCCAATCAGCACCGGGTTATTTTTAGTGCGCCGGGACAGCACCTGGATGGTGCGGCGGATTTCCTCGTCACGGCCGATGACCGGATCGATCTTGCCGTCGGCGGCTGCCGCGGTCAGGTCGCGGGCGTATTTTTTCAGGGCGTCATAAGAATCTTCGGCGCTGGCACTGTCGGCGGTGCGGCCCTTGCGCACATCTTCGATGGCCTTGTTAAGGGCCTGGGCCGTAATCCCGGCATCGGCCAGCACCTTGGCCGCCGGGGTGCCAACGGCCAGGACCAATGCCAGCAACAATCGTTCGGCGGTGACGAAGCTATCGCCCGCTTTGTCCGCGACCTGCTCGGCCTGTTCCAGCACCTTGGCCGTTTCTGCTGACAGGTAGACCTGTCCGGCGCCGGCGCCTTCGACCTTGGGCAGCTTGGCCAATTCGGCCTCAGTGGCTTTCAAGGCCCTCGGGGCATCGCCGGCGGCGGCGCCGATCAGGTTGGCGGCCAGGCCTTCCTTGTCGTCGAGCAGCACCTTCAGCAGGTGAAGCGGGGTCAACTGCTGGTGGCCGGATCGCGTGGCCAGCGTCTGCGCCGATTGAATGAATCCGCGCGAGCGCTCGGTGTATTTTTCAACGTCCATAGGGACTAATATGGCCTATTCATCTGGCTTCGCAAGGGTTTATGAAAAACTACCTTTCTTGACACTTCAACGACTTACGCCGATGGTTGGTCTATGAAAGCGACAATTTCAAGAATTTGCCGATATCCGGTCAAGGGATTAAGCCCCGACGACATGACGGCGGCAAGCCTTGTGCCCGCTGAGGCGCTGGCCAACGATCGGCGCTTTGCGCTGGCCCTGGGCTCGACCCGTTTCGATGGCGGCAGTCCACACTGGCTACCCAAAAGCAGCTTCCTGGAGTTGATGAAGAATGAAAAACTGGCGACCCTGGACACCCGCTATGACGATGCAACCGATGAATTGGTTATTTTCAGGGACGGTAAACAGGTCAAGCGCGGCAAGTTGACCGACCCCATGGGCCGGGCCCTGATCGAGGATTTCTTTTCCGCCTACATGAAGGAAGAAACTCGCGGCCAACCCCATGTTGTCGAGGCAAAGGGCGATGTGACTTTTTCAGATGTTAATAGCAAGGTGCTTTCGATCATCAACCTGGCTTCGGTTCACGATCTGGAACGTGTCGCCGGAATCGAACTGGACCCGATCCGCTTTCGCGGCAACATCTATATTGAAGGATTGGAGCCGTGGGCCGAATTTCAATGGCTCGGCAAAAAAATCGGGGCCGGGGATGCGATCCTCAAAGTTACAAAGCGCATCGACCGCTGCGCCGCCATCAATGTGGACCCGGCCACAGGGGCCCGCGGCATAAATCTGCTAAAGGACCTGAAACGAGGCTTCGGTCACATTGATATGGGTATTTACGCCGTTGTCGAAGAAGGCGGAAGCATTTCTGTCGGCGACACCATCGGCGTCATCGACTGATTGATTGTCAGGCGGCAGTTTCCGACTTGTTTTCGCCATCGTCGGCAGATTTTTTGGGACGGCCACGGCGGCGAGGTTTGGGTGCAGGTGTTTCCGTGCCACCGTTATCATCGTTTTCAACGTTTT
>JABMOQ010000061.1 GCA_013204045.1 Rhodospirillaceae bacterium | reverse complement strand
GAGTATTGCTGACTTCAAGGGCCGCGGCGTGGGCATGAATTTCTGGGCCACCTGGTGCGTGCCATGCATCCGGGAAATGCCGGCCCTGTCGAGATTGAAGGAATTGGTGGCCGATCACGGCATCGACGTACTCGCCCTGTCGGTGGACCGGGGCGGGGCTAAGGTGGTGAGGCCGTTTCTCGACAAGCAGGGAATCACCAATCTGGACATCTTGCTCGACAAAAAAGGCTATGTCATGCGCAAGGTCGGCATTACCGGCTTGCCCGTCACCATCCTGATCGACGCCGACGGGATCGAGCGCGGGCGGGTGCGCGGCATCGCCGAATGGGACAGCCCGGCCGTCATCGGCTTCCTGAAACGCTGCATCGGCCCTGCGGCACCAAAATAATTGCACGGCATAACAGCGTATTTCTTTTATAGTGGACCCGATATCATGTCAGGGGGCAGGTGACGGCGCATGGTGAAACAATCTCACCCGGTGAAAGCCAAGAGTACTAAAGTCGGCAAATCGCGGCCTGGCCGATCAAGGGCGCCTGCCGGGCTGCCCAAAGAGGTGCTTGAGAATCCGGCGTTGCTGCGCCCGATCATCGAAGGCCTGCCACAAGGATTCGCGCTTTTCGATCCCGACGATCGGCTGATTCTTTACAACGATAAGTACCTGAAATTTGGCATCCTTGAAAAAAGCCATGCCATCGGCAACCCCCGATTCGAGGATCTGGTCCGCATTGCCGCGCAATCATCCATAATTGTTGAAGCCAGGGGGGGCATTGAGGCCTGGGTCAAAAAACGGACGAAGCTGCACCGCAATCCCGGCGAACCCTTTGTCATCAACCAGAACAACAAACGGTGGATAAAAGTCCACGAGCAGCGCACCGAGCAAGACTATATCGCCGTCAACTATGAAGACGTCACCGAACTGGTGATCCGGGAGCGAGAGCTTCGGGAAAGTGAAGCCAGGGCCAAAACGGCACAACAGCGGCTTGCCGCCGCCATCGCCAGTATCCCCGACGGTTTCGTTGTTTTCGATTCCAATGGCCGGGTGGTCATCTTCAACGAGAAATACCAGCAACTGGTTTCAGAATCCAACCTGGTCCTGGAGCCCGGGATGGCCTACGAAAAAATTCTCCAGGCCGTTTCCAGGGTAAAGTTTACCGGGCACCCTAAAAAAGAAAAGGACGCCTGGATCAAAATGCGCTTTGCCAGTCACCGCAAGCCGGGGCCGCCCAGGGAAATTTTGTACCCGACAGGAGAATGGATACGTCATTGCGAATACAAGACGTCCGACGGCGGCACCATCGGCATCCTGATCGACATAACCAATTCCAAAAACCGGGAACTGGCGATGCTGGAAAGCGAGGCCCGTCTTGAGGCAGCCAGCGCACAGTTGAGGGACGCCGTTGAAAGCCTGTCGGAAAATTTTGTCATGTACGATGCCGACGACAAAATGGTTCTCCACAACCACAACTTCAGGCGCATGTACCGGAAGGTGCCGGAAATTTTCAAGCCGGGAGCTGCGCTGCCGGATGTCATTCGCACCCTGGCAAAAAAGGGCGTCTACGGCGACGTCACGGGCGACATCAATACATATGTCAAACGACGGATGCACCTGATCAAGACCCCTGGTATCCACGAGCAGCAGTTCTCGGATGGCTCCTGGTGGCTGCTCAGGTCGTCACGCACCAAGGACGGCAGCACCGTTGTTGTGCGATCTGACATTACCAACATCAAAAAAACCGCCGAAGACCTGCAAAACCGCGAGGAGCATCTGCGCGGCATTCTGGAAACCGTACTCGACGCCATCATCACCATCGACGACAAAGGCGCCATAGATACGTTCAACCCGGCGGCCGAACGGATGTTCGGATACACGGCAAAAGAGGTCGTCGGTCGCAATGTCAAAATGTTGATGCCGCAACCCTACCGGAAGGAGCACGACGGCTATCTGGCCAAATACAAAAAAACCGGCCGGCGTACCATCATCAGCATCGGCCGCGAGGTTATCGGTCGGCGCAAGGACGGCTCGACGTTTCCCATCGACCTTTCCGTCAGCGAACGCAAGCTGGGCGGCCGCTCGATGTACATCGGCTCCATCAAGAACATCACCGCCCAAAACGCGGCCCGCACGGCCCTGCATGAAAGCGAGGAACGCTTTCGCGATTTCACCCAATCGGCGTCGGACTGGATCTGGGAAACCGGGCCGGATATGCAATTCACCCATATATCAAAGCGATTTTTCGAGCTGACCAATATCAAACCGAAAAACATCATCGGCAAGACGCGCTGGCAATATGCGGGGCGCGAAGGGATTGTCCGGAACCCGGAATTGTGGAAGAAAAACAAGGAAGACATGCTCGCCCACCGCCCGTTCAGCGGCCTTGAATATCCCATAGGGGGCCCGAACAAATCGGTCCGCTACATCACCATCAACGGCAAACCAGTGTTCACCCCAAAGGGCAAGTTCCTGGGTTACCGCGGTACCGGGGCCGACGTCACCGACCGGGTGCAGGCAGAAGAAGCCCTGCGCGCAAGCGAGGAGCGCTACGCACTGGTCAGCCGGGCCACCGATGAAGGCATTGTGGACTGGAACATCCGCACCAACCGGCTTTATGTGTCGGAACGCCTGGAGCAGATCCTGGGCATCACCACCCTCACCCATGCGACAAAAAAGGCGATCTACGCCTTTATCCATCCCGATGACCGCACTCAGTATCACAATACGTTGATCCGTCACCTGAAGGGGGAAACGCCCCTTTTCGAGTGCGAATTCCGGCTTCACCGAAGCGCCGCCCGGACCCGCTGGATCCGCATGCGCGGCCTGGCGCTGCGTGACGGCAAAGGCCGCGCCTACCGGATGACCGGATCGCTCGGGGACATCACCCAGCGCAAACAGGCCGAAGTCGACCTGATCGAGGCCAAAGAGCAGGCCGAAATCGCCAACCGCACGAAGACCGACTTCCTGGCCAATGTGTCACATGAATTACGGACGCCGCTCAACGCCATCATCGGTTTTTCGGACATGATTTCGTCGGAAATTTTCGGCCCCATCAACAATCCGAAATATTCAGAATATACGCAGACCATCAGCGATTCGGGCCAACACTTGCTGGCAATCATCAACGATATCCTCGATATCGCCCGCCTGGAAGTCGGCAAAGTGGATTTCAGGCCGGAGCGGGTGGATATTGTTGATGTTGTGCAAGCCAGCCTGCGCCTGATCCGCGAGCGCGCCGACGATGCCGGACTGACCCTAAAAAAATCAATTCAGGGCAAGCTTCCCGCCGTCAGGGGCGACGAACGTCGCTTGAAACAGATGCTGCTGAATCTGCTGTCCAATGCGGTCAAGTTCACGCCCAAGGGCGGTACGGTAACGGTCCGGGCGCGTCTGTCGGAAGCAGGCAATCTGGTGTTAACTGTCGCCGATACGGGCATCGGCATGAAGGCCGAAAACGTCACCGAAGCCATGAAACCGTTCGTGCAGGTTGATAGCAGGCTGGCCCGTAAATATGATGGCACCGGTCTCGGCCTGCCTTTGACCAAGTCTTTCGCCGAACTGCACGGGGCCACCCTAAAAGTTAAAAGCGCCCCGCGCAAAGGTACCACGGTGAGCATATCGTTCCCGCCGGACACTCTGTTTTCTTAGAATGAAATGACATGACTGCTGCCCGAAAGATGTTCACTGCCGCCCTGCTTGCCAGCCTTGGCCTGGCCGCTTGTGCAGCGCCCGTGATTTGGCAAAAAACCGGTGCCGGCAATGACGAACAGGCCGCAGACATGGCGACTTGCCGATCCTATGCCGCCAGGGAAGCCGATCTGGAATACCAGCGCGGCGATCCCTTCGCCGGCGATAATGCCGGTCAGGATACCTATCAGAAAAACATGGCGGTTTATCAGGCGCGCAAAAGCACCGACCGGCTGTTTAGCTTTTGCATGACAGGCCGGGGATACAGCAAGGTGCGCGCCCAATAACCGGCACGGGCTTTACGCGAATCTGATGAACCGATCAGGCCGCCAGCGGACGGCGATCCTGTTTTTCGGCAACGGTGCCCGTGAACGGCTTAACTTCATTACTTGCAATAGGTGCCGTGGCTGAATCATCCGAACCCTGACGGGGCAGGATGGTGCCATTGATGATATTTTGAATATCTTCACGTCGGATGCCCATGTCTTTCAGAAGCCGGTCATCGAGGGCTGCCAATTGCGCCGCAACCTCACGCTTGCGAAAGCTTTCGGCCAGGGCATTCAGGTAGCGCACAACCAAGCCCTTGACGCTGGGGTAGGGGTGCGTCGCATTGACCATATCGTCGATGCCGTAACGATCCAGGCCGATATCATCAAGTATCCGGTCATCCAGGCCTTGAAGCCTGTCAGAAAGCTGGTAACGCTTCCACCACACGGTGAGCGGGGACACTATTTTAGTATTGTTTTGATCGTTCATTTTTTTCATCGGCTCGGTCCTTTTCTCGGTCCGGATAGGTTGCGGGTAACTCGTGAGCGTAAGATAGGTGTTTTTGCGGCTTTATTAAGTGTCATTGCTGCAGCGCAGCCCTGCGCTGCCTGCATATCTGTCCGGGGCCGGATTTGCCCTTGCCTGCTCGCATCCGGTTCCCTAGCTTCAGCTACCATGGCAAATCAAACCAAACCGGCTGGCGACTCTGCGTCCCGACTGGGCACGCTGAGGGCGGAACTCAAGTGCCTCGGACTGGACGGCTTTATCGTTCCCAGAAATGATGCCCACATGGGCGAATACGTGCCGCCCAGCGCCGAGCGACTCCTGTGGTTGACTGGCTTCAGCGGCTCTGCCGGGCAAGCCGTGGTGTTGGCCGACAAGGCGGCCCTGTTCGTCGATGGGCGATACACCTTGCAAGCAGCCACCCAGGTCGATGGCGATTTATTCCAGCCGGTGCATATCAGCAAAGTTTCTCCGAACGACTGGATCGCCGATAATCTTGGCGAAGGGGGCCGCTTAGGGTATGACCCGTGGCTGCTGACCCCGGCCATGGTCAGGCGTTTGGCAAAGGCCTGCAAGCAGGCTGGCGGTGAGTTTGTCCCCATCGACACCAACCCCATAGACACCGTGTGGACCGATCGGCCGACACCGCCGCTTGCCCCCGTCATCGCCCACCCCATGGAATACAGCGGGCGGGAATCAGCCGATAAAAGACGCCAGCTGGGCGATGATATGTCTGCGGGAAAAATCGACGCCACCGTGCTTTCGGCCCCCGATTCCATTGCCTGGCTTCTTAACGTGCGCGGCGGCGATGTCGACTTTGCGCCGTTGCCGCTGGTGTTCGCTATCCTTTACAAAAACGGTTCGGTGGATTTGTTCATGGACCGGGAAAAAATATCCGCCGGCCTTGGGAAACATCTTGGTGACGGGATCGCTATCCGCCAACCCGCCGATCTTGGCCCGGCCCTGGATCGCCTGGGCATGGAAAGCAAAAGGGTCGCCATTGACCCGGCCGCAACGCCGGCATGGATCGCCGATAGGCTAGCCGCTGCCGGGGCCGATATGGTCGAGCAGGATGACCCCTGCCAGCTGCCGAAAGCGATCAAGAATGACACCGAACTTGACGGTATGCGGGCCGCCCATCGCCGCGACGGTGCCGCCCTAACCCGCTTCCTGGCCTGGCTGGACAGCGAAGCCCCATCCGGCAAAGTGACGGAAATTTCGGCAACCGAAAAGCTGGAGGAGCTGCGCCGGGAAAGCACCCTGTTCCGGGGGCCCAGCTTCCCGACCATTTCAGGTGCCGGGGCCCATGGCGCCATCGTCCATTACCGGGCCGATGAAAAAACCAATGCAACCCTCATGGCCGGATCGCTTTATCTGGTCGATTCCGGCGGCCAGTATCCGGATGGCACCACCGACGTAACCCGCACCATCGCCATCGGCCCCCCCAGCGATGAAATGCGCGACCGCTTTACCCGGGTGCTTAAAGGCCATATCGCCCTGGCGTCGGCGCAATTCCCTGACGGCACCGCCGGCCCCCAGCTCGACATCCTGGCCCGCCAGGCCCTTTGGCAACAGAGCCTGGATTACGATCATGGCACCGGCCACGGTGTCGGCAGTTACCTGAATGTGCATGAAGGGCCGGCACGGATATCCAAATCCGGCGGCGGAGCTGCCCTTGAACCCGGCATGGTATTGTCTAACGAGCCCGGCTTTTACAAGGAAGGGGCCTATGGCATCCGCATCGAAAACCTGGTCGCCGTGCGCGGCACGGGCGGATCGCCCGAAACCGGGCAGAAAATGAACGAATTCGAGACCCTGACCCTGGCCCCCTTTGACCGCAATCTAATCGATATTTCCTTGCTCGACCCAGACGAAAGGCAGTGGGTAGATGCCTATCATGGCCGGGTTTATGAGGTGATTTCCCCGCTTGTGGACGGCCTCACCCATGACTGGCTTAAAATAGCCACCAGGCCTTTGTTAACTGAAAAATAACTCAGATAAGTCATTGATTCATTATTAGATTCGGCATTCCTGTAAGGAGGCTCAACGGTTGGACATTCTCGACCTGATCGCCGACAACAAACTCACGGATCCCAATTGGGCATTGAGTCCGCGCGGCAACTTCTTCCGTTTTGCCGTGTTCAACCCGGACGAACACAGCATAAAGGGTGTCAGCGGCATTTATGTCATCTGGCACGGCGGTATCCGGCCCGG
>JABMOQ010000060.1 GCA_013204045.1 Rhodospirillaceae bacterium | reverse complement strand
CTGAGATGCGCTCGCCAATGGGCTTGGAAATGTCGATGGTGTATCCCATGCCACCGACGCGGACCATATCGCCACCCTGTTGGTAATAGGGGTCGGCGTTGTAGAGATTATCGGCGACGTCTTCCAGAATGACTTTCAGGAATTCTCCGGTCATTTCGTTGCGGTAGCATGCCGGGTAGGTAATGGCGGTTTGTGTATAAACATCGTCGACGGTGATGTCGGAGCCTGGCGGTAAGGATCTGCCCCAGCGAAAACCGGGTGACAGGGCGATTTCGGCGTCGCGCTCTTGCAGCATGGCATCGCAGATCAAATCGTCGAAGGTGCCATTTAAATTACCACGGCGGTATAGGGTGCCTTCGGTTTTGGCGAGCACCGTGCCGAGTGTGCTTTCATGGGGACCACGGATTTTGTTGACCACGGCGCTCATTTCCGGGTCCGGGGTGATGGCGTCGGAAAAAACCGGCATCAGCTTGAAGCGGTAATCCTTGATCTTCTTGTTCTGCACGTCCAGGTCAAGGCGTCCAAGGAACTTGCCATGGGATCCGGTGGCCACCAGCAGCGTGTTGTTGACGGTGATCACGGCGGGGATGGCATCATGGGTGTGGCCGGTCAGGATGACGTCGATACCGTCGACGCGGGACGCCAGTTTGCGGTCCACATCGAAGCCGTTATGGCTGGCCAGCACCACCAGGTCGGCGCCATCGGCACGGGCCGCCTCGACGTGCTGACGCACGATGTCTTCCTGAATGCCGAATGACCATTCGGGGATCATGTAGCGCGGATTGGCGATGGGGGTGTAGGGGAAGGCCTGCCCGATAACGGCGATGTTGACGCCGCCACGCTCGAAGAATTTGGTGTTTTCGAAAACCGGTTCGTCAAATTCCGTATCACGAACATTGCCGGCCAGGAACGGAAAATTGCACATCTCTATCAGTTCCTGTACCCGCTCAGCCCCATAGGTGAATTCCCAGTGGGCGGTCATCACATCGACCCCAAGCGCGTTCTGTATTTCGACCATGTCTGCGCCGCGGCTTTTCAGCGACGTGTACGAGCCCTGCCAGGTATCGCCATTGTCGATGAGCAGGGCGTTGGCCGGACGCTCGGCGCGGATCGCCTTGATCAGGGTCGCCATCTGCGCCATGCCGCCGATGCGGCCATAGTCTTTCGCCAGGGCGGCAAAATCATGGCTTGAAAAGGCATAGGCTTCGGGGGTGCCCGGTGTCAGTCCAAAATGTTTCAGGAACGCCTCGCCGGTAATGTGTGGCGGCAAGCCATGTACTCCGCCGACGCCAAGGTTAACCGACGGCTCACGGAAATACAGCGGCACGATCTGGGCATGGCAGTCGGTAAAATTAAGCAGCGTTACCTGGCCGACGGACTCAAACTTCAATAATTCGTCCTGGGTGATTTTTTGCCCGGCGGCGGCGCTACGAATACCACCGAACCCGCTTAGGGGCGCCATCATGGCGGCGGTGGCGGCGGTAACTTGTATAAAATCTCGGCGTGTCAGCATCGAAGGGGTCCGTATTTTGGAAAAATTTGGGCGGCACCCGGATCGCTACCGGAATGCCGCCCAATTATAGTCTCTTAAGCCTGGAAGGTGTTACCTCCGGACGCCGGGCGCCTCGCTGGCGACACCATTTGCCCGGGAAGCAAGATACAGCTCCAGGTTGGTATACTCATCGGAACCGCGGCCATAAGGCTCTGCCCGGATGTTTTTATTGCAGCCGGAGATTCGACGGTGCAACGAGCCAAACTTCTGCCATTTCAGGCGGAAGGTCGGGTAGCCGTTGGGCAGACCGTTACTGATCAGGTCGGCCCGGGCCCAGCTGCCGGGATAATCCACATGGCAGTTGGCGCACGACATGTCGAGGGCACCGCGACGGGTGTTATAGAACGTCTTGCCTTCTTCGTAGAACGGGGCCGCGTCACCATCGATGGCGACGTTGATCGGCATGCCACGGGATTGCAGCTTGACGAAGGCGGTCATGCCCAGCATCAAATCGCCTTCCCATTTCCAGTCCTTGGTGATTTCCGCCTTCATGCGGTTAACCAGGCAATCGGTGATCTGGTCCTGCAGGGCGCGCAGCTTGCCGTCTTCGGCATTATACTTCGGATAGGTAGTCGAAACGCCCGCCATGGATGATGCTTCGCCATGGCACTCGGCACAGGATTTACCTTCCTCGCCGTTGATCGTGTCCCACTGTTCCGCGCCTTGATCGACCCAGATGAAGCCCGGGTTGTCGAAGTCGGCCCAGTCATTGGCCTCGGTATCCCATTGCATGGCCTGGGTTTCAGGCATCGAATAGAAATAGCCGGATTTCAGATCCCCGCCCGTCGGAATGCCCCTTTGGGCGCAGGCGGCGACGATGATGGCGATGCCGAGAAAACCGGCGGCTGTCATCATGATTTGTTTGTATCTCATGGTTTTATACCTTCCCTGTTTCCAATAATCGTCAGGCCTTGACATCGGCTGAAGCGGTGACGGTATTACCCTTGTCATCGGTCCAGGCGAAATCAAAGGTCCCGCTCGACGCGTCCTTGGCATAAAAGGCAAGGTACGGGTTAGCGGCGACAGCCGAGTGCATGTCGGCACTCAGGATTTCCTCGCCATTAAACTTGCAAACGAACTTGTTGATGATCATCCGGGGAATCAGTTCCCCGGTTTTACTGTCCTTGCGAAGGCCGGTTTCCATTTTGTGGGAAATCAGGGTTTTAATTTCGACAAGGCCGCCCTTACGGGAAACTTTTACGCGTGGTTTCTTAGCCATTTTTCAAATCTCTCCTGTTCCAATCAGCCGCCGCAGCCGCCGATGGTGACTTTGATTTCTTTTGAGCCGGTATGAACGGAGCCATCACTCATGACGGCTGCCGCGCGTATGAACTGGGTTTTGCCCAGGCGGACGCGGGTCGAAATTTCGGCTTTGCCGAGTCCCGGCGACATGTTGAAAGAAATCAGTTCCGGGTTGGGGTTACCTTCGGCAACGAGATGAATCGTCTTGACGTAGCTATCGGCACTCATCGGGCTGTCGACACTGACGGTGATCGGCACGGTGGCACCGTTTTCGGCGATCTCGGGCAGTTTCAGATTGATCTTGCCTTCCGATCCGCCGCTGCCGACCATCTTGTCAAGGTAGGCTGCCGCCGTTTCCGGGGTCGCGAAAGCGTCCTTGGCAGAAAGGCCCGCGCCAACGACGGCAAGGGCACCAAGCCCCGCGCCTTTGAGCACCTGTCGGCGGCCCAGAACGGCTGTTGTGATGTGTTTCTCAGACATTTACTTTCCTTTTCTTTACGGAAATTACTGGGGCAGATCGCCCTTGAGCGTCAACAGATAGGCGATGACGTCCTCGACTTCCTGCGGCGTAAGGATGGCTTTACCCTCAAACTTTTTCAGCACCCGGGTCGTGCCGGGCTTCAGGAACGCCGGCATGATGGTGCCGGGGTTAATCAGTTTGGGGTCAGCCAAACGAATCCTCATTTCCGCGGCGCTCATGGTGTTGCCGACTTCGCCTAAATTGGGTCCGATGTTGCCGTGGAACTGTTCTTCCGGAATTGGCATGACGTGGCAAGCAAGGCAATTGCCTTTCTTCTTATTAATGGCAGTTTTCTTGCCGGCAGCCGGATCCCCGGCCTTTCCGGTCAGCGATGCGGGAATGGTGTCGTCGACAACCATGAACTCGGCGGCATTTGCGTTGGCGGCAAAAGTCCCGAGAAGTACGGCGCCGGCGAGGGCACCAAGTAATGTGCGGTAGGTCATTGTCCCTCCCTTAAGTGGTGGCATGTCCCGCGTTATGCGGTGACACAGTTAGGGAGTGATGACAGAAGCACCCCCCATTAAGCGGATAACACTGTCCTGATTTGAAATCAGAATTCTTATTTGTTGCCAGCGTTCGTGCCGGTGACGTTGTTATATGAACTTTATTTAAACTAAACGAAACAGACGGCATAAAGCAACCCTTCATAGGGCGGCATAACCCACTGAAAAACGGGAATATTAAATGAAATATTCTTATTTTAAGGGTTTTCCCTTAGAAGAATCATGGACTTTTCAATCAGGCGGGAACAATAATCTTGATGGAGATTATGCGCGCGTGACGAGCGCCTTCAGGGCACCGCCCAGGGTGCCTTCTTCCATATATTTCAGCCCGATCAGGCCGCCCAGGATGATCGATACAAGGGCGATCAGCGACCCCAGGGCCAGTGTCGACATGCCGGTGAGGCCCTGTCCGATGGTGCAGCCGAGGGCGATAATGCCGCCGGTGCCCATCAGGGCGGCACCGAACAAGTGGCGGATCATGTCGTCGCTGTCGGTGAACGATTCGATGCGGAAGGTGCGACCGCCGGCGGCGACCAGGAACGAGCCCAAAATGACTCCGCCAACGGTGGCGATGCCGAAATTGATGGTCGCCCCGGTGAAGGTCATCAGGTACTGGATGCTTTCGCCGGCCGGGGATACGAAGGTAAACGAGAACAGCGGCATCGGATCAAATTCGTCAGCACCAAGAACGCCGGTAATCCACCAGCCAACCGGCACCATGGCGCCGATGATCAGCCCGCCAAGAACATTGCCGGGAGATGAGCGGAATTCAGCGTTTTTGAAACAGTATGCAAGAAGGCCGAGGACCACGACGGCAGCGACCCCAAGGCGGATGCCTTCGGCTTCCGAGCCAATGGCGGCGGCGATCAGGTCGACCATACCTTGAGAGGCCAGGCCCATTTCGGAAAGATCAAGATTGCTGGTTTCCAGTTCAAGCCGCGCCAGGCCGATCAGGCCGCGCAGGGTCATATACCCGAAAATGCCCATGACCATGACCACAACAATGGACTTCAGGTTGCCGCCACCGACGCGAATCAGATTCTTGCCGGCGCAACCGCCGGCCATGGTCATGCCGAAACCGAACATCAGACCGCCGATGATGGCGCCGAGCCAGCCAAGATTGGGAGTTAGGTAGATGGATTCGTAAAGGTCGATCATGCCCGTCATGTGCATCGCCTGTGCGCCGGCAATGGCGACGGCCATGGCCAGAAGCCAAGAACGGAAACGGCTGTAATCGCCCATGAAGACGATGTCGGACAGCGAACCCATGGTGCAGAAATTGGTCTTGTTGGCGGTCGCGCCGAACACAGTGCCGGCAAGAAACCCGGCAAGGGCGACGACGGTGGTAACAGGCAGATCTTCCATCAAGCTACTCCCAAATGGTTCCTGTCGGTGGTAATGTGCCGGGCTTTCAGACTCACAGTATTTTGAAGCCGCAGAACATATCCAATGCCGGGTCGATATAGTATAATTTATCCCGCAGGTATATTTGATTCTGCTAAAATTAAGTGACGGATTGGCTGGTTTCCTAAAAAGCGCTTTTTATTCAATAGGATACGGCCTTGTTTGGGTTGTGGTTATTATATACTACCCGCGCAGTTTGGAGTGACGATAGGCTCCTCTTTATATTAGGGAAACCTTATTGCTTCTTGGCAGATAACGTAAACAAGTCCCATCAAGGGATGACAACACCGAGGCTTTAACACAGGAATTCTAGGAGAATTAAATTATGAGTGAGGTCGCCAACGCTAAATCAATGTCGATCATTGTCACCAAGGGGACACTGGACTGGGCTTACCCGCCCTTCATCCTGGCGACCACGGCGGCGGCCATGGATGTCAAGGTGTCGATGTTTTTCACCTTCTACGGCCTGCAATTGCTGAAGAAAAGCCTCGATCATCTGCAGATTACGACCCTCGGCAACCCGGGCATGGAAATGCCCATGATGGGCATGCATATGACCATGCCGAATCTTATGTCGGCCATTCCCGGCGTCGATGCCGTGTGTTCGACGATGATGAAAAACCTGATCAAGAAAAAAGGCGTGGCGTCGATTCCTGAACTGCGTGAAGCGGCCATCGATGCGGATATCGAGATGATCGGCTGCCAGATGACCCTTGATCTGTTCGAATACGAACCCGAGGACCTGATTCCCGGTATCAAGCTTGCCGGCGCTGCCACCTACATGGAAAATGCCCTGAAATCAGATCTGAATCTGTTTATCTGAGCCATTGGGCGGAGCACACAACGATATGAGCGCAACCAGCGTCAACAAGTTAACCCCAAAGAAGACCCCGGCGGAATTACTGGGTAGGGTGGAGCTGCCTCTGGCTAACGGGGAAACCCCGCTGGCCAGGCTTTTCGGGCTTTGCACCATTGAGCAGGCCGAGGAATTCCAGCCGGAACGCCGATCGCTGCGCATTCATGGGCATTCGACGACGATCCGCCTGGAAAGGGCCTACTGGACGGTATTGGAAATGCTGGCTGAGGAAGAAGATGTACAGCTTGCCGCCCTTGTGACGAAAATCCATGACCACTGCCTGACGGCCAATGACAAGAACCTGGCGTCGTGCTTGCGGGTCGTGTGTCTTAAATACATTAACATCTGCACTTGATAAAACGCTAATATATTGAGTAAGCTTACTCAAATTATAAGACAGGAGAGCTTCAAATGACGACAACACTCGACACCAAGGGTATGAACTGCCCGCTGCCGATTTTAAAGGCCAAAAAGGCGCTCAAGGACGTCGCTTCCGGCGAAACCCTGCAGGTACTGTCCACCGACCCCGGTTCGGTCAAGGATTTCGAAGCGTTCTGCCGTTCCACCGGCAACGAGCTTGTGGAAAGCAGCGAAGCGGATGGCATATTTACGTATATGATTAAAAAATCCGCTTAATACTCTGAAATCACGACAACAAATTGGGTCAGTGCCTTAGCCTTTAAGGTCTGGCCCTTTTGTTTGTGGCAACTTAAGGTTTTTGAGATGACGAGCATCTACAGATCGACCTTTGCCGCGTTGCTGACGGTGTTTTTTGTCACGGCTTATGGGAAGCCGGGGACGGCTGCCGAGCTGATCATGTATGAAAGCCAGGGCTGTCAATGGTGCGAGGCCTGGGACGAAGAAGTCGGCATCATCTATGCCAAGACAGAAGAGGGCAAGGTGTTGCCGTTACGGCGGATTGATGCCGACTCTGACATGCCGGAAGATTTGGCCGAAATCAATGGCTTGGTCTATACACCGACATTTGTCGCCTGGGACCGCGGACAGGAAATCGGCAGAATCATAGGGTATCCCGGCGAAAGCTTCTTCTGGGCACAGCTCAACGAGCTGGTTGGCCGACTCGAGCGGGGCCAGTCGGCCGGGAACTGAACCGCCAACGGCAGCATACCGGGTTTCTAGTATTCGGTTTTTGCTGCATTTTTTTAGATTATTATGGTATTTAACCCGTACCAAAAACGAGTACGGAAGCGATATTCAGCGGATCAATGACTGGGCAGCCCAATAAAAAAACCGCACGGAAGGGACCGGGCACAAGGAAAACTGCAGCCAAAGGTCGGTCGAAGGAAAAGGCTGTTGATAACAGTATCTGGGTCCGAAATCTGCTCGAAACATCGCCCGATCTGGTCTGTTTGTGTGAAAAGGGCAAGATTGCCTATATAAACCCCGCCGGACTCGCCATATTGGGCCTTAAGTCTCTGGCGCGAGCTACCGGAAGGCCATTCTCGGATTTTATGCATCCGGATAACCGGGGCATGGTTTCGAAACTGCTGAAAAGCGGTAATACAGGAACCCAGCCGCTGCCGCTAAAGCTGAAGCGCGGACGCAATACGTTTATCGACGCAGAATTTACCTTTCGTGTGACCGGCGCTAAAGGCGATGGGCTTGTCAACGTGCAGGCCCGCGACATCACCGACAAGTTCCGCGCCGCAAAAGAGGTATTGGGAAGCGAGACCCGCTATCGCCATCTTGTCGAAAGCGCCCTCGACATGATCTGTGTCTGTGATCAGGGCGTTATCACATACATTAACCAGGCAGGCGCCGCCATGTTACGGGAAAAGAAACCGGAATCATTGGTTGGCAGGCGGCTGGTGACGATTGTTCATCCGGATTACAGGGAAGCCATTAGCAACGGACTGTCGGAACTTTCCGATGAACTGAATACGCTATCGGGAAGCGGCTCGACCCTGCCGCTTAAATTCGTGCGTGTTGACGGGGAATTGATAGACGTCGAAATCGCCATCATGCCTTTCGGCGACCCCGGCGAAGATTCCTATATGCTCGAAGTTCGCGATATTACGGATCGCAAACGCGCCAAAGAAGAACTGCGCAAAGCCCATAATGAACTGGAAGACCGGGTAGAGAAGCGGACCCGCGAGCTGACCCAGCAAATACTTGAACGGCACAAGGCCGAGGAAAAACTGCGCCTTGCTGCGGAAGTCATCGCTAACCTGACGGAGGCGGTGATCATCGTTGATCGCAAGTTCAAGGTGCTGGACGCCAATCCTGCGTACACGGAGATTACGGGTTTCAGGGAAAAAGATTTTTTGGGCAATATCCCAAGCTTTTACAAAGCCCTGAAAAAGGATACAGAACTTCACCAGCACATGCAGCAGGATCTGGGCTCCAAGGGGTACTGGAAGGGGGAGTTCTGGGACAAGAATAAATCCGGTAAGGAATATGCGCTCAGGCTTTCGATCTCGGCGATCTTTGGCGACAAAGAGGCAGATACCCAGTACGCAATCGTTCTTAACGACATTACCAAGCGCAAGCAGGATCAGGAGCGCATTTATCAACAGGCCAACTATGACACCCTGACGGGCCTTCCCAACCGGGCACTGTTTCATGACCGGCTCGATCTGGGACTGTCTACGATGAACCGTTCGAACAGGAAACTCGGTCTGATGTTTATAGACCTTGATGGTTTCAAGCTGGTCAACGACACCCTGGGCCATGACATTGGCGACCTGATGCTGAAGGAAGCAGCCAAACGATTAAAGAAATGCATTCGTAAGGGCGACACGGTGGCCAGGCTGGGCGGTGATGAATTCACGGTTATCATGCCTAATCTTCTTGATCCCCGTCATGCGCCTTTGCTGGCCCAGCGTATTCTCGATACATTGGCCAAGCCGTTCCAGCTCAACGATCATGAATCCTTTATCTCGGGCAGTATTGGCGTGACCATTTACCCGGATGATGGGACCGAGGCCTATGAGTTGATCAAGAATGCCGATTCGGCAATGTACCGGGCCAAGGATCAGGGCAAGGCCAACTACCAGTTCTTTACCGCAGATCTGAATGCCCAGGTGAAAGAACGACTGGTCCTGAAGAACGGCCTAAGCAAGGCTCTGGCCGGGAATGAATTCAGTCTTTTTTACCAGCCTAAACTGGAGATCAGCAGCGGTCGCATTACCGGCGTTGAAGCGCTGATGCGCTGGAATAATGACGAGCTTGGCAGCATATCGCCAGTCAAGTTCGTGCCTGTTCTGGAAGAAACGGGAATGGTGGTCGAGGTCGGCGAATGGGCCCTTCGTACCGCATGTGCGCAGCACAAGGACTGGATCGAAAAAGGGTTGCCGCCTATCCGCATTGCCGTCAACCTGTCGGCACGCCAGTTGCGAGAAAAATCTTTTATCCCGATGCTTAAATCAGTGATGAAGGAAACCGGCGTGACGGCGGCCAGCCTTGAGATAGAAATCACCGAAAGCATGCTGATGTTGGATTCAGAAGGTGCCGTGGTTGCCCTCAACACTCTTAACAAGATGGGCTTTCATGTGGCCATGGATGACTTCGGCACCGGTTATTCGTCGTTGAGCTACCTGAAAAGGTTCCCCATCGACACCATCAAAATAGATCGCTCGTTCGTTTCCGACATCACCACCAGTGAGGACGATGCGGAAATTATCAAGACCATCATTAGCATGGGGCAAACCCTGAACCGCCGGGTTATCGCCGAAGGGGTTGAAACAGAAGAACAGCTGGCGTTGCTCAAAAAATATAAATGTGACGAGATACAGGGGTATTATTTCTGCGTACCGTTGCCGTCCGATGAGGTGACCATTTTCCTCTATGCACATTTTTCAGAGGCCAGGGCCAAAGCCGTCAACTCATCTTCTTGATCAGCTGGAAATTTCGTTCCAGTGGCATTTCATACTTAGCTGCCCAGCCGTATTAGCGACTGTGGCCAGACATGATTTGACATTTTCTTCCGGTATCCAGGCAGCGATACGGATTTCGTACTGATTATCACCCCGCCCTGGAACTTTTTCCGAATTCAGGCGCACGATGTTGGCCTTGAACTCGACGAACACTTCGGCCAGCCGCGCAATCAGGCCCGGTCGGTCGCCGCCCTGCAAGACAATACGGTGGGTGATGTGTCCAGACTCGGAATGCACCGGTGAAAGATCAAATTTGCTGATAGAAAGTTGTGCGTCTTTCAGCTCATCAAGCGCCAGAAGTGACTCCTCAATATCCTTTATCGTATGATCTTCCGGGATTTCACAAACGGCGGTGAATTCAGCGCCGCCGCCAAGTACGGCAAAGGTGGTATCGTTGAGGTTGATGCCAAGATCATATATTTGCCCACAAACAGCTGAAACCAGGCCAACCCGGTCAGGGCAGATGATGGAAATGAGGGCGTTTGTATTCATGTAAAGGCTTTCTTCATTCGTTGCCGTTGATAATACCATGATTATAGGTTTATCGCGGCCCTGTTTCCAGTGGCCCGACATATTTTGGCTGAAAAAAGACACCCGAATGATCATCGTCAGAAATTTTTTAATCCTGATCGGGCTGATCCTCGGTTTTGAGACATCCCTGGCCTATGCACAAACGGCAGATTCCATTAACCAGGCCCTTTTGTACAAGCATCCCCAAACGGGATATTTCATTACCATACCGCCGGGTGCCCAGGTCGAGGATCGCGGCGAAAATCGCGGCATCGTCATTAACTCGCGCAATGGGTTCTTGATTTCAGTTCAGACCGGACCGACGAAATCGACTATCTCGTTGAAAGGAATGCTGGCCAAGCTGGAACAGCAATACCTTGGCCCTGGAAAGAAATGGTCAATCAAGCACGAGGAGCAACCGGCAATTCTGGCTGGTCTTCCTGCCATTACGGCGCTTTATGATGGCTCTGGCACTCGCATTAGGGTGATCATTGGCCGCGGCAAACAACTCGATTATGTGGTGATTTTCTTTGCGGCCATTGCGAAGTTTGAAAACATGAGGAAGGATTTCACCTGGATGATGGAAAGCTTCCGACCGGCAGAGGGAGATTTACCCGATGCGTTAAAAACGACGGAGGGTGATGGATTACAACAGATGGTGGCTGGAAATGTTCGGCGTTATGCGGCCCCGGGTGGCGGCTACAGCATTGAATATCCGGCCACATGGATAACTGAGCGTAATGGAGATCATTCGGTTGTATTCAGCGGCAACAAAAGCACCCCCGCCTATTTCGCCACCATCAGCATTCAGAACGTGGAAAATAACAACAGCGATGCCATAAAATCCGTCGCCGCTATCGCCACTGATATGAAGCTCCAGATCACCAAGGCTGACCCAAAGGCGATCTTTTCCAATGATAGCCGCTACATTTATTCCAGGGGCAATGTTTCCCTGCCCGGTTTTCAGTTCACCAGTTCGTACACGCAAAATAAACAAAAGTACCGCCAGTGGACAGTCGTCGTCGCCAGGGACGGGGATAAAGTCGCTCATGTCTGGTCATATGCCGCACCCGAGGACAGGTTCGATAGATTCGGGGCAATTGCAGGGAAAATGCTTGATTCATGGATGATCCAGGGGCGGTGAAGGTTCGCTTTTTACCCCATGCATCATGATTTCCTTTTTCTCCCGAGTTTTCGTCATACTATGATCCAATGCCTTTTATAAAGGGCAAGGTACATAAACAATTCAGGTGGAGGGGTAAGGGGCTATGGCACAAGACAGGGTGCTTGAGCGGAAAATTTTTCAGCCAGGCGACAAAATTTTCAAGGAAGGTGAGGAAGGCAACCTGGCCTATCTCATCCAGGAAGGCGAAGTGCAGATTGTCAAGAACGGTACCGTTCTCGCCACCGTCGGCAAGGGCGGTATTATCGGCGAAATGGCACTGCTCGACAGCAACATTCGCATGGCGACAGCACGGGCGGTCAAGGGCGGTACGGCGATCGTCATTACTCGCCAGATGTTCGAGTTAAAGATGAACAAAACCGACCCTTTCATCCGCGGATTGCTGAACATCCTAGCCGACCATGTGCGGCGCATGGGGGCCGAGAAATCCGATCCACCGCCAGCCCCGGCAGCAGAGTCACCGGAATGAACCAATGAACGACGAACCTCCCCCCGCGCCGAAAAGGACGAGCCCGGTCGCCAGGTTGCGGGCTTATTTTCTGGCTGGCGTGCTCATTACCGCACCAATCTCGATCACCTTTTATCTGGCCGCGTTGTTTATCAACTTCGTCGATAGCAAGATCACACCGCTGATCCCGGTGAAATACAATCCGGAAACATATTTACCGATCACCATGCCGGGGCTGGGGCTGGTTATCCTTATTGTCGTATTAATATTGATCGGGGCCCTGACGGCGGGCATGGTCGGCCGCTTTTATCTGCGCACCAGCGAACGGCTGCTTAATCGGATGCCGGTAATCCGGGGTATTTACGGCGCCATCAAGCAGATACTTGAAACCGTGCTGGCCCAGCAATCCAATGCGTTCAGGGAAGCGGTTCTGGTCGAGTACCCGCGCCGCGGCATGTGGGCCATCGCCTTCATCACCGGGCGCACCAAAGGCGAGGTGCAGAACCTGACAGAAGAGGAATGCATCAACATATTTATACCGACCACACCCAACCCGACATCCGGCTTCCTGTTGTTTATTCCCAAAAAGGAACTGGTGCCCCTGTCCATGACGGTCGAAGAGGCCCTGAAGATGGTTATATCGGGGGGCATCGTCACGCCAGTGGATCACCGCCCCAAAGCCGAGCAGGACACACCGCAGGTCTCCGCCGCCACTTACGAAGACATGGATGTTTTGCGCGAAAAAGATCGCACCCCGGTACTGGTCACCAAGAACAAGCCCTAACCCTGCTTTGCTTCCAACCGCGCGAGGCCATAGGCAATGTAGTTGCGTTGGCTGTAGCCCAGGGCCACCGCATCATTTTCGGCGATGGCCCGGTTGACTTCTGCAAGTTCAGCGACAAGTGACGCTGCCACATTTTTGGGTTCTGACCGGGCATGCTGGTACCACATGCGGGCCGCCTGAAAATATAGGTGATCCCATATCTGGCCGAGGGCGGCATTGCCGATAACGCCTGATATCAGCAAATGCAGGTCATGATTGATCTGCCAGTACTCGGTGATGTCGAAAGTTTCCAATAAAGCTTCCGCCCGTTGCCGCAGGTTTTCCGCCGCGTCGCCGTCAGCTTCGGTAAGGGGGCGAGGGGACATCTGGCCAATCAGTTCCGCTATTTTCAGCCGCAGTCGGTAGATATCGCGAATCTCATCGAATGTCAGGTCGGTGACGATGGTACCGACGCCATCGCGGGACTCAATCAGACCCCCGTGAGCCAGCCTTTGCAGGACGGCACGGATCGGTGTCCGGCTGACACCAAACGCCTTCGCCAGTTCGGTTTCCCTGAGCACGGTTCCCGGCGGGTAGTCGAGCAGGCAGATCCGGTCGCGCAGTATCTGGAATATGGCGTCTGCCGGCAGTCGTTCGGGGGTTGGGTTAATGGTCATGCAACAACCGGCCAAAGCCATCAAAGGTATCGTCGATGCCGGCAAGTCGCAGGGTGTCCCAGATCATCGCCTGGTTAGAGCAGATGGCGGGTTTGCCGGCGGCATCCTCAATGGCGCCGATGACATCCAGGGTGCGTAGTGCCCCGCACGAGATAAAAATGCCGTCGGCGTCCGGCCGGTCCAGGGACAGGGCAAACTGCTTGAGGTAATCCGGCGCAACCCTGACCATGTCGCTGTCTTTTTCAAGATTGAGTCCCTGAATATCCAGAATTTCAAAACCGGCCTGTTCCAGGTAGGTTTTCTCGACGGCATTGACCTCGTCCAGATAGGGTGTGGCGACCACCAGCCGTTTCGCCCCGACCGCCTGTAAGGCCCGGATAACGCCGGTAATCAGCGACGTCGCCTGGGCATTGGGTGCGCCCTTGTTCAGTTCGGCAAAAACCCGCGCCTCGCCGATCACCAGTGAGCCGGAAGTGCAGCCGTAGCAGACCACATCCAGCGAGCCGTCGGGCAGCAGGGTGGCGGCGCAGTCGGCCAGCAGGTCGGCCTGGGCGGCGAGGGTTTCGTTGGTAATTGAATCAGGGATGGCGGCGCGGGCGAAGTGGATACCGACCCCGTCCGGGCGCAACCGCATGACATCGTCCTGAATGGTCTGCTCCGTGGCCAGAAGCACGTAACCGATCTTGGCCCGGGGGTGGCGGCCCCGGTCAAATTGAACGTCATAAGCCTTCGATGTGACCTGGTCTGGCACGGGGGCGAACTCTCCAAAACCGCTAACTGTGTACAGCTATAGCAATAATTAGGCGGTATAGCAAATTTAGATGACTTTTATGGCGTTGTTGTATACACCTTGGGACATAAGTTTAACGGGAGAACGCCATGTTGGATCAGGCGCGCCAGCGCACCAGGGAATTTCAGGCCCGGCTTAAAGATGCCGGGATTGATGTCGCCGTGATGACAGATGAAAGCTCCATCGCCTATCTGGCTGGTTTCTGGGGCTACCTGTCGGTGGAATTCGGTCGCCCAACGTTTCTTATTGTCCGGCCCGACCAGCCCCCCGTGGTGGTCACTCCCCTGATGGAAAGCGAAATGGCCTCGGCCATGACCTGGGTAGATGACATCATGACCTGGGAAGATGCCGGGCCTAATAGCTGGCAGAATGTGCTGGCCCGGGCGCTGGGCGACACCCCCGGCCGCATCGGCGTCGAGGCGGCGGCCATCCCGGCCATCGTTCGGGGCTGGTTCGATGATCAACTGCCGGGTACGGCACTCCACAATGTATCTCCCATTCTCGGGCAAATGCGGATGATCAAGTCACCCGAGGAAATCGCCGTCATGGGACAGACTGGCGAGATCGCCGGGGCCATGATGCAGGCCGCCGAAGGGGCCCTCGCCGAAGGCGCCCCCGAATACGAAGCCGCCCTTGCGGTGATCGCCGCCGGCACCCGCAAGGCCGCCGGTTTTCTAACGGCCAAGGGCTGGGAAGCTTTCATCTCGCCGATGATTCACAATCTGCAAATCATGCAGTCGGGACGCGATACCTCCATGGTGCATCGCCGGGCCAGCGTCAAGGAATTGCAAAAGGGCGATCCGGTCTATTTCTGTTTTTGCAACATGGCGCAGTTCAAGCTCTACAAGCTGGGCTTCGACCGGATGTTCTTCATTCGGGAAGTGTCCGATGAAGCGGCCCGGGTACAACAGGCCGCCATCGATGCGCAAGCTGCCGCCATTGCCGCCATCCGGCCCGGGGTCAGCGCCGAATCCGTGGCGTTGGCGGCCAACGACGTCTATGACGCCCTTGGCTTTGAAACCGGCTATCGCACCGGCCGTTCCATCGGTATGTCCTATCTGGAAGCCCCGGAGTTGAAAGTCGGCGACAAGACCATCCTTAAACCCGGTATGACGTTCGCCGTCGATGGCGGCATTTCCGTTGATGGCGAGCTTGGCGGGCGCATCGGCGATTCAATCGTCGTCACCGAAACCGGTTGCGACTACCTGACCAGTTATTCCCGCGACATTCTGGTTGTGGATCGCTAGCCCATGCGTGCCAGTGTTTTCCAATGCGCCGGCGGCGGCCTGACTCCCGATCAACGGCTCAACAAGCTGACGACCGCCTTGATGTATGAACGTCCCGATCTTGTCGTCTGCCCGGAGCTGTTCATGTCGGGCTACAACGTCGGCGACGACTTGCCGAGGCTTGCCGAGCCATCCCATGGCCCGTTCGCCCGCAAGGTGGCGGCGCTGGCACAAGCCTCGGGGACGACCATCGTGTACGGCTACCCTGAACGTGACGGTGACAATCTTTACAACGCCGCCGTTTGCATCGGTGCTGAAGGGCAGGTGATCGCCAACCATCGCAAGATGCTGCTGCCGCCGCCGGGATTCGAAGGTAAATATTTCAAGCCCGGCGATGGTCTGACCCTGTTCGACCTGAACGGGTTGTGCTGCGCCATCCTCATCTGTTACGACGCCGAGTTCCCTGAAAGCGTGCGTGCCGCCGTCGAGGCCGGGGCCCAGGTTATCCTTGTGCCGACGGCGCTGGTCGATAAATGGCCCTCCGTTGCATGGCAGATGATGCCCACACGGGCCTTCGAAAATGGTGTCTGGCTGCTTTATGCCAACCATGCCGGGGCCGAGAACGGGGCCGACTATCTGGGTGCCAGCTGCATCGTTGCCCCCGATGGAACCGATGCCGCCCGGGCCGGCGTTGAAGAGCAACTTATCTTTGCTGACGTAGACAGCGAAAGCGTCACCGCCGCCCAAGAACGTCTGCCGTATCTCAAAAATCTCGGGCGGTTGCGGGATATTGTTGGTTAGCGCAGCGCGCACCACCGGGCAACTACTCTACAGGTGTTAAGGTTCTTTCATGGGGCAATTTGATAGTCACGGTGGTGCCTTGGCCCAAGGTACTTTCGATCTTCATTTCTCCGCCGTGGATATCGACCAGGGAATTGGCCAATGGTAGCCCCAGGCCTGTCCCTTCATTCTTACGGTCCAGCCCACCATCAACTTGCCCGAATTCGCTGAGCGCGATGTCGATATCCTGTTCGCTCATGCCAATGCCGGTATCGATGATTGATATAACGAGGCCATTTGGTTCATCCATTTCTGCGCGCACCTCTACCCGTCCCCCCTTATCAGTGAACTTGACCGCGTTGGTGAGCAGATTGATCAAAATTTGTTTGATGCGCCGTTCGTCGGCATAAATCAGGGGTATATGCTCGGCGAAGCTGGTTATCAATGTCAGGCCCGCAGAATTTGCCCGTGGTTGGACCAGACGAACAGCAGAATTGATCGCGCGTTCAATACTAATTTCATATTCGTTGAGGTTGAGTTTACCAGCCTCTATCGCCGATACATCCAAGATATCGTTGATCAGTTCCAGCAGATGGTTTCCCGATGTATTAATATCGTATGCGTACTCCATATACTTGTCGTTACCCAGTAGGCCGAAAAGTTGCCCTATGAAGATTTGCGAAAAGCCAATGATGGCGTTCAGGGGCGTCCTCAGTTCGTGGCTCATGTTGGCCAGTAATTCCGACTTAGCCCGGTTGGCTATTTCCGCCTGCTCCTTTGCACGGCGTTCACGAATTTCAATATTTTTTTGCTCGGTGATATCTTCGTGCATGGAAATATAGTTGGTTATTTTGCCGTCAGATGAGGTGACTGGTGAAATGATGGCGTAAGCCCAGAATGTATGCCCGTTTTTGCATCTGTCTTTCAGTTCGCCCCGCCACTCCTTGCCTGAGGTGATGGCCTGCCACAGTTCGTTGTAAACTTCTGTCGGTGTGTCCTTGGATTTAAGGAAGCGCGGGTTCTTGCCTATGGCCTCATCACTTGAATATCCGGTAACTTCCATGAACTTGTTGTTGACGTATTCAATCGTTCCTTCTGTGTCGGTGATAAAGACCAGAGAAGAGCTCTGCTCAACTGCATGGGAAAGCTTTTCAATATGCCGGGTGGCTAATTTTTGATCTGTAATGTCGTACATAATGCCGGCCGAGGAGGCGACAGCACCATCTTTCGATAGCTCAAGGGCGCGACCAACTTCACGTACCCATCTTATTTCCCCATCGGGACGTACAATCCTGTGCTCACTGGAATAAGGGATGCCCGTTCGCCTGAACGCTTCATTTATTTCCCGGAAGCCGATCCAGTCATCGGGGTGAATAAATACATTTTCACCATCCCTTTGTGAGGTTATTTCCAGGAATTTTTCCAGGGAAATGTCGTAAATTTTAGTGATTCCCGGACTGCACATAATGCTGGTGTCTGTGATCTCGTCCCAGACCCAATGCCCGAAACCTGCAATCAGTTCCGCTTGTTCGGAAATGATGGCTTGTTGGCGGAGTTCATGTTCCAGTTCATCGCTTCGGGTGACGTCTATGCCGATGGTTCCGATTGCGATGATGGCACCATCATCGCCGCCGATTGGAAACTTGACCAGATTAAGGATTGTTTTTTTGCCATCGATTATGAAATCCTGTCTAAATTCCAGGCTCTTCGATGTCTCGATGACTTTCCTGTCCTCGTTCATTAGCGTGTTAGCGGTATCATGGCCATATACATCTGCGGCCGTTTTGCCGGACATCTGCTGTTTTCCTGCATACAGGGTTTTTTTTAGCTGCTTATTGACGAGGGTATAATGCCCGTTCAGGTCCTTGATGCTGATCGAGGCTGGCGAGGCGTCCATGAAGGCCTTGAACAGGGAGTCACGGGCAATTATTTCAGCCTCGGCGGCGACCCGGTCTGAAACGTCGACTATGACCAAATCGATCCATCCTTCTTCGCGGTTGATCCGGCCATGGGTGCGGGTGGTGATAATTGAGCCATCCTTGCGGTAATGCTGAATTTCGTTGATCTGATCGGGACCCGTATCATATGAGGCGAAAACCTTTTCCCGCAATTCAGGGAAGACATACTGTTTGGAAAATTTATATTCGGCCATAAATTGTGAAACGTCATCATAGCCAAACATCCGGGCCATTTTCCGGTTGGCCTCGAGTATCTGTCCGTCTTCAATCCGTGTACGCCCGATCCCGGTCTGGGCATTGTCGAAAATAGAACGAAGCCTGTCTTCACTTTTCCTGAAAGCCCTTTCCGCTTCCACCCTATCCGTAATGTCGAGGAGTGTGCCTGTCATCAGGGTCGGGGTACCCTTGTCGTCGCGTATTATTTCCCCTTGCGCATAAACGTGGCGAATTTTGCCGTCGGCTCTGACGATCCTGAATTCGTCGTTGTAATCTCCTTTACCCGACAGTGCTTCCTGAACGATTTCAAGAACTTTTTCTCTGTCGTCGGGGTGCAGGGCGTTGACGAAGGTATCGTACACGGGTGTGATAGCGCCGGGTTGGTAGCCAAAAATTCGGAACTGCTCATCCGACCATTTTTGCCCACCATTTGAAATGTCCCAGCGCCAGCTTCCCAAGTGGGCGATCCGTTGG
>JABMOQ010000059.1 GCA_013204045.1 Rhodospirillaceae bacterium | reverse complement strand
CACCGAACGGATTTTTATAATGGCGCGGGTAATCGTCACATCGAAAGCATCATCACGGCCGATGCGGCGAACGGTCAGGATGATGTCGGTGCCAACCTTGCCCCGCATTTTCTCGACCGCCTGGGATAAGGTCAGGCCAAGAACCGCTTCACCGTCAAGATGGGTGACAAAATCACCGGCTTCGATTCCGGCGCGAAAGGCCGGCGTGTCATCGATGGGGGACACTACCTTGATGACGCCACTTTCCATGGTTACCTCGATGCCCAATCCGCCGAAGCGGCCACGGGTCTGCACCTGCATATCGGTATAGTCTTTGGCGTTAAGGTAGCTGGAGTGCGGATCAAGGGACGTCAGCATGCCGGCGATCGCCGCCTCTATCAATTCCTCGTCCGATGACGCTTCGACGTAATCGGCGCGCACGCGTTCGAAAACGTCGCCGAACAGGTTAAGCAACCGATAGGTTTCCTCGGTATTGTTGCTATTTTCTTCTGCCAGGGCCGCCGGAGCCATAATGAAGCTCAAGGGGGCGACCAAAAGGCAGACCACATAGGTTGCCGCAACCAGTTTGTTTTTCATACTCTTTATCCACTTACCTTAGCTTTGCGCGCCGCCAACCACGGCACGGGATTGATGGGTTGACCATTACGTCGCAACTCCACATACAATATCGGAAATCCGTCGGCCGGGCTGCCCATAATGCCGACCGGTTCACCGGAAAGCACATGCTGCCCGATGACGCTGTCGATACGGGTCACACCCGCCAGAAGGCTATGATATCCCTCGTCATGTTCGATGATCAAGAGCTGCCCGTACCCCTTGAAAGGGCCGGCAAAAACCACCTGTCCGTCATAGGGAGCAACGACCTGTGAGCCGGGGCGGGCCTCGATGGTGATACCCTTGCGAGTCAGCCCGGTTTCCATGGTCTGCCCATAGCGCCCGACAAGGCTGCCGACCACCGGGTAGGGCAACCGCCCCTTGGCCCCGGATATGGGATCAGCGGGCTTTGCCAGGGCTGGTAATGAGGCCACCTGGGTTTTCTTTTTGGTGTCTTTTTTCTCTGTAATTTTGGCCTTTGCTTCGCGGCTTTGGCGATCAGCTTGCAGTTTTTCCATGAGCTCGCGCAGGCTTTTCGCCTCGTTGGCCAGGGCCCGGACCCGGCGCTCGGCTTTTTGCGTTTCGGTGTCGGCCTGACTTTTCAATGTGGTTTTACGGGCCATCAACTGGCCCAGGTTGCTGCGCTGCTCGGCAAGACCGGTCATTTCCAAGGCCAGTTGCTGGCGTCTTTCCGTGGCCTGCTGGCCGGCCCGAAACAGGCTTTCCAGATCGTCCCTCAAGGCATCGGCGCGGCGTTCTATTTCCGGAACTGCGGCCCGCAACAAGATCGCGCCGCGGACCATTTCCGACGGCGTTACCGGGGCGGCGATCATCGCTTCCGGTGGGTGGCGGGCCATGCGCAACAGGGCCTGGAGCACGCGGCCGAATTGTCCCCGCCGGGCTTGCAGGCGCTGGGTTTTTTCCCGGGATATTTCCGACAGCCGTTTGATACGGGCTTCCAGTTCCAGCACCGATGCCTCGTGATTTTGAATAAGGGCCGCCGCCTTGACCGTCGCCACCTTCAGGCTTTGTAGCTCAGCAGCCAGATCGCCGGATTTTTTCTTGAGGGCATCGCGCTGTTTCTTGCCGGCATCGAGGGCGCGTTCGACGTCTTGCAACTTGGCGCCCGGTTGCTCTGCCGCCGGGGCAATATCAGCAACCAAGATCAGCGCCATAGCCACAATCATACAGGCAAGGAGCCTCATGGGGCGGCCCGCCCGTCGATCAGGGAGCGGCCGGTCATTTCAGCCGGTTGTTCAAGCCCCATCAGGGCGAGCAGCGTCGGCGCGATATCGGACAAAGCGCCGTCCCTGAGGCTGCCCTGAACCCAGGGCGGCGCATTCAGCATGATCAAGGGAACCGGATTGATGGTGTGGGCGGTGTGGGGCTGCGACGTATCTTTAGAATTGTCCTGCATCTGCTCGCAATTGCCGTGATCGGCGGTAACCAGCAAAACCCCGCCGGCCGCGGTGACCGCATTGTTCAGGGACCCTAAACAGGCATCGACGGTTTCGACGGCCTTGATAGCGGCCGCCATGACGCCGCTATGGCCGACCATATCGCCGTTGGCGTAGTTGACGATGATCAGATCGAAGGTGCCGCCGGCAATGGCCTCGACCAGCCGGTCGGTGACTTCCACGGCCGACATTTCCGGCTTAAGATCATAGGTGGCAACTTTCGGCGACGGCACCATGATACGTTCTTCGCCATCAAAGACGCGTTCCCGGCCGCCGTTAAAGAAAAAGGTGACGTGGGCGTATTTCTCGGTCTCGGCAATCCGTAACTGCTTCATGCCGGCATCGGCAACGACCTCGCCCAAAATATTTTTCAATTCACCCGACGGGAACAGGATGGCGAAAAAGCCGTCCAGATGGCTGGAATAGCTGATCATGCCAAGGCGCGCGGCAAAGTCGACCTTGCGCGTGCGCTGGAAGCCGTCGAAATCGGGATCGACCAGGGCGGCCAGAATTTCCCGGGCCCGGTCGGCTCGAAAATTGGCCATCAGCAGGCCGTCGCCATCGTTCATGCCCCCGTAATCGCCGATCACCGATGGCCGGATGAATTCATCGGTCTCGCCGCGGCCATAGCCGCCGGTAATGGCGGCCAGGGCGTCCGGTTCCCTGCCCCCTTCGGCATCGACCAGCGCCCGGTAGGCCTGTTCGACCCGGTCCCAGCGGTTGTCCCGGTCCATGGCGTAATAGCGCCCGCATACGGTGGCGACGCGGACTCCTTTAAGATCTTCGATACAGCTCAGAAAAACGGTCATGTAATCGAGTCCGCTTTTCGGTGGCGTGTCCCGGCCATCGAGAAACGCATGTATGGCCACCGGGATGCCGGCGGCGCTGAGGATTTCCGTCAGCGCCATCAGGTGGCTGGAATGGGAATGGACGCCGCCCGGCGACAACAGGCCGGCCAGATGACAGGTGCCGCCGCTGGCCTTCAATCTGTCGATAATATATTTGAGCGCCGGATTTGTTGCCAACGTGCCGTCGGCCACGGCAGCGTTGATACGCGGCAGGTCCTGCATGACCACCCGCCCGGCGCCGATATTGGTGTGCCCGACCTCGGAATTGCCCATTTGTCCGTGCGGCAGGCCGACATGATCTTCCGAGGCCTGGAGCCGGGACATCAAGCCCGCCTGCGCCGCCAGGAACCGGAATTTATCAAGATTGGGGGTATCGGCAGAGGATACCGCATTATCGGCGGCGGCCTGTCTTTCGCCCCAGCCGTCGAGGATACACAGGACGACCGGTTTCGGCCTTGTCAGGGATTCTTTTTCGTTCAACGTCATAGCTTAAATTATCTCTGAAATACTTTATATATTGTTATATCGAGGCGCGCTCATAACGCGCCATAAAAGTGGCTTCTGCGGCATTCTCCGCAGCACACATTCAAATAAGTTGCGTAACCAATCTAACACGGTACACGTTCCAGATATAGATTTTGAGGATACGCAATGTTTGACAGCCTGATTCACCTTACCGGCCTGCCTGTGCAGAGCTTCGCCATAGCCGTGGCGGCGGTTTTTACTGCGGGCCTGGTCAGGGGGTTTGCCGGGTTTGGCCTTTCGGCGATTCTCATGGCCAGTATCGTCACGATCATTCCGCCGGTGGAGCTCATTCCGATTTGCTACATCCTTGAAGGTGCCGCCAGCATCGCGATGTTTCGAGGCGGCATGAAAGACGCCGATATGACTGTTGTTTGGGGGTTGGTGATTGGCTCTGCAATCGGGGTTCCTATCGGTCTTTTTGCAACCACCACCATAGACCCGGAATTGTCAAAGCTGATTGCGCTCCTCATTATTTTTTGCCTGACTGCCGCTCAACTATTCCACATCCGCCCCAAATTCCTGGCGACGAAAATGGGGCTTTCCGCAAGCGGCGTTACAGCAGGTATTGCCACGGGCCTTGCCTCGGTGGGGGGAATGGTTGTGGCTCTTTACGTTCTTGCGCGCCGGGCAGATGCCAAAATAATGCGGGCGTCGCTGGTTATGTTCTTGTTCATTGGCATGTTCACCTCACTTGTTTATTTGCTGCTCTATGACGTGATGAACCTGCAGGCGTTTTGGCGCGGGGTGATCCTTTCGCCGGTCGTGCTTGTTGGCGTCTTTTTAGGCAGCTTACTTTTCCGGCCCTCATTAGCCCACCTCTACAAGCGGGTTTGTCTTTTGCTGTTAATCTCGCTTTGCCTTCTCGGGCTGGGGCGGCAAATCTTTTAAGGGCGCCCGGCGATTACTCCCGGTGATACGGATGGCCGGACAGAATAGACTGTGCCCGGTAGACCTGCTCGGCCAGCAGTCCCCTGACCAGCATATGCGGCCAGGTCGCCGCCCCGAACGACATGACATGGCTGGCGGCGGCGCGAACCGGATCGGCAAGGCCCCCCGCCCCGCCAATCAGGAAAACCACGTCGCGGATTCCGTCATCGCGCCAATGCCCTAGCATTTTGGCAAATTCGGCACTGGAGGCCGCCTTGCCTCTTTCATCCAGCGCCACGGTGATGGCGCCATCGGGGATGGCGGCCAGCAACAATTCGCCTTCCCGCTGTTTTAGTTCGGGGGCGCTCAAAGAGCGCTTCTCCTCGACCTCTTTCAGCTCCAATGAAAAGGGTTGGATGACGCGGCCACGATAATGCTCATAGAGCTCACGCTCCGGTCCGGCCTTGGCGCGGCCGACGGCGGCAATCAGGATTCGCATTCGTTCAAGCCGTTACGGTGGCGGCTTTCGTGTCGGCGGCAACATCCGGGAGGGCAACCCCCCACATTTTCTCGAGGTTGTAAAATTCCCGAACCTCCGGCCGGAACAGATGAATGATCACATCGCCCGCATCAACCAAAACCCAATCGCACTGGGGTTCGCCCTCAACGGCGACGCCCTTGATGCCACTAGCCTTGATTGTTTCACAGAGATGAGAGGCCATTCCGCCGACATGGCGTTGCGATGTGCCACTGGCAATAACCATATAGTCGGTTAACGAGGTCTTGCCTGCGAGATCGATGACGACAATTGAATCAGCCTTGCCGTCTTCGAGGGACGTTTCCACCAGCTCCAGCAATTCTGCCGGTAGCGGTAGCTTCTTTTTCACTTGAGCTATGATCGACTCCTTAATACCAGGGGTTAGGCAAATTTCCGACGTCATCCTTGGCCCTGACGTCGGGCGCGAATCTTGGTGGCGGACTGCGCATTGGGCCGGGTGTGCAGGAAAGCCCACACCGGCGGTCGCTTTGCCGCCAAACTGCCCGCCCGATACCGTTTAATACGGAACCTTGCGAAGCGCCGCGCCGCCGTTCCCGACAACGCCCTTAAAGAATAGGTTGGCCGGGCGAAAACCGCAATGGGAACCGTCCGGAACAGGCTCCGCCAGCCCTTCCATTTGGGTAATTCGGCCAGCAAATCCGCGCCCATGACCAGGACAAAACGGGCATCCGGGTATCTTTTTTTCAAGGCCCGGACCGTATCGAGGGTGTAGCGGGTTCCCAGTTCCTGCTCGATGCCGGTGACGACGATTCGCGTGTCTTCGGCGGTGGCCTTTTCAGCCAGGGCCAGCCTTGTGGCAAAGGGCGCCATATCATCGGCGCTTTTAAGCGGGTTCTGCGGTGCCACCAGCCACCACACTTGATCGAGGCGCAATTCTTCCAGGGCCAGTCGGCTGATGTGCAGATGGCCTTCGTGGGCCGGATTGAAGGAGCCCCCGAGCAGGCCGATACGGCAGTTTTTCACGGACGGCATTGACCGGTCCCGCGCACCACATATTTAAAGCTGGTCAACTGCTCGACGCCGACCGGGCCGCGGGCATGCAGCTTGCCGGTTGAGATGCCGATTTCGGCACCCATGCCGAATTCACCGCCATCGGCGTACTGGGTAGAGGCGTTGACCATGACGATGGCGCTGTCGACTTGGTTCAGGAACTTCTGCGCCGCCGCCGCGTCCTCGGTGATGATGGCGTCGGTGTGCCGGGAGCCATGCTCGGCGATATGGCGAATGGCATCATCGACACCGCCGACCAGGCGCACCGACAAGATGCTGTCCAGATATTCGGTGTCCCAGTCGTCATCGGTTGCGCAGGCAATGCGTCCGTCGATGGCCATTGATGCACCATCGCCGCGCACCTGGCAGCCGGCCTCGGTCAGGTCGTCAACGATGCCGGGCAGTATGGCGGCGGCGACGTCCTGGTGGACGAGCAGGGTTTCCATGGCGCCACAAACGCCGGTGCGCCGCATCTTGGCGTTGAAGGCGACTTTGCGGGCCATGGCAGGATCGGCGGCGACATCTATATATGTATGGCAGATGCCTTCCAGGTGCTTGAACAGCGGGATGCGGCTTTCGTCCGTCACCCGCTGGATCAACGACTTGCCGCCACGGGGCACGATGACATCTATGTATTCGCTGAGGCGCAGCATCTCGCCGACGGCGGCCCGGTCCGGGGTCGGCACCAGCTGGATGGCGGCAACCGGCAGGTTGGCAGCCCTGAGGCCGTCGCTTAAGCACGATGCGATGGCGCTGGATGAATGAAAACTTTCCGAGCCACCGCGCAAGATCACCGCGTTGCCGGCTTTCAGGCACAAGGCGCCGGCATCCGCCGTGACGTTGGGCCGGGATTCATAAATGACGCCGATAACCCCCAAGGGCGTGCGCACCCGTTCAAAGTGAAGGCCGTTGGGTCGGTCCCATTGGGCCAGGGAGGTGCCAACCGGATCGGGCAGGGCGGCGATCGCTTCCAGGCCGCCTGCCATGGCTTCGATACGTTCATTATTGAGCATCAACCGGTCGATCATGGCCACGCTCAAGCCTTTCTGCTCACCGCCGGCCAGGTCCTTGATGTTGGCGGTCAGTATCGCCTGCTGGTTCTCTCGCAAGGATGCGGCGGCTTCGGTCAGGGCGCGGTTCTTGGCCTCGGTCGAGGCCACGGCCAGGGTCTGGGCGGCATCCCGGGCGGCGAGCCCTAAGTCCCGCATCAGAATGGTGATATCTTCCGTTTTAGCGGTCATGACAGCACCAGATTATCCCTGTGGATCAACTCGTCCGGGCCACGGTAGCCCAGCAGTTGTTCTATTTCACTGCTTTTGTGGCCCATCAATGCCTGCGCATCGGCGGCCGAATAGGCAATCAGCCCGCGCCCCAGCTCTTTGCCGGCCGCGCTCTGGATAATCACCGCATCGCCTTTTTCAAAGGCCCCGGTGGCCGCTGTAACGCCGGCCGGCAGCAGGCTTTTGCCGCTTTTCAGCGCCTTGCCCGCGCCGTCATCGACGGTTAGCGTTCCTGCCGGTTTAAGGGAACCGGCAATCCAGTGTTGGCGCGCGGTGCGCGGGGTGGCGCGGGGCATGAACCAGGTTGTCGTCGCGCCTTCCTCGATGCGGCGGACGGGATTTTCTTCCCGACCACTGGCGATGACCATGCGGCACCCGGCATCGGTGGCGATCCTGGCGGCGAGCAGCTTGGTGACCATGCCGCCGGTGCCGTCGCCGGCCTTGGCGTGGCCCGCCATGGCCTCAATCTCGGGGGTAATATCATCAACGATGGCGACCACGGTGGCATTCGGGTCGGTGGCCGGGTCGGCGGTATAAAGGCCGTCGACGTCGGATAGCAGAATCAGGGTGTCGGCGGAAATCATGGCGGCGACGCGGGCCCCCAGACGATCGTTGTCGCCCAGGCGGATTTCGGCGGTGGCGACGGTATCGTTTTCGTTGATCAGCGGCACCGCACCGAGCCGCAGCAGGGTTTCCAGGGTATTGCGGGCGTTCAGGTAACGCTTGCGGTTTTCACTGTCGTCCAGGCTGAGCAGCACCTGGGCGACGGTCAAATCGAAATGGGCGAGCTCTTCTTGATAGGCATGGGCCAGACGCAACATGCCGGTGGCGGCGGCCGCCTGTTTTTCATCGAGCCTGAGCTGGCGGTTATCTTCGAAGCCGAGATGGCGACGGCCGACGGCAATGGCGCCGGACGATACCAGCACCACCTGCTGGCCGCGTTTGATCATGCGCGCAACGTCGCTTGCCAATGCGGCCAGCCATTTGCGGTGGATGGTGCCTTGCGCCTGGTCGACCAGCAGGGCCGAGCCGATCTTGATAACGATGCGCTTGGCCTGGCTCAAGTCGGTTGTCTGGCGGTGCGGGCTCATGGGACAAAGACCGTTCGTTCAGCGATAATATTATCGCCGCGCTCTTCATGGATGATGGCGTTCAGGGCCCTGAGCATTTCCTGGACGCCCAGACCGGCGATGGAGGACAGCTTCATCACATCGGCCCCTGACGCCTTGCGCAAGGCCGCCAGTTTATCGGCAATGTCGTCTTCGGTAAGGGCATCACATTTATTCAGGGCGACGATCTCGACCTTGTCTTTCAGGATGCCGCCATAGGCATCGAGCTCGCCGCGGATGATATTATAGGATGCGGCGACGTCCTCGGCGGTGCCATCTACCAGATGCAACAGCACGCCGCAGCGTTCCACATGGCCGAGGAAGCGGGTGCCGAGACCGGCGCCTTCGTGGGCCCCTTCGATCAGGCCGGGAATATCGGCGATGACGAATTCCTGTTCATCGACGCCGACGACGCCAAGATTGGGATGCAAGGTGGTGAACGGATAATCGGCAATCTTCGGCCGGGCCCGGCTGACGGCAGCCAGGAAGGTCGATTTTCCGGCATTGGGCAGGCCGACCAGGCCGGCGTCGGCGATCAGCTTCAAACGCAGCCAGACCCACAATTCCTGACCCGGCCAGCCGGCATCGAAACGGCGCGGCGCCTGGTTGGTCGAGGTCTTGAAATGGGCATTGCCAAAGCCGCCATCACCGCCCTTGGCCAGAACCTGGGATTGGCCAACTTGGGTAAAGTCGGCGAGGACCGTTTCCTTGTCTTCGCCCAAAACCTGGGTGCCGACGGGGACCTTGATGACCATGGTCTGTCCCTTGGGACCGCTGCGGTTAGAGCCCATGCCGTGGGTTCCGCGCTTGCCTTTAAAATGTTGCTGGTAGCGAAAATCGATCAGGGTGTTGAGGCCATCGACGCATTCGATGATGACATCACCGCCACGGCCACCGTCGCCCCCATTGGGGCCGCCGAGAGGGATGTTTTTCTCGCGCCGAAAACTGACGCAACCGTCGCCGCCGGCGCCACTTTTTATGTAAATTTTTGCCTCGTCGAGAAACTTCATACTCTTCGCCTTTAGCCCGGGTATTCGGGCATGAAAAAAGGGGAATGGCCAGCCATTCCCCTAATAAAACGCAAAGCGAACGGCGGCCGATCAATTAACCCGCCGACGGCTCCACCGCAACAAACACACGGCCAAGGGCCTTGTGATGAAATTTCACATGGCCATCGACAAGCGCGAAAATGGTGTGGTCCCGACCGATACCGACATTATTACCGGGATGCCACTTGGTGCCGCGCTGGCGGATGATGATGTTGCCGGCGATAACCTGTTCGCCGCCGAATTTCTTAACGCCGAGCCGACGTCCGGCAGTATCGCGACCGTTGCGGGAACTACCACCTGCTTTTTTATGTGCCATCCGGGACTACTCCTTCGACTTCGACTTGGCTTTTGCAGCCGCTTTCTTGGGGGCTGCTTTTTTAGCCGCTGCCTTCTTGGGCGCGGCTTTTTTAGCTGCTGCCTTCTTCGGCGCGGCTTTTTTAGCCGCTGCCTTCTTTGGCGCCGCTTCCTTAACCTCGGCGATCTCTTTCTTCGGGGCCGCCTTCTTGACCGCGGCAGGCTTGGTGCCGGTGGCGCTGATTCCGGTGATACGCAGAACCGTCTGATCCTGACGATGGCCGGCCTTGCGGCGGTAATTATGACGGCGCTTTTTCTTGAAAACGATGATCTTGGCGGCACGGCCCTGTTCCAGCACTTCGGCGAACACGGCGGCCTTGCCTAGATCGGCGGCGGCGGTTTTCGGGGCCTGGCCCTTCTCAGCCAGCATCAGCACGTCGCCGAGTTCAATCGTGGCGCCGGCGATGCCTGCCAGTTTCTCGACTTTAATGACGTCGTTTTCGGCGACTTTATATTGTTTTCCGCCGGTTTTAATGACTGCGAACATGACCATTCCATTCAAGGGGCGGGAATCCGGCCAGTGCCGGGACCCGCAGAAACCATATGCATCAAGGGCCCGGAGACACTTCCTCGGGGACCCTTGAATCGAGGCGGCAATATACCCTTAAAACCCCGCTTGTCAACAGCTTGCGGGGAGGCGGCAAACAACAAAAAAGGGCCCTCGCGAGATACCGCGAGAGGCCCTTTTTAACCGAACTTCGGTCAATCGTTATAATTGCCGAAGATCTGCCTTGAGATATAGGCGATGGCCCCCAACAGCACGGCAGAGGCCATATATGGATCGCCGTATGGAAGGGGCGAAAACAGCCCGCTCCAGACATCCCAAGAGTCCTGAATCATGGTATGAAAACTGACAACCATGGCATTTCTCCTTTTCGGTAACCCCGCTGCCCTAGCGATTGCCTTAGGCCGGTGGCTTTGCGTCCCGACGTTTCCGCCGGTTTGCCGTTATCGTGGAAAACACCTGACCGGGCCTTTCTAAGGGAGGAAACAACGCCCGGTCATGCGCGCCCATTGATTGTGTTAGCGTATCGCGATCACCCTGGGCCCGCAGTGACGCCAATCACAGGGCCTTATAATGCCCGGCTGACAAGGGTTTCAGGGGGGCATGGCGTAGGTGGTATGGCATGTCGGGTGTGTTATACATTTTATAATGACGATTCTCCCCCATCCCCACGCCCAGATTGCTCCGGCCTTGGCCATCGTGATGATCATCGTCACCGGCGGTGTTCTGGCGGGCATGGACGCCACCGCCAAGCATTTGGCCATCGAGGTCCCCGTCCTGCTGGTCCTCTGGGGGCGGTATTTTTTTCACACGGTGATTACCTTCGCCCTCTATGCCGGGAAAAGGCGCTCGCTCCATTTCCTGCGCGCCCGCAGCCCGGGCCTGCAATTCATACGTGCCGCTGCCCTGTTCGGGGCAACCTCATTCATGTATGTGGCGATCACGCGAATGCCATTGGGGGACGCGGCGGCCATTCAGTTCCTGGCCCCGGTGCTGGTCACCGCTCTTTCCGGTCTGTTCCTCGGTGAGCATGTGGGTCCACGGCGCTTGGCCGCCGTGATATTTGCCTTTATTGGCGTCCTGCTGGTGGCCCGGCCCGGCTCCGGCGTGCTCGGCTGGTCGGCCCTGTTACCGTTGGCGACGGCGGTTCTGCTTGCCATATACATGGTGATGACACGGATTATTCGCAGCAAGGATAACCCGGACTCGACCACCTTTTATTCGACGGCGGTGGGGGCGCTGGCTCTGTCAGCCCTGGCCCCGTTTTACTGGCAAGCCCTGACACCCGCCCAATGGGGATTGATGGTGACCATGGGGATGGCCGGAGCCATCGGGCATTACTTGTTGGTCAAAGCTTTTCACTCGGCGGAAGCCTCCATGCTTGCTCCTTTCACCTATTCCCAGGTGGTCGCCGCTATTGTCTGGGGGTATCTGGTTTTTGGCGACGTGCCAAGCATCTGGACGGCGGGCGGGGCGGGCGTGATTATCAGCAGTGGCATTTACGTATGGTACCGCGAGAGCCGTCTTCGTATCGGCCCGCACAAGGTTGCCCCATGAGGCATCGACCGCTCAGATTCCATTTATGCCTTTATCGCGCGCAAGGTCATGGTGATCGACTGAACGATGTTGTTTTGGGTAATCATTAATTTGGAAACGTCATCCTGGCTAAGCTTGCCTTCGCTCATTTCCTTCTGGATCCGGTCATCGACATAAAAATTCACATTTACAAGATGAAAATCAACGTCCAGGTACAGCCCCAAGGGCGAGTTGGATATGCCCTTTTCCTTACATTCCCGGTTCAATGACTTGGAAAAAAGGTGCATCATTTCGGGAAGCACGGGGCGAACGTGGGTCGGGTCGGAGAGGTAATGATCATGACGCGGATGGGGAACCACGATGGTTATTTGCGCATTGGGTGCCGAGATTCGGTAAAGCTCCTTGATGATGCCCAGAAAGACCTGTGGATCCTGGCCTAAATGTTCAAGCACGTGGGACATGACAATTTCCTCGGCTGAATTGTCATCAAACGGCCACGGAAAGGTCTCAAGATCGACTTGACGGTCCGGGTTGGCGGCCTGTTCCTTGTCGACGTTAACATAACCGGGCATATGGTTTTGGCCGCACCCCAGGTTGAGCTTCATTGATTGCCTCCCTAGCCGATTATAAAAATTTTCCACCCACTCCCCGGCGCTCCAACAGGATACGGGCAGGTTGCTATGGTTATAGGATATTTTCGCCTTGGCCGCTAATAGGCTTGCGTAAATTGCCCCGTTTTTTGGCCATAAGCTGATATAGTGCGGGGAAATGGCCGACCTAAGAAACCCGCATAAGGTTCCGCTTGACGAGCTCTATACGCTGCTGGAAAGCAGGGAAAATGGACTGACGTCTGCCGAGGCCGAAAGACGCCTGGAACAATTCGGCCTTAACGAACTCCGGGTCCGCCAGCGGACGCCGGAAATCGTCAAGTTTCTTCACCAGTTTAAAAATTTTTTCGCCCTGTTGCTGATGTTCGGGGGCGGCCTGGCCTTGCTCGCCGAACGGCTCGACCCCGGACAAGGCAACCTTTACATCGCCTATGCGCTTTTGGGAGTGGTGGTGCTGAACGCCATGTTCACCTACGCCCAGGAACACCAAAGCGAAAAGATCATGGAAAGTTTCAAGAAGATGCTGCCTTCCGTGGTCAAGGTTATGCGCGATGACCGGGTTCAGGAGGTCGAGGCCAAGTGGCTGGTGCCGGGGGATGTGTTCCTGCTTTACGAAGGCGACCGGGTGCCCGCCGACGGGCGATTGATTGAACAAACCCACCTGAAAGAAGACATCAGCAGCCTGACCGGCGAGAGCGAACCACAATGGCTGGATGTCAACGACAGCCACGACAATATTCAGGAAAGCCGCAACATGGTTTTTTCCGGCATGTTGATCAACAGCGGTGTCGGCAAGGCGATTGTCTGCAATACGGGCATGACGACCCAGATCGGCGATATCGTCACGCTGACCAAGGCAACGGACCATGTTGAAACGCCGATCCATAAGGAGCTGAAATATTTCATCAAGGTTATTTCCGGCATCGCCATTTTTCTTGGGGTTTTATTTTTCCTTGTCAGTATCGCCATCGGCAAAGGCGAGATCGGCAGCCTTATATTCGCCATCGGCATCATTGTCGCCAACGTGCCCGAAGGCCTGCTGCCGACCGTCACCCTGTCGCTGACCATGGCCAGCAAGCGCATGGCGATTAAAAAGGCGCTGATTAAAAACCTTGAAAGTGTCGAAACCCTGGGCAGCACGACGGTGATCTGCACCGACAAGACGGGCACCCTGACGCAAAACAGACTGGCCGTATCGACTCTGGTGCTCGGCCATCATGAACACAGCTCGACCAGTCTTGGCCTTCTCGATGAGGCGGGGCTGGAATACGCGTGGAAGGTGATGAGCCTTTGCAACAACGCCCATCTGATCGAAGGTGGCTATACGGGCGATCCGACGGAAGGGGCGATGCTTGTTTTCGCCAATGGCATCCGGCCGGTCAGTGACCTGCAAGATGTTGTTCGCATTCATGAAATTCCATTTGATTCCGTAAAGAAGTGGATGCTGACGGTCTGCGAAATGCCCCATACGAACCGCCAGGAAGCGTATCTGAAGGGGGCGCCTGAAATCGTTCTGGATATGTGCGATAGCCTGTTTATCGATGGCGCGATTCAGCCGCTGACCGACGACACCAGAAAAAATGTTCTCGATGATTTCAGGCGGCTGGCGGCGCGTGGCGAGCGCGGCCTTGCCCTTGCCTGGCGGGAGGAAAAAGAATTCGGGATACCGCAATCCGGTTATGCCTTTATCGCCATTGTCGGCATGATCGACCCGCCGCGCCCGGAAGTTCCCGATGCGCTGTCAAAATGCCGGACCGCCGGCATCAAGGTCGCCATGGTGACCGGTGACCACGGCCTGACGGCGAAAACCATCGCCCGCCAGATCGGCATGATCACCGGACACGGCACCGTCGTTTATGGCAATGAACTGATGGCCATGGACGACCGGCAGCTGTCCGCCGTGCTTCATAAAGATGAGCTTATTTTTGCGCGCATTTCGCCGGCACAGAAACTTCGGGTGGTGCGCGCCTTTCAGGCGGAAGGGGAAATCGTCACCGTGACCGGCGATGGCGTCAACGATGCGCCAGCGCTGAAAAACGCCGACATGGGGGTAGCCATGGGCGTGATCGGCACCGACGTGGCCAAGGAAGCCAGCAACATGGTGCTGATGGACGACAATTTTGCGACCATCGTCGCGGCCATAGAAGAAGGCCGCGCCATCTTCGATAACATCAAGAAATTTATCGCCTACATCCTGACCAGCAACATTCCGCAAATCCTGCCGTTCATCGCCTATGTGCTGCTCGATATTCCGCTACCGCTGACCGTGGTACTGATTCTTAGTATTGATCTTGGCACCGATATTATACCGGCGCTGGGCCTTGGGGCGGAAGCGCCGGAAACCGATGTCATGCACAAGAAACCGAGGCCGCGTGGTGAACGCCTGCTGACCCGTAACCTGCTCGGCATGAGCTACGGCATCATCGGCATGGTGCAGGCGGCGGCCGGATTTTTTACTTATTTCGTCATACTGTATTCCGGCGACTGGCAATGGGGCCAGCAACTGGCACCTGCCGACCCCTTATACCGGACGGCGATTACCGGTTTCTTCGCCTCGATCATTATTTGCCAGATTGCCGACGTCATCATCTGCCGGACCCGGCGGCAAAGCCTGTTCACCGTCGGTTTTTTCACCAACCGGCTGGTGCTGTTCGGCATCGCCTCGGAATTGGCGATGCTCGGGCTGATTGCCTATGTGCCGGCATTTAACACGTTCTTCGGCACGGCGCCGCTGCAAGGCTGGCATCTGATGTTGAGTGTGCCCTTCGCCATCTTGATTTTACTGGGCGACGAGCTGCGCCGGGTTTTCGTGCGCCGCGGCAATCCGTTCGTCCTTAAATGGCTGACCTGGTAGGGCTGCCCTCGGCGAGACTTCCAGATGCTCGGCGAGCCGTTCGGCCCCGGAGAGTGTAAATTATATTGAACACTCGCGTGGAATCAGGGAAAATCCTTTTTCGCATAAAATGTTCGAAGATTAAAAGGCGCGTTTCCCCATTATGAGCGATTTCCCTGCCTCCTATTACGCCGCCACCGCCAACGATGACGCCCGCCATCCACATTTGGTGGGCGACATTAGCGCCGATGTCTGCGTTGTCGGTGGTGGCTACACCGGGATCTCGGCGGCCCTGCATCTGGCCGAGCGCGGCTATGATGTGGTTTTGCTGGAAGAGATGCGCGCCGGCTGGGGGGCATCGGGGCGCAACGGCGGCCAAATCTGCACTGCCTTTAACAAATCCATGGCGCACATCGAAGGGTTGGTCGGCAAGGAAGGTGCGCAAATCTGCTGGCAGATCGAACGCGAGTCGAAAGACCTGATTCGTGACCGTGTCCAGCAGCATAAAATCGATTGCGACCTGAAATGGGGTTATCTGCATACGGCGGTAAAGCCCAGCCATATGTCGGGAATCAATGAAACCCGCGATGAATGGGCGCGCTACGGTTACGAGGATACCGCCGTTCTCGACAAGTCGGCGCTTCAGGAACGTCTAGGCACCGGCATTTACCATGGTGCCCTTTGGGAAGGGAATGCCGGCCACCTGCATCCCCTCAACTATGCCCTCGGCCTGGCCCGTGCGGCCGCCGAAGCCGGTGTGCGTATTTTCGAAGATTCCCGTGTCATCAAGCTTGAAGCAGGAACCAACCCGGTTGTTTCTACGGCTCACGGCACCGTCAAGGCGCGCTTCGTGGTCACCGCGGGAAATGCCTATTTGGGAAAACTTGTGCCGAGCCTTTATCACCGGGTGATGCCGGTCGGCAGTTTCATTGTCGCCACCGAGCCGTTGTCCGGGGAACGCGCCCGCTCCCTGATCCGCGACAATGACGCTATTTCCGATACCAACTTCATCGTCGATTATTACCGGCTGTCGGCTGACCGGCGCATGCTATTCGGCGGCCGCGCCAATTATTCCGGCTACGAGCCCAAGGATTTGTTCTCCTATATGCGGCCGCGGATGCTCAAGGTATTCCCCCAGTTGGCCGACGCCAAACTTGAATACGCGTGGGGCGGCAACATTGCGATCACGCTGGACCGTATGCCGCACATGGGGTCGATCGGTGGCAATGTGTTCTTTGCCCACGGCTACTGCGGCCATGGGGTGGCCCTTTCCGGCATGAGCGGTAAACTGATTGCAGACGCCATTGCCGGAACCGCCGAGCGTTTTGATGTTCTGGCCCGCATCAAGCATCAGCCGTTCCCGGGCGGCCCGATCCGAACACCGATGCTGGCATTGGGCATGCTGTATTATAGAATACGTGATATTTTGAGCTAAAGGGACACCATGACTGAAGTTTCTGATTTTCTGCGCGACAACCCTGATGTGGAAACCATCGACGCACTGCTGCCGGATATGAGTGGATATATCCGCGGCAAACGGATTGCCCGCAACGATCTGGAAAAAATCTTCAAATCCGGATTCCAGATTCCGGCATCAACGGTTGTGCTGGAAGTTACCGGCGACAGCGACGACCCGGAAGGCATCGGCTTCAGCGATGGCGACCCGGATGCCACGGCCAGGCCTGTAGCGGGCACCCTGGTGACGGTGCCATGGTTTAAAAAGCCGATGGCACAGGTGTTGGTCAGCCTGTTCGATGATGACGGCGCACCTATTGAAACAGACCCCAGGGGTATTCTGGCAAGCGTCGTCGCGCGTTTTTCGGCGCTTGGCCTGCGCCCCGTCGTCGCCCTGGAGCAGGAATTTTATTTGCTCGACCCTGAAGGCGCCCTCGATGGCAAGCCGCAACCGCCGATCCTGCCTGCGACGGGACGACGCGCCTCCGGCATGCAGGTGCTTTCGATCAGCGAACTGGAAGGTTTTGCCCTGTTCCTCGATCAGGTGACGGAATCATGCAAGGCGCAGAAAATTCCGATCGGCCCCATGAGTGCCGAATTCGCCATCGGCCAGTATGAAATCAATCTTATGCATACCGACGATCCGCTGGCCGCCGCCGACGCGGCCGTGCTGCTGCCCCGCACCGTTAAGGGCGTGGCGCACCAGCATGGAGTCGACGCCACGTTCATGGCCAAACCCTATATTGATCAATCGGGCAGTGGCCTGCACATGCATGTCAGCCTGCTCGACGACAAGGGTAATAATGTTTTTTCCGGCGGCGACGAAACCGGCAGCGAGACACTGCGCCATGCGGTCGGCGGAATGATAGAAACCATGCCCGACGCCATGGCCATTTTTTGCCCCAACATCAATTCATTCCGTCGTTTTGTCCCCGATATTTATGTTCCCGTGGGCCGCACGTGGGGTGTCAATAACCGCTCGGTTGCGATCCGCATTCCCGGCGGCGACGATACCAATCGCCGGATCGAGCATCGGATCGCCGGTGCCGACGCCAACCCCTATCTGGCCCTCGCCGCGACCCTGGCCGGCATCCATTACGGCATCACAAACAAAATTCACCCGCCCGAAATTTCAACCGGCAACGCCGGCACTGAGCTGGATCCCGGCCTTCCCTTCAAGTGGGGGCCGGCACTGGATATGCTGGCCGCATCGGAGGTGATGGCCGAATACCTGGGTGCAAACTATGTGCGCGCCTATGTCGCCTGCAAAAGTGACGAACTTGACAGATTCATGTCGGTCGTTTCGCGGCAGGAATATGCCTGGTATCTCCGGCCTGACGGTTGAGGGTGCGGCCATGACCCGCGATCCCCGCTACGACATTCTGTTCGAGCCCATCAAACTGGGCCCGGTAACGGCCAAAAACCGGTTTTATCAGGTGCCCCACTGCAACGGCATGGGCCATCGCAATCCATCCAGCACCGCCGCCATGCGCGGCATCAAGGCAGAAGGCGGCTGGGCCGTGGTGTGCACGGAAGAAGCCGAGATCCATCCGAAATCAGATGTCTCGCCCCATGCCGAGGAACGAATTTGGGACGACTCCGACATCCCGCACCTGCGGCGCATGACCGACGCCGTTCATGAACACGGCGGACTGGCCGGAATCGAGCTGGTCTTTCAGGGCCACGAAACGACCAACCGGTATTCCCGGGAAGTGCCCATGGGCGTTTCCCATCTGGTCGGCGGGGCTTACGACCCGGTTCAGGCCTATGCCATGGACAAGCAGGACATCAAAAATGTCCGGCGCTGGCACCGGGAAGCGGCGATCCGGTCGAAGGCCGCCGGGTTCGATATCGTTTATGTTTACGCTGGCCATTACCTGTCCCTGCCCATGCATTTTTTGTCCCGCCGCTATAATGACCGTATCGACGAATATGGTGGCTCCCTGGAAAACAGGGTGCGGTTGCTGCGTGAAATGATCGAGGACACCAAGGATGCCGTCGGCGACACCTGCGCCGTCGCCGTCCGGCTGGTGACCGACGAGCTGTTGGGCACCGACGGCATCACGGTTGACGAAAGCCATGACGTTATCGAAATGCTGGCCGAACTGCCGGATTTGTGGGACGTCAACGTCAGCGACTGGGCCAACGATTCCGTAACCTCGCGCTTCGGCGAAGAAGGTGCCCAGGAGCCTTATGTCAATTTCGTCAAGCAGGTAACGACGAAGCCGGTGGTCGGCGTTGGCCGCTTTACCTCGCCCGACGCCATGGTCAGCCAAATCAAGCGCGGTATCCTCGATATGATCGGGGCGGCAAGGCCGTCCATTGCCGATCCGTTCCTGCCAAAAAAAATCGAGGAAGGCCGCCTCGAAGACATCCGCGAATGCATCGGCTGCAATATCTGCGTCAGCAACGACTTCACCAAGACACCGATCCGCTGCACCCAAAACCCGACCATGGGCGAAGAATGGCGGCGCGGCTGGCACCCGGAACGGATAGCCGCAAAGAAAACAGAGTCCCGCATCCTGGTCGTCGGCAGCGGTCCGGCCGGGCTGGAATGCACCCACGCCCTGGGCAAGCGTGGCTACGATGTGGTGCTGGCTGAAGCCGGGACGGCGCTCGGCGGCCGGGTCAACCGCGAATGCCTGCTGCCGGGACTGGCCGCATGGAAGCGCGTCGTCGATTACCGGGTCGGGCAAATCCAGCCCATGACCAACGTCGAGATTTATCTGGATAGCGATCTTACGCCAGATCATGTGATCGAATTCGGGGCCACCCAGGTGGTGCTGGCGACCGGCAGCCGCTGGCGCCGGGACGGCATCGGGCGCGCCAATTGCAAGGCCATTGCCGGGTCCGGCGGGGCCGGGGTTCTGACCCCCGATGACGTTATGGCCGGTGCCGACATCGCCGGGCCGGTGGTGATCTTTGATGACGACCATTATTACATGGGCGGCATCATGGCCGAAGCCTTGCGCGGGCGCGGCCTGGACGTCACCTATGTGACGCCGGCCGCCGACGCCTCCACATGGACCCACAACACGCTGGAACAGGGCCGCATCCAGACCCGGCTGCTGGAAATGGGGGTTGATATAATCCCCCTGCATAATCTTGCTGCCATTAAGCCCGGCAATGTGGATATCGCCTGCGTCTATACGGGCAAACAGAAGCCCGTTCAGGCGGCCTCGGTTATACTGGTGACCATGCGGCTACCAGAAGATAATCTCTATCAACAGCTTGTCAAAAGTGACGCCCTATCGCTGGTGCGGATCGGCGATTGTCTGGCCCCGGCGACCATCGCGGCGGCGGTCTATGCCGGCCACCGATACGCCCGCGAACTGGATGAACCGGTCAACATTGATGCGCCGTCGTTCCGGCGCGAACTGGCGGCCCTTGGCCCCTACTAGAAAACAGAGCAGGATATAAAAAATGCAGCCAACATTTTCCGGACCGAGGACATTCCTGCAACTCCCCGCCGCCCTGGCCGATGGCAGCGCCCCCGACGTAACGATTGTCGGCGTTCCCTTCGATCTTGGTACCACCAATCGGCCCGGTAGCCGCTTTGGTCCGGCGGCCATCCGCGAGGCCAGCCTGATGCTGGTCGATGGGGACCATCCGGAATTGCGCGTCAATCCGGCAACCACCCTGCGCGCCATCGATGGCGGGGATCTGGATATCGTCAATGGTTATATGGATGAAAGTCTGGCCCTGATCGAGCGTCAGATTGCCGATATTCCCGGCCATGTGATTACCCTGGGCGGCGACCATACGGTGACCCTGCCGATTTTGCGGGCCCGGGCTGGCCGGGATGGCAAGGGCATCAGCCTGGTTCACTTCGATGCCCACGTGGACACCTGGAAAGATAATTTCGGCGGCCCCGTCGGCCATGGCACGCCGTTCCATTACGCGGCCCAGGAAGGCCTGATCGACCCGAAGCGCAGCATCCAGATCGGCATCCGTTCGCCGGTCGATAATGAGACCATGGATTACACCAGGGACGCGTTGGGGTTCACGGTCATCACCGCCGAAGATGTTCACGTCGGCGGCATCGAACAGGTGATCGCGGCCATTGAAAAAACCGTCGGCAACAACCCGGCCTACCTGACCTTCGACATCGACGCCATCGACCCCGGCCAGGCCCCCGGCACCGGCACGCCCGAGGTCGGCGGCCTGTTCACCTGGCAGGCGCTGGCGATCCTGAAACGTCTGGGCGGCATCAACTGGATCGGTATGGACATGGTCGAGGTCGCCCCCGCCTACGATCAAGCCCAGATCACGGCGCTGGCGGCGGCGACCTTTGTCTGGACCTATCTGTGTCTTTTGATAAAAAAGGGATCTTCTGATGAATGATCTTAAAGGCAAAATCGTTGTGGTTACCGGCGCCACGTCGGGTATCGGGACGGCCATTGCAAGGGCCTTCGCCATCGAAGGCGCATCCCTGCTACTGACCGGCCGCGACCAGGCCCGCGGCAAGGCGGTGCTGGAAGGACTTGCCGTGGACAACGCCGCCTTTATGGCCGGCGACGTCACCGACCCCGGTTTCTGCCAGACCCTGATTGACGCGGCAGCTTCCCGCTTCGGCGGCCTTGATGTACTGGTCAACAACGCCGGCATCATTCACCGGGCCACCGCCGAGGACACCACCGACAGCCAATGGCGCGATACCATGTCGGTCAATGTGGATGCGGTTTTCTATCTGAGCCGGGCCGCCGTTCCGGCCTTAAAAAAACGCGGCGGCGGCAATATTGTCAATATCGCGTCTGACTGGGGCCTGAGTGGCGGCCGCCGGGCCGCCGCCTACTGTGTCAGCAAGGGCGCCGTCGTTCAATTGACCCGCTGCATGGCCCTGGATCACGCCAGCGACGGCATCCGCGTCAACGCCATTTGCCCGGGCGAGACCGATACACCAATGCTTGAAAGGGAATACGCCGAGCTTGGCCTGAGCAACGCTGAGGGCAGAGTCGTATCGGCCGCCGATATCCCGTTGGGGCGCATCGGCAGCCCTGAAGAAATAGCCAATACGGTTGTGTTTATGGCTTCTGAAAGTGCCTCTTTCATCACCGGAACGGCGTTTCTTGTCGATGGCGGGGCATCGGCCTGACCCGCATCTCGCCGAAACAACCAGAATTTTCCCTCCATATCACCGGGGCTGTTGACGGGTAGATCAAGTGTTGAATAAAATTGACGGCATGGGGATCGCAGCAACCAATCAACCGCTTTCAGCCGCCCCGCCCCTTAAGGGCGCCGTCGACCGTCGCCGGCTGAGCCAGCTGATGGACCGTGAAATTGAGCGTTTCCGGTCCGAGAACCCAAAATCCCAGGAATTGTTCGAAAGCGCTGAGGGCAGCCTTGTCGGCGGCGTCCCCATGCAATGGATGATTGAATGGCCCGGCTCTTTCCCGCTGTTTGTGCGTCAGGCCAAAGGGGTCACGGTCACCGATGTGGACGGCCATGACTATCTTGATTTCTGCCTCGGCGATACCGGCGCCATGTTCGGCCATTCCCCCGACCCCGTAGCCAAGGCCGTGGTCGATCAGGCATCCAGGGGCCTGACGTTCATGATGCCGACCGAGGACGCGGCCTGGATCGGCAAGGATCTTTCCCGGCGGTTCGGACTTCCGTTCTGGCAATTCGCCATGACCGCCACCGACGCCAACCGTTTTGCCCTGCGGCTGGCCCGCGATATTACCGGGCGGCCCAAGGTGCTGGTGTTTGAGGGCTGTTATCACGGCACCGTCGATGAAACCATTGCGACCGTGGAAAACGGCAAGGTGGTCAGCCGCGGCGGCAATGTGGGCCCGCCGTCCGATCTGGCCGAGACCACCCGCGTGGTTGAATTCAATGACCTGGACGGGCTTGCAGCAGAACTGGCGAAAGGGGACGTCGCCTGCGTTTTGACCGAACCGGCCCTGACCAATCACAGCGGCATCGTGCTGCCCGATCCCGGTTTCCACGAGGCGCTGCGGGCACTGACCAAAAAACATGATGTGCTTCTGATCATCGATGAAACCCATACCATTTCGTCGGGGCCGGGCGGTTACACCGCCGCCCATGGATTGGAGCCGGATATGCTGACCATCGGCAAGCCGCTGGCCGGCGGCATCCCCGTCGCCGTGTACGGCTTTACCGCCGACATCGCCGCCAAGATCAAGGCCCGGACCATCGGCCCCGGCACGTCGATCGCCGGTATCGGCGGCACCTTGACGGCCAATGCCCTGGCCCTTGGCGCCATGCGCGCGGCCCTTGAATACGTCATTACCGAACAAGCCTTCGCCCATATGATCCCACTGGCCGAGCAGCTGGCGGGTGGAGTCGAGGGCGTAATCCGGGAATATGATCTTGACTGGTATGTGACCCGGATCGGGGCCAGGGTCGAGTATCGGTTCCAGCCAACAGCCCCGAAAAACGGCAGCGAAGCCCTGCTTGGCAAGGATGGCGAGCTGGACCGCTTCATCCACCTATATTTTCTTAACCGTGGCATTCTTGTGACGCCGATGCACAATATGCTGCTAACATCGCCGAAAACTACGGCGGAACATGTCGATCGGCATACAACTGTTTTCAATGAATGCGTCGGGGAACTTTTGAACGCGTCCCCATAAACACAGTGGAGGAAAACTATGAGTGATAACTTCTTTAAATTTATGACCCGGCGGCGTTTCCTAGGCGCCTCGGCAGGCGTCGCTGCGCTGCAGTTTATTCCCTACGAAGCCTGGTCGGCGGAAGAAAAACAACTGAACGTCTATAACTGGGATACCTATATCGGCGAGACCACGTTGCCCAACTTTACCAAGCAAACGGGCATCAAGGTTCAATACGACCTGTTCGGCGACAACGAGGAAATGTTCGCCAAGCTGAAAGCCGGAAACCCGGGTTATGACATCATCGTGCCGACCGATTACATGGTCGAGGACATGCTGACCCTGGACATGCTGGAGACGCTGGATCACAGCAAACTGCCCAACATGTCCCATCTGGACAAGGCGTTCCTTAACCCGGCCTACGATCCGGGCCTGAAGCATTCCCTGCCCTATATGTGGGGCACCATGGGCTATGGCTATCGCAAGTCGAAGGTCAAGGGGACGCCGGACAGCTGGTCCCACATTCTTGAAAACAAGGATCCGTCGTTGAGCAAACGCATGTCGCTGCTCAGCGATCAGCGGGCCGTTCTCGGCGGTGCGTTGAAGTATCTTGGCTATTCCATGAACAGCCATAGTGCCACCGAAATCGGCAAGGCCCGCGACCTGGTCATCTCTGCCAAAAAAGACATCCTGACCTTCGCCGAAGATAACGGTCAGGACTTGCTGGTCTCCGGCGAGGTTGACCTGTGCCTGGAATGGAGTGGCGATATTGCCGCCGTTATGGCCGATGACAGCGACCTGAACTACGTCGTGCCCAAGGAAGGCTCGAACGTCTGGGTCGATAACCTGTGCATTCCGAAGGGCGCGCCGCACCCAGGCAACGCGCATACGTTCATCAACTTCCTGCATGATGTGGAAGTCCATATGGAAATCGCCAACACCATCTACTTCGCCACGCCGAATGCGTCGGCGAAAGCCAAGATGTCGGCGGATTACACCGAAAACCCGGCCGTGTTTGCGCCGGCCGACGTGTTGTCCCGTTGCGAAGCCATCCTTAGCGTCGGCGACGACGCCCGGCTTTACGACGAAGCCTGGACCGCGGTTCAGGCCGCCTAGGGGGCCAAATCCAAGGGGGGTTGCCGTCCGTTTCCGGATTTGGAAACGGACGGCACTTCCTGCACCTTTTCTCTATTCGATCAGCGGCATCTGAAGCATGGAAGACTGGCGAAAAAACAAATTCGCGTTCGGAATATTCATCGGCCCGGCGACGTTCTGGCTGGTGCTTTTTTTCATGCTGCCGCTGGCGGTCGTCTGGGTCTACAGCTTTGGCGGGCGCGGCCCCCAGGGCCAGACCATCATTACTTTTTCGTTGGCCAATTACCAACGGGCGCTGGAATGGATTCATCTGGGCATTATCTGGAAATCAGCCTGGATCGCCGGTATCGCGACCCTGTTGTGCCTGTTGATGGGCTTCCCGCTGGCCAAGGGCATCGCCTTCGCGCCGGCAAAATGGAAAAACCCGCTGCTGCTGATCGTTATTCTGCCGTTCTGGACGAACTTGCTGATCCGTACCTATTCATGGATCGCCGTGCTCAGGACCCGTGGGCATCTCAACTTTGCCCTGGAATGGCTGCACGACAAGACCGACATGGCCATGACCTTCTTGGGCCTGCCGGAATTGATGGGCACGTTTCATCCCCTGGCGTTACTCTATAATCAGAGCGCCGTGATTATCGGGCTGGTCTATGTCCACCTGCCGTTTATGGTGCTGCCGCTCTATGCGTCCATGGAAAAACTCGACCGGTCGTACCTGGAAGCCAGCCTTGATCTTGGTGCCGGTCACTGGCGGACCCTGTTTAATGTAACCGTGCCGCTGGTCAAGCCCGGCATCCTGTCGGGCGTGCTGCTGACCTATATCCTGTCCATTGGCAGCTTCCTGACGCCGGATCTTCTGGGCGGCACCGAGAGCATGATGATCGGCAACCTGATCGCCCAACAGTTCGGATCATCTCGGGACTGGGCCTTCGGCTCGGCGCTGTCGTTTCTTTTGATGTACGCCACCTTCATCATTCTGTGGATCAAGACCGTCAATGCCAAGGACGGCGAGGCGACGGGGATATGAAGGCCATGAAGGACGCGCCATTGAAAAAGAAGCGGTACGGCAAGCTGGTCAATCCGCTCGACTACACCCGCAAGGGCTGGATGCAGACGCTTCTGGGGATAAATTTCTTTTTCCTGTATTTCCCGATTGTCGCCCTGGTCGCCTTCAGCTTCAACGATTCGAAGCGCAACATCGTCTGGAAGGGCTTTACCTTCAAATATTACATCAAGGCCTACAACAACGAGGCCCTGCATTCTTCGTTCATGAATTCGATTACGGTGGCGTCCATATCCACCGTTGTGTCGACCCTTCTGGGGACCATGCTGGGCCTAGCCCTTTACCGCTATCGGTTCCCCTTCAAACCTGCATATGAAGGATTTGCCCACCTGCCGATCATGATTCCGGAAATTTGCATGGGCATTGCCATGCTGGTATTTTTCTCGTTAATCAATATGCCGTTGAGCCTGTTTACCATTACCGTCAGCCACATCGCCTTCACCATTCCCTTCGTCGCCGTCGTTATCCGGGCCCGCATGTCAGGGTTCGACACCTCCTATGAAGAGGTGTCCTACGATTTGGGTGCGTCCCAGTGGCAGACCTTCTGGAATGTCACCTTCCCTTACTTAAGGCCCGGCGTCGTCGCCGGTGCACTTTTGGCGTTCACCCTGTCCATCGATGATTTTGTCATCACCTTCTTCACCGCCGGCATCGGCTCGACGACGCTGCCGATCAAGATTTATTCCATGCTGCGGTTCAGCGTCACGCCCGAAGTAAATGCTGCTTCCACGGTGCTGATCGTTCTGACCCTAACCCTGACCATTCTCGCCATGACCATTCAGGCGCGTGCAAACAAGCGCTGACAACCGGAAAAATTATGAACGATAACAGAGCCATCATTTCCATAAACAACCTGACCAAGACCTTCGGTGACGTGGTCGTCGCCGTCGATAATGTGACAATCGATATTATCGAGGGCGAGTTTTTTGCCCTGCTGGGACCGTCCGGTTGCGGCAAGACAACTTTACTTCGCATGCTCGCCGGATTCGAAAACCCCAACGAGGGGCGTATCCTGATTGATGGTCAGGATATGGTCGGTATCCAGCCGAACCGCAGGCCCGTCAACATGGTGTTTCAATCCTATGCCGTGTTTCCCCATATGACGGTGGCGGAAAATGTCGGTTATGGACTCAAGGTCGATGGCGTCAATATGGCGGAAGCCAGGCCCCGCATTACCGAGGCGCTTTCTCTGGTGCAGCTTGACGGCTACGAGGACCGCATGCCCGATCAGCTTTCCGGCGGCCAGCGCCAGCGCGTTGCCTTGGCGCGGGCATTGATCAAAAAGCCAAAAGTGTTGCTGCTCGACGAGCCCTTATCGGCGCTTGATGCCAAACTGCGCGAGCAGATGCAGCTTGAACTGGTGCGCCTTCAGCAATCCGTCGGCATCACCTTCGTCATCGTCACCCACGACCAGGACGAGGCCCTGTCCATGGCAGACCGCATCGCCGTCATGGAAGACGGTCGGGTCCGTCAACTGGCCCCGCCGAGCGAACTGTATGAGTTCCCCAATTGCCGCTTTGTCGCTGATTTCATCGGCAAAACAAATTTGTTCAAGGCGACCACCCGCGGCACGGAAGGAAGTAACGTTATCCTTGAAATTAAAGGCCTGGGCGAGGTCGCGATCCCTTTTAAAGGGCAGGCCGAAAATGATATCTCGATCGCCATCCGCCCGGAAAAAGTACGCCTGAGCGGCACCGAGCCCAGCGGCGATGCCATCAAGATCAGCGGCAAGGTCATTCAGGTCGCCTATTACGGCGATGAAAGTCATATTCTCCTGGAAAATCCGACCGGCGTGGTGATCACCGCTAATGTGCCCAACGACAGCCGTGAAGCGCAGGGGCGCATTGTCGAAGGCGACGACATGTGGATTTCATGGTCGGCCGCCGATACCCTGGTGTTGACAGAATGACTGCCGATATTGGTGAACGCCTGAAAACCATCCGGGGAATTTATAATTTTTCCCAGCGCGAACTGGCGCGCCGCGCCGGGGTTACCAATTCAACCATCTCGCTGATAGAACAGAACCGGGTTAGCCCGTCCGTCGATTCCCTGAAGAAGGTGCTGGAAGGCTTCCCCCTGACCCTGATTGATTTTTTCACCATGGATATGGAGTCCAAGGAAACATCCTTCTTTTCCCGCAAGGATCTTGTCGAGCTGTCAGATGGCCAGGCTTCCCTGTTGCTGGTCGGGGCGACCCGCAAAGACAGGAAGCTGCGCGTACTGCATGAGATATACCCGCCCGGCGGCAATTCCGGCGACACCATGATTAGCCATCCGGGCGAAGAAGCCGGCGTCATTACCAAGGGCTCGATTCAGATCACCGTCGGCAAGGAAGTGCGCGTGCTGCACGAGGGCGAGGCTTATTATATCGACAGCCAGATTCCTCACGCCTTCAACAATATTTCAGACGAGGTTTGTGAAATTATCAGCGCCGCGACGCCGCCAAACTTCTAGGAAATGCCGACGTCCTTGGCCGTCGCATCCAGACAGCCACGAAACGTATCAACCAGTTCATCAATTTCCTTGGTGCTGATGATCAAGGGCGGAGACGCCAGCATGCTGTCCTGGGTGGCGCGCATGATCAGACCGTTATTCATACAGTGATCGCGGCATATGGTGCCGGTGTCGCCCACCTTGTCGAACAGGGTGCGGGTTTTCTTGTCCTTGACCATCTCGATGGCGGCGACCATGCCAACACCGCGAACCTCGCCAACCAGAGGATGGTCCACAAGTTCGCGCAGGCGCTGCTGGAAATATGGGCCGGTATCGGCGCCGACGGTTTCGATGATTTTTTCGCGCTTGAGGATTTCTATATTGGCCAGGGCAACGGCGGCGGCGACCGGATGGCCCGAATAGGTGAATCCGTGTTCGAAGGCGCCGCCCTTTTCAATCAGCCCATCGGCGACACGGTCATGAACCATGACGGCGGAAATAGGCTGATAGCCCGATGACAGGCCCTTGGCCATGGACATCAGATCCGGCTTTATGCCGAAAGTGTCGCTGCCGAACCAACTGCCGGTCCGCCCGAAGCCGCAAATAACTTCGTCGGCGACCAGCAAGATATTGTATTCGTCACAGATGCGCTGAATTTCCGGCCAATAGGTGGCTGGCGGCACGATAACTCCGCCGGCGCCCTGGACCGGCTCGCCAATAAATGCGGCAACCTTGTCCGGGCCCAGTTCCTTGATTTTGGTTTCCAGGGCTTGTGCCGCCTTGAGGCCAAATTCTTCCGGGCTCAGATCGCCGCCCAGATGATACCAGTAAGGCTGCTCGATATGTTCGATGCCGGGGATCGGCAGGCCACCCTGGGCATGCATGTAGCTCATGCCGCCAAGGCTGGCGCCGGCCATGGTGGTTCCGTGATAGGCGTTATTACGGCTGATGATCACCGACTTGTCGGGCTTGCCCATGGCATTCCAGTAATGACGCACCATGCGCACCACGGTGTCGTTGGCTTCCGATCCGGAATTGGCGAAAAAGGCGTGGTTGAAGCCATCCGGCGTGACGCCTGCCAGGACCGCCGCCAGTTCCGTCGCCGGCATGGTCGAGGTCTTGAAAAAGGTGTTGTAGTAGGGCAGTTCCTGCATCTGGCGGAATGCCGCATCGGCCAGTTCCCGTCGGCCATAGCCGACGTTGACGCACCACAACCCGGCCATGCCGTCGAGCAGACGGTTGCCTTCGGAATCCCAGATATAAACGCCCTCGGCACGGGTAATGATACGCGCGCCGAGGGCGTTTATCTCGTTCGTATCGGTGAACGGGTGCAGGTGATGGGCGCTATCCTGACGTTGCCATTCTTCGGTGGTGTTGAGTTTTTGTATCATGTCGACATATTGCCCGAGAAAGCCCGAGTGTTCAATATAATTGACGTTCTCTCAAGACATCCCGGCAGCCGTCGGCGAAGGCCTGAAACAGGGCGCGGGACAGCGGATTGTCGTCGGCATCCCATTCCGGGTGCCACTGCACCCCCATGGCAAAGCGTTTCGCCGCCGCGACCGAAACCGCCTCGATAAGGCCATCGGGGGCGTGGGCCTCGGCCGTCAGGCCGTCGCCCAAGCGGTCAATCCCCTGGTTGTGAAGCGAATTTATACGGGCCTCGGCGAGGCCGGTGATCCCGGACAAAATGCCGCCGGCGACGATCGTGACGGCATGGGCCGGGCCATAGCGGACGGCCATGGGCTGGTCCTCATCGTCGGCGTGATCGATCTTGTCCGCAAGCTCGAAAATCCTCTGATGCAGGCTGCCACCAAAGGCGACGTTGAGTTCCTGATGGCCCCGGCAGATGCACAAAACAGGCAATCCGGCATCAATGGTATCACGGATCAACGGCAGGGTCGTGGCATCACGGTATGCATCGTGGAGGGTGCCGGGGGCGCTGTCCGGGCCGTCATAATGATGGGGTTCGACGTTGGAGCCGCTGCCGGTAAATATCATGCCGTCGATCCGCCCGAGCAGGGCCTGTCGGTCCAGGGCATCGCCCAGGGTCGGCACCACCAGGGGAATCCCCCGGCAAACGCTTTCAACGGCCCGCATATACATATGCCCGGCCGCATCCATTTCATGCTTCTCTACCAGCATTCGGCATCCGGAAATGCCGATAATCGGTTTTGCTTTATTGTTGCTCATTATATTCAACGGTATCATAAACACCTTCTCGGCTTCAACGGGTCAGCGACGATGAATTTTAGAGCCCTTTATTTGCGTAACCCTTCCCCCAGAATGGTTATTGCCCTGCTTCTTGTCTCGGTTGCCGGCATGGGGGCGGCAATCGGCATAACCTTTCCGTTGATCAGCCTGACCCTGGAAAGGCTGGAATTCGGCTCGACCCTTATCGGCATCAACACCGCCACCGGCTCACTGGGTATTATTATTGTCGGATTATTCACCGGGCGCCTGCTGCGCTCATTTGGAAACTTCATGCCCCTGCTTGCGGCGACGGCCTTGTCGGTCGGCTCGCTGCTGATCATGCCGCTGATCGATCATGCCGCCGGCTGGTTTGTGTTGCGTTTCACTCTGGCCCTCGGCCTTGGCTTCCTTTGGTTGTTGAGCGAAAGCTGGATTAATGGCCTGGCCAGCAACGAACGGCGCGGTCGAATGATCGGCTATTATAGCGCCGCCTTTTCCAGTGGCTTCGCTGTCGGGCCGTTATTGGTCGCCACCATCGGTTCGATCGGCTCTTTTCCATTTGTAGTGACGGCGGCGATCATAACCGTTTCGGCAATTCCGCTTATCTTGCTGTCAAACAGAGAAAGCGTTACCAAAATTGGCGGGTCGGCTCAGATGAGCCTGTTCTGGATTGCGCCTGTGATTTTCCTGGTTGCCCTGGCCGCAGGACTGTTTGAAACGACGGCCTATTCCCTGCTGCCGATTTTCACACTGCGCACTGGTTTATCTGAAATGGAATCCCTTTACGCCCTGAGTGCCTGCAGTGCCGGCGGCATCGCTCTGCAAATGCCCCTCGGCCGTCTGGCCGATACCAAAGGCCGGGATTTTCTGATGGCGGTTACCGCAATCGGCATTCTTCTTGGCATTGTCGCCATGCCCTATGCGGTTTACTCGACGCCCTTATTGCTGGCCTTGCTTTTTTTCTGGGGTGGTATGATTTTCGGAATGTACACCCTTGGGCTTATTTTGCTGGGTGACAAATACCCGACTTCGGACCTGATCGCCGCCAATGCGGTGTTCATTATATTTTATGAAGTGGGTGGCTTCGGTGGCCCGGCACTGTCCGGCCTGGCAATGGACCTTTGGCCCGACCATGGCTTTACCAGCTTCCTGTTGATGGTCGCCATTATTTTCGCCGGGCTAACCATTTTTCATCTGCGCCGCAACCCCGACAAGGTGCGCCCCTGAGCGTAGCTTTGCTCTCTCAGCCCTCGCTGGCTGTGCCTTTCTGGTCAAAAATGACGTAATACTTGCGGGTGGTTTCGGGCATGTGCCAAGTGCAGGGCATACCCTTTGGAATGACAAAGCTGTCGCCCGCCTTAAACGTTTCAGCATGGCCATCCCCGTCGGTGATGATCACCGTGCCGCTTATGATGTAGCAGAATTCGTCGACCGGGTAGCTGTCGATCTGCGACGTGCAAGGCGTGCATTCCCAAACCCCGGAGGTCAACGTGCCGGTTTCATCTGTAAAGAAGCTATGCCCCGTTTCAGTTGGATTCCCTTCGATGACATTTTCTTTTTCCAAGTGGCCCCAGAACGCAAGCCCCGCACCATCGGGGCCGTTTGGGTTCAAGCGCACGACGGTTTTACCGCTCATGATGTTCTCCTATTCTGAATCCAGTTGAATATATTCGCGTCGGAAAGGCAGGTCCGGGTTTTCCGGCGGTGAATCTATTTCGCGTGCCGTCCGGTGGCCGTCATATACCGCAAGCGCGATGGTCGCTGGCGCGTCGCAATCGCCGATGGCCTGAAGCGATTTTATGCCGGCCGCCGCAAGCTTTTCCGGATCTGCGGCCAAAGCCAGATAGAGGCCATTGTTGGGTTGCCGCGAGGTCACCATCACAACCGATGCGGCCGGAAGGCTGCGGACCTGGTCCGTGAAATCACAGACAATATCCACCTCACCTTTTTTTACCTGCTTGATCTTGTAATGGGTGATGACATCCACGCCCAGCTTCATGAGCTGCGACTGGATGCGGTGTTGTTCCAGGGTGTTCTCTGTCCACGATGAAACACAGGACCCGGTTGTGACAAGAGTTACCTGGTGGCCATCCCGGCGCAGTTTTTCTGCGACCACGCCGCCCATGTAGAAGTTGTCGTCATCAAACAGGACGACCGGGCCGGAAACCTTGGCGCCGGCAATGATGTCCTCTGGCGTAAAAATATTGGTCCCTTCGCTTCCGGCAATGGCCGAGGTGTTGTTGACGCCGACGCCATCCTTGCGCCACCTGGCGCCGGTGGCGATGATCACATGATCGAAGCCGAAATCGAGGACGTTCTCGGGCGTCAGGTCACTGTCCATGTAAATGTCCACATTGGCCATTTCGCGGAGGCGACCGACCCGCCAGTCGCGCACCCGGGCCCAAGCGGCAAGGCCCGGCAAACTGCTTTCCCCTGTCACCCGGCCGCCAAGAACCGTCGTCGCCTCGGCAAGGGCGACCTTGTAGCCGCGCTGACCGAGGCCGCGGGCGGCCTCCAGGCCGGCCGGGCCGGCACCGACGATCAGGATGCTGTCATCTGAGCCCTTCGGGTTGATGTTTTCCGGGTGCCAGCCGCGCCGCCACTCCTCACCCATGCTCGGGTTTTGGGTGCAGCGCATGGGCGTGAAGGTATGCTGGCCGGAAACACAGATGTTACAGCCTATGCACTCCCGAATTTCATCGGCCCGGCCTTCTTCGATTTTTTTCGGCAGAAACGGGTCGGCGATCGACGGCCTGGCCGCGCCGATCATGTCAAGCACGCCGCGCTTGATCTGGCTGACCATGGTGTCCGGCGAGGTGAACCAGCCAACGCCGACCACCGGTTTTGTGGTCACCGATTTGACAAACGAGATATGTGATTCCTGGATGCCTTCCTCGCCAAAGCGCGAGGTCACCGAATCATTGGACCAGTCGGAGACGTTGACATCCCAAAGGTCCGGTAACTCGGCCAGCATCTCGACGATCTCTCTTCCTTCTCCCTGACTGGTGATTCCGTCATCGCCCAAAAGTTCATCTACGGCGAGGCGAACGGCAATGGCGCAGCGGTCGCCGACGGCTTCCTTGGTGTCCTCGATAACCTCGCGCAGCAGCCGGACACGGTTTTCCAGGCTGCCGCCGTATTCATCGGTACGGTGGTTGCGGCGTTTCTGCAGGAAGTGCATCAGCAGCGTCGAATCGTGACCGGCGTATACATAGACAATATCGGACTCGGCTTCCTTGGCCCGTAGCGCCGCGTTACGGTGCCAGCGGCGGAATTCCTTGATATCGGATTTGTCCATGCCCCGGGTCTGGGTCGGGATGCCGGTAATGCCTGCTTGCGGCGACGGCCCCATAGGCTTGAGCCGGGTGTACAGGTTCTGGCTGCCGACACCGTTGTGCGCCAATTCGACGCCGGCCAGGGCATCGTAACGATGGATGGCATCGGTCATCAGGCCCAGGCATTTAACGTCGTAGCCATCCCACAGCCGCGCCTGCGGTTCCGGCGAATAGTCCGATGACGGATGGATCATGCACTCCTCGGTACAGATCACGGCCCAACCGCCCTCGGCCTTCACTTCCCGCATTTTGTTATGGGATTGCGGCAAGTTGAACCCCATGCCGTTGCAATGGGGAACCTGATAAAAGCGGTTTTTTGCCGTGACGGGGCCAATCCGGACCGGTTCAAACAGAATATCGTAGCGGGGGTCACGGGTCATATTTGTGGTTCCTCATCAAGGGCTGCGGTTTCATACTCGAAACTAATGATAACAATGACGGTTATCACCCACCGAACGAGAAAACCAGGGTGCCTAAAACTGCTCAAAAATACCCCGATTTTGGCAAATTCACCACCCGGAATCGGCTAGCCCGATTGATTTTCCCCAGTTCCGCGCCGGATTTCACGGTCTTATTATTCAGGCCTATTTTCCATGCCCCCAGGCGCGTACAAAGTAGCTGCGGAAAAGGTGGACACGGCGCTATAGGGCGCGTTAAAAAACGCCACCAGACCACCGCCGGCAACGATTCCGGTGGAAAATCAAATGCGGAGAGGTGCCAGAGTGGTCGAATGGGGCGGTCTCGAAAACCGTTGAGCTTTCACGAGTTCCGAGGGTTCGAATCCCTCCCTCTCCGCCACTATTCTATCGGCAACTGTCTCTCACCGAGGCGGTTGCCGCCAGAATTCCCAGCTTCTGCGCGGCTTTGCGGGAATAGCTGTGCACCTCGCCTTATCCCTAAAGACCATATTTTGGCAGTTTCTTCTCTCTCTTCGGCTATATTCTCTAAAGGCTGTGCACTTTTAGCAAAGGTACGTGTTTCTGTGTACTTCAATAATTACGATTAAAATCAATGTTTTATAGGAAAACATGATGCGTACTGTTTTGAAACCAGATTGCCTATGGTAGAAATCTGGAATTGAAACAAGGCATCTCTATTTTGTTCAAATATCGCATTTATCACGAGATAGGCTGATTAAAAATAGAGTAAAAAACTGAACCACGACACAAAAGGCCAGGCTACCGATATGATGAATACCTCAAAATTAACAGAGAATGACTTGAAGGAGCTCGATGAGTTTCTTGCACAAAAAGAGGGCGGAAAAATACAAAACACAGAAGCCCTTGATGGGTTCTTTGCCGCCCTGGCATGCTGTCCCGACCTCGTCATGCCAAGTGAATACATGCCTATCATTCAAGGCGGCGCGACCGAAGATGGCGATCTGGTTTTTGAGGGCATGGATGAAGTCCAGCGTTTCAACGAACTTGTCAGTCGGCACTGGAACCATGTGAATGCTCAATTGGACAATGAGGAGGCTTACCTCCCGTTAGTTCAGGAAAACGAAAAGGGTGAGTACCTTGGTAATGATTGGGCTAATGGCTTTATAAGCGGAACGCATGTGCGCTTCGATATCTGGGACGACCTGATCCATGACGAAGAACATGGTGGTTCAATTATTGCTATCATGGCTTTGGCTTATGAAAATCACGATGATATAGAGATGCGCCCTTTCAAAGAACCGATTGATGATAAAAAGCGCGATGAACTCATGATTGGTTCGGCGGCGGGTGTCATGAGAATGCATGCTCATTTTCGTAAACAGCGAAAACAATTTTTACCAAAAAGCGCTACATTCATTCGCTCAGGAAAGAAGGTAGGACGGAACGAACTTTGCCCATGCGGGTCGGGTAAAAAACATAAGAAATGCTGCGGAAATGGGCCTACGCTGCACTGATCTTTTTAGGGATTGTTTTCGTGCCGGTGACAGACAGCCAACTGTCTTTAATAAACTTTCTCTGAGAAGCCAAACAACGCTCTTTGCCGATCCCATTCCACCGGGAACGGTTTTAATAAGTCGGCAAGCAGAAGCCCTTTTGGCTGGCGGCCATTAATGATCGCTTCAACAATGTCTGGGGCTAGTAAAGTCAGGCGAAGAATGCGAGCTAGGTAGGACGGGTTGGTTTTCTCCCTTTCCGCCAGCTGCCTGCTTGAAGGTATCTTTCCATCCTCAAGCATCTTCTGCCACCGCTTGGCGCGGACGATTGCTTTTATTAGGGTGTTATCTTGCTTGGGCTTGGTTTGCGCCCAGTCCTCAGCCCCGTCAGGGGCAATAATCAGTTTGCGCCCACCCCGGCGTTGAAAAGTCATGGGGACAAATACCTTGATTGTATGGCCGTCCGGGCAAAGCTCCATTTTCATGCGGTTTTCCTTTCGTGATCATGTTCAATGGACCGAAGTTCCTCAATAACGGTATCAAGGCCTTCGCCTCTGAACCGAATGTCGAGGCCATCGGTTTTCAACGATACGGTCTCTACCATCAGGTGGATTAATCGTGATTGCTCGGCGGGGAATAATTCATCCCAAACATCATCCAGTCGGCCTAGGGCGTCCCTGACTTCACGCTCCGGAACCTTTGTCCCTTCGGCATTCACCGAGCGCCATGTGCGGACCACCAGTTCCGGAGAGCGCACCAGGGCGCGAAGGTTGCCGACGACGGCGGCCTCAGCTTCACCGGCGGCAATGCTGCGCACCGGGCAAGTGCGATGGCCGTTCTTCGAGGCTTTTAGGCAAAGATAATATCGGTATTGTTTTCCCCGCCGCCGAGTGTGGCTTGGTGTCATAGTCGAATCACAGTGGCCGCAGCGGATTAAACCCTTGAGTGGCATCGGCATGGCGGCGCGCGTAACATTGGCCCGGGCCGTTGAGTTCTTGGCGAAGATAGAGTGGACCTTGTCCCATAGCGCCTGATCGATGATAGCGTCGTGCTCGCCGGGGAAGCTCTCGCCTTTGTGGACGGCATCGCCCAGATAAACCCGATTATGGAGAAGTTTGTAAAGAAAGCCCTTATCGATGTGTCGCCCTTCTCTAATTTTGCCCTTCTGCGTCACCCAGGTCTTGGTGCAATACCCATCCTTTTTCAGTTCGGCAACTAACAAAGTGGCTGAGCCAATACGAGTAAATTGTTTAAAGATATGCCGAACCAAATTTGCTTCGGTATTGTTGATAAGCAATTTACGATTTTTGACATCGTAGCCCAGCGGTGGCGTTCCACCCATCCACATACCCTTTTTTCTGCTGGCAGCAAACTTATCGCGTATGCGTTCCCCAATAACCTCGCGCTCGAACTGGGCGAAAGAAAGCAGAATGTTGAGGGTCAACCGCCCCATGCTGGTTGTCGTATTGAATGACTGGGTTATGCTGACAAAGGTGACGCTATGGCGGTCAAAAACTTCTACTAATTTTGTGAAATCTATTAAGGAACGGCTCAGCCGGTCAATCTTGTACACCACCACGCAGTTGATGAGACCTGCTTCAATATCTTCTATCAGGCATTTAAGGGCCGGGCGCTCAAGAGTACCACCCGAAAATCCACCGTCATCATAATAATCTGTAACCTGTAGCCAGCCTTCGCGTTTCTGGCTGGTGATATAGGCCTCGCAGGATTCACGCTGGGCATCCAAGGAGTTGAATTCCATATCCAAGCCCTCTTCGGAAGATTTGCGGGTGTAAATGGCGCAGCGGATTTTTTGGACTGGTTTTTGTGTCATGTTCCGTTCCCTTGTTTTTTAATCCCGAAAAACACAGGACCGGACCAGCGCGTGCCGGTGATGGTTCTGGCAATGACGGACAGGCTTTTATATTTGCATCCTTGGTATTCGAAGCCGTCGTCCAGGACGGTGACCTGATGCTCAATACCCTGCCATTCCCGGATTAATCTGGTCCCGGAAATAGGTCGAAATTCGGCTTTGCGTTTTGATTTTCTGGAATTGGCGCAAGTTGCATCATCGGCTAAAGCATCCAACCGAATTTGTGTTTCTTTCGACAGTCCACCGAATGCCAATTCTTGAAGGCGGTAGCTAAGACGTTTGATCAGAAAAGATCGATTGTATGGCGGTGCCTTGGTTTCAAATAGGTCTTGCCACATTCGCTTCAGGTCCGAGGTAGGCTTATCCGGTAGAGATGCCACCTGAGCCATAACACTTAAATTCATTTGCTTTCTCCATGGTCGTTAATGTCATGACCATGCATGCTCTGGTTGGCGGTGAAGTCCAGAGAACTGTCTCTTTGATTTGCGGATTGTCCACTTGACTGTAGGCGAATGATGCCGACGGCAAGAATTTCCGCAATTTCATCAAGGCGCTCGCCTGGCGTCATGCGAATCGGATCAAGGGCGTTATGCTGCATTTTACATTTTCTTCTACTTTAGCGACCGGGATGGTTTTCGCTTTCAATATGTAAACGCGGGTTTTCAGAGGGAAATGGGACAAAGAATTTCTGTTATTGACTCTTTGATGTTTAGGGTTTACTAAACAGTTATAAATTGGAGGATGCAAAATGGCTACCGAGACATTTGGCGAAAGAATTCGGCGCAAACGCACGGAGCAAAATATAGGACTTCGAAAAGCGGCTGTGAAAGTTGGTATCTCACCAACCTTTCTATCGCGCGTAGAAACCAATGCGGAAAAAGCGATCCCAAGCGAGGACGTGATTAAAAAACTGTCCACCATATTGGAAGATGAATTTGATGAATTGATGGCATTGGCAGGCCGGGTATCTGCAGAAGTCAGTGACCTCGTTAAATCAGATCCTGGAATGCCTGCATTTTTACGTCAGGCCAAGGAACAAAACGTATCAGCAGAAAAGCTTATGAAGCTGCTGAACAAGGTGAAGGACGAAGATTAATGCAGGCGTTAAAAGTATCTTTTCTCAAACCCACTGATATTGATCATGCTGTTCGTGAACTGCTCCACAATTACAGTACGTGGCGCAAGGAACCGACAAAGCCACCCATTGACGTTGATGAAATTGTTGAGGGGTATCTTGGCTTGACCCTGGAAATTGATAATCTCAAGTCGAGGCTGGGAATGCCTGACGTCCTTGGGGCTACATGGTTCGAAGAATCACGGATCTGTATCGACCAGTCGCTGGAGGACAAGGAAGGGCGTTTAGCCTTCACCATGGCTCATGAAATCGGTCACTGGCAGTTACATCGTCCATTATATGAGTTGGAAAAAATGTCGTTGTCCCTGTTCCAATCTCGAGATGGCAAGACTGCGACCCCTGCTATTGTGTGCCGAGCTAAATCAGGCAAGGCACCTGCAGAATGGCAAGCTGACCAATTTGCCGCCCGGTTATTGATGCCAAGTGCTGCCATGCGATCAGCAGTCCAGAAAGTTTCTGGTGATAATGTGGTGAGCATTGAAGGTTTAAATACTTCACAAAATTGCGGAAGCCTTATCCCACCTCTCCGGACCATAGCCGATGATATTATCGACAATGGTCAATTTACTAACGTGTCTAATGAAGCCATGTGCTACCGGCTTCTCGATCTAAAACTTGTTCAGGATGAAGAAGAAAGTCGGTCCCGATTAATTTAAAGAGCCCTCATCGTCAGTTCACCACCCTTGTTTTGTTAGGAATTATTACATGGCCAGTCTTAAATTTCGCCTTTTTGGCAATTTATCATTTCTCCAATCTCTGGATAAAGAAAAAGTCTTAAGAAGGCTGCTGGCCAGTCATAGTGATTATTTTCTACGGCAAGGACTCGATGTTAATGCCTTGTCCAACGACGATGCCTGTGCGCGACAGTTGCTTGAAGTTTTTACAAAATCGGATGAAGACATGCCGGGCGATTTGCTCAGTGACCTTTATATCCTCGATGAAATTTCGGATGAGGATGGTGTTCAGCGTATTTTTGAAGAAGCTGAGCTTAGGGGGATCAGTTTAAAGCTGTTACCGGATGATATTTCACCAGGAGATTTTGCAGCCTTGGTCCTTCTTGAACACCCCATTGTAGTCAAGGTATGTCATGAAAAATTGGTCGCTCGGCAGGTTAAGCGATATTATGAGTACCGATCATGCGATGACCAACGTTTTGATCTTTCAGCTACGGAAACTAGCAGGGATAAAATCAAAGCCATTCTGGGGCCATGGTTTGAAGAGAAGAAACGTACCCCCACATGCGAATTGTTCGTTTATCCGGAAGGGAGTGAACTTCATATCCTGATCACGCATGGTGCCCTTTTTCGCGCCGACGGTAATATCACGAACCATCTGAAACTTTCCCGCCTCGGCTGGCGACCGCAAAAACATGACACTATCATTTACGACACCAAGACCGGCATTCTGAAAATTCACGCATCCTATGCGCCTGAGCGTAAGGCATATCGTGAAGCGCTTGGGCAGGTTCTTACCAGTAATAGTGGATATTTTTTGGATGCCGCTCCCTATCGTCTTAATTCACTGCAAACAAATGGTGGTGTTCTTACTTTGGTTGACGGACTTGAATGGGTCTGCCTTACCGAGGTTACATTGGAAGTAGATGCTGTTGATTGCCGCCGCCAAGATCTCAAGGGGGATGATTTGACTGAAATGGTGGCTGGAACTGGCGCATTATCGATGTTGCCTGGTGAAATCGTCCGTGCATGCTTCATGCTCAGGTATAAAAGCGGCGGCAGACCACGAAAGTTGGAAGTCCGTCTTCCCAACGTTGCAGATTATAATAGGGACAGGGATGGCGACGTGACAGAGGCATTCCTTCGTGTAAATGGTTTTTTAATAGCTGGGGACACTGATGCTAACGGACTGGTGGACGCAGCTTGAGGCGACGACCCGTTTTGGCGGGCCACGTCGTCATATTCAGAAATTGCTTGGAGGAGATTTAACGCTACTTCTGGAAGAAACCAGTATTCTCCGTCAGGGTAAAACTGCGCCAACTTTCCCCTGTTCAAAACGTCGGGGAGATGGTTGTCCGCGCACCGTGATTAAAATTGAGGATGAATATCACGCCGTTTGCGGGAACCGACCATCTGAGTGTGCAGACCTTATCTTGTCAGAACACGATGTGGCACAGCTCAGCCTAAATATGCAGGCTCTATGCAATAAAATTGGTACTGCCATGAGCCTTCGTGGCAAGCCTGAAAAATCATCCTATTTCACCAATGTACATCGAGTGGGCTCCATCATCCTGGGCCCAGGAATTAAGTATCCTGCATATTTAGCTAGCCGCCGATCAGCTCAAGAATATGCAGAAGTTCTGGGAGCAATTGCTGCCCAACACAATGGTTCAGCTTTCGTGATGTTTGTGCCAACCAGCCAATTTCTAACGGATGTCATTGAACACCAAGCTAGATCGCTGGGCGTGACTATTTTGGCTTTGGCTGATGTCTTGGTAGTGGAGAGTGGTAAAATCGTCACGTCCCGGTCTCCTGAACACCTCTTTGCATCTCTTGGACAGAATTCATCAGCAGGGTTCAACGATGCAGGGGTGATAGTCGCCCGCGCTCTGGTTTGTGACGGTACATCTGACCGTCAATGGGTCAACCTTGATGAACAAGGATATCAAACGCTCATCGCAGAAAAGGACAATTATGATGTCTTTGCGGATCAACGTCAGCGTAGTGTTTGGAAGGCAAAAACGGTTAAAGCAAAGATACAAGACTCTTATTTCAGCACCGTTTTAGCTGCCATAAAGTGGCGTGGATATTACGATCCTATTGTTCATGGGCCAGGCCTAGCATCAGACAAACAAACATTCCAAAACGCTCGAAGAATATTTGACCCGAGGACGGGCAAGTCTCCTTGGCGTATATTCCAAAGCATAAAACATGAAGAGGGGCATACGGTTTATGCCTTCCAACCCGAAGCAGGCGTCTCCTTCGCCTATCTTTTTCTCCCAGAAGTCTAACTTTCTAACAAATTATCCAGCTCATACAGACTGGATACAGACACCATCCATTCCTCATACAGACGCCCCCTTCAAATTGCCTCCGTAACGCAAATCAATTGCAAGGAGACAATTATGAACGAACAAGAATGGCGATGCAGCCATTGTGGCAAGCTTCTGGGTATCATTCGCGATGAGCGGATTCATCTTAAATTCGCCCGGGGCCACGAATATATAGTCGGCTTTCCAGGCATCAGCGTGTGCCGCAGTTGCCGCACATTAAATGAAGTTATCGACCCCTCCGCCACACACATTATTTCAACTCAGCAGGCTAAGGCTTGCTGAGTTGATTTTACTTATTTTTCCCCCACACAGAGGCGCACGACGCCCTGACTTAGGCCACCGGAAGCGCTGGACGCTCGGCCCAAAGGCAGGCCGTCCATGCGAGTCCTCTGGCAATCTCTGCACACTAGTTTTGTGCAGTCGAGCGAACTTCTTTCTTTTCAAAACCAATTTAATGCCGTTCGACAACCCAACGATGCACTTCAAGATTTCATCGACCCATGTGCGCTTCTCGATCATCTCCATTCCAAAGGTGACCGGCTTGATGAAAAAAACCAAATACTTGCTGCGCTAGTCACCACGGCTCAAGAGGTAGGACCGGCTCAGAAAGTAGCAACAACAATGTTGTGGTTGGCACTGTGGCCGGGTCTGGACGCACTTTACAGACGGCTTCTGCGTTATTTTCTCCAGCATCCAGAAGACCTGGTTTCAGAAATATCTGATCAATTCAGTAAAGGCATTCAGTGCCTTGATTTGAATAGGGTCAACCGCATTGCCGCAACTCTCATTCTCAACGTCGAGCGAGAAATCCGCACCTCATTAAAAGCGTCATGGGTTGAAGCTGGGTTACGCGATGTCATGCCAGATGAACAATCTGAACCACAACCGTCATGCGTCTTCGCCTTGCCCGACGGCATTGGTACGGATGAGGCAACTGCCCTGCTCACAAATCAGTTAGAGGCATGGATTGGAGATGATGCATCGCTCGTTATTTCAATTGCCATTCATGGCAATCGTCAGCATGAGGCCGGTGATGACCTAGGCATAAGTGCTGAGGCTGCACGCAAGCGCTACCAACGCGCCACACGTCTTCTGCAAAAGAAAATCAAAATAATTTTATGAGGCTTGTCCCAAAACGCGACCCAAACCCGCGTTTACCAAATATAGGCAGCGGATGGTCCGGTGCCAAAACTTTAGAAAGCACTTTTCATGGCTGACATGACCTCAACCGTTCCTTGTGAATTACGCCGCATTCCGGGTCTGTATCGGCGATGGGAACTCGCACAGGTGCTTAAGTCCGGGGAGGACTATCACCTTGAAGATGCGGGAACAACAAGTGATGGCACAGCGCTTATTGCTGTTTTTCAAAACGTTCCACCCGACCTTAAAAATTCATACTCGGAGGCGGTGACATGAAATCTTCAGTCAACATTTCCCAGCCCGATGCAATTTCAGAAATCAATTTCTGTGCCTGGGTTGCTCAAGCTGAACCTGGTGAGCTCCTGGAATACCACCGTGGTTTTTTAAGCCTGGACCGAGGATACCCGGAGCAAAAAAACAAAAACCCTAACCAGGTTCAAATTGACGAGATGTCTGCACGGGTTTTCGACCTGGCAGAGCGTGGATTTCTTCACTTGCTCCAACAGCGCATCGACGATGCCTGCTTTAGCTATCTGGCTATCGTGCGTCCTTGCCCAGACGGGCAATCCATTAATTTTTCAACACTTATGAAAGAGGAGGCAAACTGATGTCTGCCCTAACCAATCTACCATCTTTAGACCAAATCAAAGCGATCCCTGTGGGAGACATTGCAGCCCTGCCTTCCGCTCATTTGGCATTATTACAAGACCAAGCCAATGAAAGTGTTCGTTCGGCTAAATTGGTCAAAGACTGGCTCGAGGGCGCTATTGCTCAACGCTATTTAGACCGCGCTCATTCTCAACGACAGGAGACTGGCAAGGATACAGGCACCGTTCATTTTGATGATGGTTTGGTAACCGTCACCGCAGACCTATCCAAAAAGGTGGCCTGGGATCAAGCCAAGCTTTCTGTATTGGTCGAACGGATGAAAGCCGAGGGCGATGATCCGGCTGAATATGTCGACATCATCATAAAAATTTCCGAAAGAAAATACACCGCATGGCCAAACCATATCCGGTCTGTATTTGAAAAAGCCCGCACCCTGCGCACTGGCAAAGCGTCCTTCCATCTATCCCTAAAAAATGAGGTTTAATCATGACAACTAAATCTAAACTCGACCGCCTTCGTAAAGATGAATTCTATCTTTCAGGGCTCCCCGACACCATCTGCATTCCAGCACTGGGAGATCGCCAAGAAGAAGTAACCAAGCCTATTGAAACCGCGACACTTGATGATCTTGCTTTCGCACAACTGGGCCTTCAGGACAAGTCATCTGCAATTCACAGCAAATCAAGTGCCTTGCAACGGATCTATGAAATGGCCCGCCAAAATGGGCATCTTGGCTCAGATAATGCGCTTGATTCAATCCCCGATAAAAAAGGGGGTAAATGATGTCCCTCCCCATTATTTCAGCAGATGCACGCCTTAAAGAAACGCGAGGCATCAAGGGCGTCATCTTCGGCAAATCCGGCATTGGCAAAACATCGTTGCTGTGGACGTTAAATTCGTCGACCGCACTGTTCTTTGACTTGGAAGCTGGTGATCTTGCGATTGAAGGCTGGCCGGGTGACACCATCCGGCCACGGACATGGCAGGAATGTCGTGACT
>JABMOQ010000058.1 GCA_013204045.1 Rhodospirillaceae bacterium | reverse complement strand
CTCTGGACTATGATATCGACGGCATCGTCTACAAGGTCAACAGGCTCGACTGGCAGGCTCGACTGGGATTTGTCAGCCGGGCGCCCAGATGGGCCATCGCCCACAAGTTTCCGGCAGAAAAGGCGCAAACCACATTACGGATGATCAATATACAGGTCGGACGAACCGGTACGCTGACGCCGGTGGCGGAGCTTGATCCGGTTAATGTCGGCGGCGTCATCGTCAGCCGTGCCACGTTGCACAACGAAGATGAAATCAATCGCCTTGGTGTGCGCGTCGGAGACAGCGTCATCATCCAGCGTGCCGGGGATGTCATTCCCCAGGTTGTTACGGTGATCGAAGGCAGGCGTCCACCTGATGCCGTGCCGTTTGAATTTCCCAAAACCTGCCCGGAATGCGGCAGCGTCGCCGTCCGTGAAGAAGGTGAAGTCGCCTGGCGGTGCAGTGGTGGTCTGGTGTGTCGGGCACAGGTCGTCGAACGCCTCAGGCATTTTGTTTCCCGGGACGCCTTTGATATCGAGGGTTTTGGTGCCAAACATATCGAAGCCTTTTACGACGATGGCCTGATCAAGACCCCGGCGGATATCTTCCGTCTTGGCGTTGCTGATCTGGCCGGGCGGGAAGGCTGGGGGGATAAGTCAGCGGAAAACCTGATCGCGGCCATTACCGAACGGAACACTATTCCGCTGGACCGTTTTATCTATGCACTGGGTATTCGCCACATTGGGCACTCCACGGCAAAACTGCTGGCTCGGCATTATGGCTCGCTGGTTGCATGGCGTGACGCCATGAAAAATATGGCGGCGGCGGTCAAAGAAAAAATGGGCTCGCAAGAACGTCAGGAACTGGTGGAACTCGATGGAATCGGTGACGCCGTGGCTGATGCTTTTGCCGATTTCTTTAATGAGAAACACAACACCGATGTACTCGATGCCCTTAATGAGGCCTTGATCGTGACGGACGTCGCCCCGCCCGATACCAGCGCTTCGCCGGTTGCGGGAAAGACGGTGGTGTTTACCGGCACGCTGGAAACCATGAGCCGGGGTGAAGCCAAGGCCCGGGCCGAGATGCTGGGTGCCAAGGTCGCGGGCTCGGTGTCGAAAAAGACCGACTATGTGGTGGCTGGGCCCGGGGCCGGTTCCAAAGCCAAAAAAGCACAGGAACTGGGCGTTACTATTCTCAGTGAACAGGACTGGCACGCCCTTGTGGGTGGGTTCTAGGTTCTTCTATCTTTCTGGCTTTCCCCTTAGCCACAGTTTGGGTTAGGGTCGGGCAGCTTAACGGATCTGACACGGCAGAGGTATTGAGATGAAGCAGATGATCGACGCAATAAAAGGGCTGTTATCCGCCTCCGCTATTGCCGGTGGCGATACGGTGGAAGCGGTGAACTTTGCGTTGGAAAAAGTTAACTGGAAAACCAAGCTGACCCCACCGAAGCCGCAGAGCCTGCCCATGGTAGATGCGCAGCTGGAGGCGGCCTGCGCCAATTCAGGACAGTATGGCTCCAACTCCCACATGATAGCCGAAGCCGTTCTGGCGGTGAAAGATCAACTGAACTGGGGCGCGGTCTATGAGGACCGGGAAGATGAGCCGGATATGGCGGCATTCTCACGGAACTTTGCCTATAGCTGGCTGATTGGATCGGGGGGTGTCCTTAAGTCGGATAAAATAGCCCTCGGTCTCAGCCTTCAAGGGCGCGACACCTATTATCCACCCCATGCCCATCAGGCCGAGGAGAGCTACTGGATCATTGGCGGCGATGGCGACTGGAAGATCGGTGTTGAACCGTGGTTTTCGGTTGAGCCGGGCGATACCATCTATCATGAAACCGGCGTGCGCCATGCCATGCAGACCAATGCGGAGCCCCTGCTGACCGTCTGGTTATGGACCAGTCATCTTGATTCTGACATCGTCATTGTAAGGGGCTAGGACCATGGCGTCCTCTGACGCTGAAACAGGTAACGCCAACCATACCGCACACACACGGAGCCGGTTCTGGGGAAAAGCCAGCGTCGTCGGTGCCGTGGTGGTGGTTTCCCTGCTCGGCTGGGTGGTGCTGTGGCGTCTGGTGTCGGCCCACGCCGCGCTTGAGGGCGGCTACGGTGCCTTGGGCCCGGGCATGGCGATGGTTGATGATCTGGCCCGCCTGATGGGGGTCAACGGTATTCCACAGGAAGGTATCTGGGGTGATATTTGCCGCGCCTTTGTTTCGGGCGGCAGCACACAATCCGGGACGTGGCCTGTGACGCAATATTGGATTGCGCTGGGCATGTGGATGGTCATGGCGCTGGCCATGATGCTGCCCACGGCGCTGCCGATGATTGCCGCTTTTGGCGATATTCAATACGCTGCCCGGGAAAAGGGCCTGGAAGATGTGCCGGGTTGGGTCTTTACAGCGGGGTATCTGGTGGTCTGGAGTGGGCTGGCGGTTGTCGCCGCCGCCCTGCAATGGGAGATGATTAACGTCTTTGGCGAAGATCCGGTGTTTGCGACCTCGATGCCCCTTGTCGGGGGTGTCCTGCTGATTTTGGCGGGCCTCTATCAATGGAGCGCGCTGAAGGCCGCCTGCCTTAGCCAGTGTCGCTCGCCCATGCGGTTTTTCATGACCCACTGGCGCAATGGTCGCAGGGGCGCGTTCCGCATGGGATTGCGCCACGGGGTTTTCTGTGTCGGGTGTTGTTGGGCCTTGATGGCGTTGATGTTTGTGGGCGGCACCATGAATCTTGTGTGGATGGCGGTCTTGACGATCATCATGCTGTTGGAGAAGGTATTGCCTCAGAAGGTATTGCAACAAGCGAATCACTCAGCCAGTCTTGATATGGATATGGCGAGGGTATTCGTGCATGGTACGGGAATTATTTTTGTGGTCTGGGGCGTCGTGCTCCTGATTTCAGGGTTTATACAGATAGGATTGTTTTAATGAGCAAGCGTAACAACTGGGAAATAAATGGCGAGTTGATTCTCAACTGCTGTTGCACGGTATTTTGCCCCTGCGTTATCTCACTGGGCACCCACCCGCCGACGGAAGGTTACTGTCAGGGTTGGGCCGGTATTCGGATTGATGACGGTTACTTCGGCAACGCCAAGCTCGATGGCCTGAACATTGGCCTGTTACTGGATATCCCGGGCAACATGGGCCGGGGAAACTGGAAAGCGGCGCTCTATATTGATGAGCGCGCTGACGGGGCCGCGTCGTCGGGGCTGGAAAAGATTTTCTCCGGTCAGGCCGGCGGCAGCACAGGCCTGTTGCGTATTCTGGTCGGTGAATTCCTGGGCGTTCAGCATGTGCCGATTTCCTATGCCACGAATGGCCAGACCCGTCATTTCAATGTGGCCAAGAAAATCGAGGGCGCCATTACACCGATCACCGGCGGCAACGGCAAGGATCCCGTGGTTATCCACAACAGCGGATACTGGATCGCCCATGATGTTGTGGTGGCGCAGGCCGACAAGAGTCGTGTCAGGGACTTCGGCCGGGTCTGGGATTTCGATGGCCGCAGTTCCGAAATCTGCCAGATCGCCTGGCGCGGTTAACGAGCGGGGAGCGATGCACGAATGAGCGCCCCTGTTCTCGCCGTTTCCCGGCGAACCCGCAGCACCCCCTTCACACCCCGGGTCGAAGCGTTGGGTGTTGCCGGTTACACGGTCTACAACCACATGCTGTTGGCGACCTCGTTTCGGGGTGTGGAGGCGGACTATCACCACCTGAAAAGCCATGTCCAGCTATGGGACGTAGGCTGCGAACGCCAGGTCGAGGTCCAAGGCCCCGATGCGGCCCGTCTGGTGCAGCTGATGACGGTGCGGGACCTTTCCACCGTCCAGATCGGACAGGGCGTCTATGCGCCCCTGGTTGATGTGGATGGTGGCATGGTCAATGATCCGGTGGTCCTGAAGCTGGCGGATGACCGTTTCTGGCTGTCGGTAGCCGATTCCGACGTCTGGTTGTGGGCCAAGGGGCTGGCCAGTGGTCTGGGCCTTGATGCCGCGGTCTCAGAGCCCGACGTCTGGCCGCTCGCCATTCAGGGGCCAAAGGCTGACGACCTGATGGCCGCAGCCTTTGGCGATAGCATACGGGGCATTCGTTTCTTTGGGTTTCAGCCGCTGACATTCAAGGACCATGATTTCATCGTCGCGCGGTCGGGTTGGAGCAAGCAGGGCGGCTTCGAGATCTACGTGGACCGGGCGGACCTGGCGCTTGATCTGTGGGATTTTCTGTGGGCCGCCGGACAACCCTTCGACGTCGGGCCAGGCTGTCCCAACATGATAGAGAGGATCGAGGGCGGCCTGTTGTCCTACGGCAATGACATGACGCTGGAGAACAATCCCCTTGAATGTGGCCTAGACCGGTATTGCCATCTGGAGGGAACCTTTGACTCCCTTGGTCGCGATGCCGTCGCAAAAATCCGGAAACAAGGTATCCGCCGTGTCGTGCGGGGCCTGCGTATTGAGGGCGATCCCTTGACGCCCTGTGTCCAGCCGTGGACCATCCATGATGGCTCAAGCGCGGCAGGGCAGGTAACATCGGCGGCATGGTCACCGGATTTTGGCTGTAATGTTGCCTTCGCCATGCTCAACAAAGGGTTTTGGACGCCCGGACAGGTAGTGCAAGTGAATACCCTGGATGGAGAACGTAGCGCGGTTGTGTCCGAGCTGCCGTTTTCCAAGCCGGAGCAGGAAAGGGTACAGGCTCAAGCCTGAGTATCAAAAGAGGGGGGTGAATGTATCATGGCGAAAAATGCCTATGAAGACGGGATGGATAAGAACGCAGCCAACTATCAGGCCCTGACGCCGCTGTCTTTTATTCGCCGTACCCGCGATGTTTACCCGGACTACACGTCGGTCATTTATGGCAATCGACGCTATACCTGGCGGCAGTCCTATGAACGCTGCGTACGCCTTGCCAGCGCGTTGTCAGCGCAGGGCATCGGCACCGGCGACACCGTGGCGGTCATGGCGGCCAACACGCCTGAGCTGTTCGAGGCGCATTATGGAATCCCCATGTGTGGCGCTGTGCTCAATGCCATCAATACCCGGTTAGATGCGGATACCGTCGCCTATATCCTTGATCATGGCGATGCAAAGGTGTTGATCGCCGACACTCAGTTCTCCCTCGTGGTCAAGCAAGCCCTCGGCATTCTGGGTCGGGATGATCTGACGGTTATCGATATCGTGGATGACCAGGCGGTGTTCAATCCCGGCGAGGGTGAAGTGCTGGGTGAAACCGATTACGAGGCCTTCCTTGAAACCGGCGATCCGTCCTATGACTGGAAGTTGCCTGAAGACGAGTGGCAGGCGCTGGCGCTGAACTATACGTCGGGCACCAGCGGACGGCCCAAGGGCGTCGTCTACCATCACCGGGGCGCCTACCTGAACGCGCTGTCCAACGCCCTTGTCTGGAACATGGGAACCAACCCGGTTTATTTGTGGACGTTGCCGATGTTTCACTGCAACGGCTGGTGTTTCCCGTGGACCCTGGCCGCCATGGGCGGTACCAGCATCTGCCTGCGCCGGGTCACCGGGGCCAATATCTATGCCGCCATTGCCGAACATCGGGTGACGCATTTTTGCGGCGCCCCCATTGTTTTGAATTTGGTCATCAACGCCGATGAAGACGAACGACGCGATTTCTCGCACCGGGTCAGCATCATGACGGCGGCCGCCCCGCCGCCGGCGGCGACATTGAAACGCATCCGCGACATCGGCTTCGACGTCACCCACGCCTATGGGCTGACCGAAACCTACGGCCCCGCGAGCCTGTGCGTCTGGCACCCGGAATGGGACGCCCTGGCCGAGGCCGAGCAAATGCGCCTGGGTGGCCGCCAGGGGGTGCGCTATCCGGTGCTGGAAGGCCTCGACGTTATCGATCCCGAAACCATGACCCCGGTGCCCCGGGACGGGCAAACCATGGGCGAGGTCATGTTTCGCGGCAACATCGTCATGAAGGGCTACCTGAAAAACCCGGCCGCCACCGATGCCGCCTTCGAAGGCGGCTGGTTTCATTCCGGCGATTTGGGAGTCATGGAGCCGGACGGCTACATCCGCATCCGCGACCGTTCCAAGGACGTGATTATTTCCGGCGGCGAAAACATTTCATCCATCGAGGTCGAAGATGCGCTTTACAAACATCCCGCCATCCTGATCGCCGCCGTCATCGCCCGGCCCCATGAAAAATGGGGGGAAACGCCGTGCGCCTTCGTCGAGTTGAAGCCCGGCAACGAAACCGTGACGGAAGCCGAAATTATTGCCTTCTGCCGCGATAACCTGGCCCATTACAAATGCCCGGGCATGGTCGTCATCGGCGACGTGCCGAAAACATCGACGGGCAAGATTCAGAAATTCAAGCTTAGGGAAAGGGTGGAAGAAACATGAATAGATGTGCGCCGTCGCCCGGATCGCCTTTCATTAAATACGATCCGGGGCCGAGGCATTAAAAAAGCAGGCTTACCAAGCCTGCCGGTTATGTGCTTCCCAGGTTGGCCAGTTCATCCTTGATCTGAAGTTTTTTCTTTTTCAGCTCGTGGACCTGAACATCGTCCGGATGGGGCCTGTTTTCTTCGTTTTCGATTTTGTGTTCGAGGGCTTCGTGTTTTGCTTTTAAGGAGTCTTTCCTCTCGTCGAGGCTCATGGTGGGTATCCTCCTTCTTTTGGTTTAGATTGCCGTAGATGAATATTTTAGGACAGCTTTTGGGTAAAATCCAGTGCCGCTTTTTGGAAAATACAATAATCCTTTTTCGGCAAGGACTTATCCTTGATCTCCGTCACTCAGTTTATATGTGTTATAATTTTCTACGCCCATTGCCGGATTTGCGGAGTTTTTATGGAAGACGATCAGGAAGCCATTATCGGGCGTATCGCCGAGCTCATGAACGAGCACCGGGATCTGGACGATGTGATTGCCCGTCTTGCCACGGATATGGCTTTCAACCAGATTCAGATTCAGCGCCTGAAAAAAAGGAAACTGGCCCTCAAAGATCAGATCGCCAGCCTGGAAGACGAGTCCCTGCCCGATATCATCGCTTAACCGTTGGCCGCCGCTTGTTCGTGGGCCAGCAGGTCGGCGTCGGCCCCGGCCATCACCGTTTCGGCGCTATCGCCGGGCCGGAAGGTATGCTGGCCGTGGGCGGTTTTCAGGGAAAGCCGTTCGCCATCCCAGGGAAACGCGCCCTGTTCCAGGGCTTCAGCCAGCTTGGCTGCCAGATCGGCGGCACTTTCAGCCTCGGCGACGGTCAGGATGACGCCCAGATCATGGCCACCCAGGGAGCCGATGACATCGGTGTCGCGGATGCCGGCGTTGAGGATTTCAGCAGCCCATATAAGGGCGTTTTCGGCGGCCCCGAGGCCGTATTTGCGGCGAATGTCCTGGATGTTGCGAATATGGAAACAGACGAAGGTGTTGCTGATCTCGGCCCGTTCGGCCAGCGCCAGCATGCGCGACAGTTCCCGGTGCAGGCCGCGGCGGTTGATGATCGGCAGGTACGAATGGCTTTCCGACAGTTCTTCAAGATACTGGATATGCGCCTTGGCGCTTTTCAGCTCGGCCCGGGTGCTGTCAAACTCGACCATCAAATTGGTCAGGGTTTCCTGCACCCTGGGCGTGACCTCGGCGGCCGGGATGCCCATGATGGTGGTCGGGTCGTAAAATCCGCCGCCCCTCTGGGGGTGATCTTTGTCGGCCTGGTGTTCCGCCTCGGGATCGCGTTTATGCTGTTTGTCTTTGGCGTGTTTGTCGGCGGAAAGAATCACCCGGATCGGCGCCGCCTCGGAGATGTCAGCCATATTACCCGCTCCATACTCTCAACCGCAGTTTATCATCGCGGCAAACCCCTAACAAAGGGTTACTTGCCAGCGGTGGTGGGAGCCTTATAATGCGCCGCTTTCTCAGGCCCCGAACAGCAAAGACGGGAGACATTTTATGAGCCCCACCACCCCGGTCGTCGGAATTATCATGGGCAGCCAGTCAGACTGGAAAGCCATGAAGAACGCCGCCGACACCCTCGAAAAACTGGGTATCGCCCACGAAAGCAAGGTGATGTCCGCGCACCGCACGCCGGCACGCCTTGAAGCCTATGCCACATCAGCCCGCACCCGCGGCCTCAAGGTGATTATCGCCGGGGCCGGCATGGCCGCCGCCCTGCCCGGCTCGGCGGCTGCCCTGACCGCGTTGCCGGTTCTGGGAGTGCCCATGGAAGGCCAGATGATGGGCGGCCTCGATGCCATGCTGGCGATGACCCAGATGCCGCCGGGCGTTCCCGTCGGTACCCTCGGCCTGGGCAAGGCCGGGGCCATTAACGCCGCCTTGCTGGCCGCGGCCATCGTCGCGCTGTCCGATGAAAAAGCGGCGGCGGCCCTCGACAAATTCCGGGCCGAGCAGACGGCGGCAGTGCCTGAAAATCCGCAAGACTGACTAGCGCCGGGCCCCGGCGGCGGCGGCGAAGCGTTTGCAGATATCCGTAGGCGACGGCAATTGGGACAAGCGCTCGGTCAGGCGCGCTTTCAGGGGCGGGATTTTCAGGACCTCGGCGATGCGCCGGTCCAGAAATGCCCAGGTCTCGGCAAAATCGTCGCTCTCGTCGGCCAGCCAGGCCAGGGTCGTCGAGGCCAGCACCGGGACCAGCAGGGCGCGCTTGGTGTAGTAGTTGAAATCGGCGCTCTGATCGCCGGCCGCATACCAGATTTCGCCGGCCGTTTGCCAGGTCGCCCGGATTGCCGATGGCCCATTGTGGGGCAGCGCCAGAAAAGTCATCAACCGGCGCACCGCTTCCCGGTGCGGGCTGAGCACTTGGAGCCGCAGCCTGACCCCGGCGGCGATGCGCTCGCGCACCCGCAAGCCAGGGATATCAAGCCGGGCCATCTCGGCCACCATGCGGCGGTCGGCCCACTCGGAGAAATGCCCGGCCAGCTCGGCCATGCCGCCGGGGAAAACGCGGGGGAAGTCGGGCTCGGCAGCGGTCGCCGCCGGGGTCCAGCCCTCGAACACCACGTTGGGCAAAGTAGCCAGCAGGATCTGGTCGCGAATTTCCTGGGTGTCAGGGCTCATCGGTTTCGTCCTGTCGTTTTCTCAAGGAGTCAGTATAGCCGAAAGTGCTGAGATCGGCCATACGCTGGGGATACAAGATACCGTCCAGGTGGTCGCACTCATGCTGGACGACCCGGGCGTGGAAGCCCTCGGCCAGACGCTCGATGGGCTCGCCGTCCAGGCCAAGGCCCCGGTAGCGGATATGGGTGTGGCGTGCGACCTGGCCGGACATTTCCGGCAGCGACAGGCAGCCCTCGAAGGCGGCCCGGGTAGCGTCGCCGAGCAACTCGATTTCCGGGTTGATGAGCACCGTCAGCGGCACCTCGCCCGAGTCTTCGTCGAGGCCCGCCTCATGGTACCTCTCGGGCGCGGCGGGGGCTGGTGGCACGTAGAAAATGACCAGGCGCAGCGGCACATGGACCTGGGGCGCCGCCAGACCAACGCCACCGGCGTCTTCCAGGGTGTCCAGCATATGGGCGACCAGCTGCTGGATCTCGGGGGCCGCCGGATCGGCGATGGGATCGGCTATTTGGCTAAGGATTGGGTGGCCCATGCGGGCGATCTTCAGAATGGCCATAATCCGACATATTCCCTTGATTTGCGGTGAGGATATGTTAAAAGGCCTTCCGCTTAAACGGAAGCCTACAGTTTCCTTATATATCATTGCTAAAAAGAGAGTGATTTTACTGTGGAAGTATCAGTTCGCGACAATAACGTCGATCAGGCCATGAAAGTCCTGAAAAAGAAGCTGCAGCGCGAAGGCGTTTTTCGCGAAATGAAGCTGCGCCGCGCCTTTGAAAAACCGTCTGAACGCCGGGCCCGCGAAAGGGCCGAGGCCATTCGCCGCGGCCGCAAGCTGGAACGCAAGCGCCTTGAGCGCGACGGCTTCTAGCACCCTCTAAGTCTGATTCAAGATTCGCAAGCGCGCACCCGGATTTTCCATGACCCTCTTTTGATGGCCAAATTGAAACGCCGAAGCTGGGTTCCGGAAGACGTCGAGACCTATATCCAGTCGCTGGCCGCCGACCTCGAGTCACGGCTATCCCGGCGATAAGTACGAGATGGGCCTGGAGGCGATCGAGAAAATAGAGGTTATCGCCCGCGTGCTGGAAGCCGGCGAGGCCCCGGAAACGGTCGCCCCCGACGCCAGCGCCCTGAAGCGCCGTTTCTCGACGCTCAGGTTTATAAGAGGCTGAAGGCTCCGGTTTATCCGCCCCTAAAGCGCCTGGACGATTTCCTCGGTCATTTTCTTGGCATCGCCGAATAGCATCATGGTGTTGTCGGCGAAGAACAGCTCGTTGTCGACGCCGGCATAGCCCGACGCCATGGAGCGCTTGATGAACAGCACCGTTCCGGCCTTTTCCACATCCAGGATCGGCATGCCGTAGATGGCGCTGGAAGGATCGGTCTTGGCGGCCGGGTTGGTGACATCGTTGGCGCCGATAACGAAAGCGACATCGGCGGTGGCGAATTCATGGTTGATCTCGTCGAGCTCGAAGACCTCGTCGTAGGGCACGTTGGCTTCGGCCAGCAAGACGTTCATATGGCCCGGCATACGCCCGGCCACGGGATGAATGGCGTAGCGCACATCGACGCCTTCTTCCTTCAGCATGTCAGCCATTTCGCGGAGGGCATGTTGGGCCTGGGCGACGGCCATGCCGTAACCGGGGACGATGATGACCTTGGAGGCGTTCTTCATGAGGAAGGCTGCATCAGCGGCGGCGCCGGATTTAACGGCCCGGTCGGACGCACCAGCCGCAGCGGCCGGACCGGCAACGGCACCCCCGAAGCCCCCGAGCAACACGTTGAAGATTGACCGGTTCATGCCTTTGCACATGATGTAGCTGAGGATGGCACCGGACGAGCCGACCAACGCACCGGTAATGATCAGCGCCGGATTGGAGAGCGTGAAGCCGATACCGCACGCCGCCCAGCCCGAATACGAGTTGAGCATGGAAACCACCACCGGCATGTCGGCACCGCCGATGGGGATGATGATCAGGAATCCGATCAGCAGCGACAGGCCGACCAGGGTCCAGAAAAGGGTCGGTGACTGGCCGAACACCAGCATCACGATCGACAACACGATAGCGATGCCGATCAGGGCGTTGAGCTTGTGCTGGCCGCTGAAGGTGATCGGCGCGCCACTCATGATGCCCTGCAACTTGGCGAAGGCGATAATCGAGCCGGTAAAGGTGATTGCGCCAATGGCGGTGCCCAAGGACATTTCAATCAGGCTACCAGCGCCGATGTCGCCAAAAGTGCCAATGTTATAGGCTTCCGGGCTGTAAAAAGCGGCGGCGGCGACGAACACGGCGGCCAGGCCAACCAGGCTGTGAAAGGCGGCAACCAGTTGCGGCAGCGCCGTCATCTGAATACGCATGGCGACGATGGTGCCGATGGAACCGCCGATCAGCATGCCTAAGAAAATCATCGAATAGCTGAGCACGCCCGGGTTCAACAAGGTGGTAACGATGGCGATAACCATGCCAGCGATGCCCATCATGTTGCCGTTGCGCGCCGATTCCGGGGACGACAGCCCCCTGAGTGCCAGGATAAACAGGACCGAGGCGATCAGATATGCAAAGCCGGTGAAATCTCCAGTCATGTCACGCCTCCCTTATTTCTTTTTCTTTTTAAACATGGACAGCATGCGCTGGGTGACGATGAATCCGCCGAAGATGTTGACCGAAGCCAGTGTCACCGCCATGAAGCCCATAACCTTGGAAAAATCCATATCCGCCGGGCCGGCGGCCAGCAAACCACCGACGATAATCACCGATGAGATGGCGTTGGTGACGGCCATCAACGGCGAATGAAGGGCGGGGGTGACACTCCACACCACATAAAAGCCGATGAAACAGGCAAGCACGAAGATGGTGAACATGGAGAGGAACGGAACACCCGCCGCCCCGCCATCCTGAGCCGCCAGATGTGTTGCCTGGGTCGCGATTTCGATCGCGCCCTCTGCTACCTGAGCCGCTTCACCGGCCAGCTTGGTTGCCATATCGGCGATGGTTGCCGCATCCATGACTATTCGCCCTCCTTGGCGGGTTCGGGTTCTTCTGGTTTCGGTTGCGGCGGCGTGGCGCCGAGCCTCGGGTGGACGATCTTGCCGTCGCGGCAAATAAGGGTGCCCGATACGGTTTCGTCTTCCCAGTCGAAGGAAAGGGTTTTCGTTTCCTTGTCCACATGGGGGGTAATGAAATTCAGCAGGTTTTTGGCGAACAGCTTGCTGGCGTCTTCGGCCAACCGGCCGGGAACGTTTTCATGGCCAACGATCTTGACGCCGCCAACCTCGACCACCTTGCCCAGTTCCGACAGCGGGCAGTTACCCCCGGCTTCGACCGCCAGATCGATAATCACCGAGCCCGGCTTCATAGAGGCCACCATGTCTTCGGTAACCAGCACCGGGGCCGCGCGGCCAGGGATCAACGCCGTGGTGATGACGATATCCTGCTTGGTGATATGTTCGGCGACGACCTTTTTCTGCTTTTCAAAATATTCCGGCGGCATTTCCTTGGCGTAGCCGCCTTCGGTCTGGGCGTCTTTTTCCATTTCCGAATCTACGGAGAGGAACTTGCCGCCCAGGCTTTCAACCTGTTCGGCGGTCGCCGGGCGCACGTCCGTCGCCGTGACAATGGCGCCAAGGCGCTTGGCGGTGGCGATGGCCTGCAAGCCGGCGACACCGACGCCCATGATAAAGACCTTGGCCGGGGCGATGGTTCCCGCCGCCGTCATCATCATCGGGAAGGCGCGACCGTAAACGGCGGCCGCATCGAGCACCGATTTGTAACCGGCCAGGTTCGACTGGGACGACAGGATGTCCATGGACTGGGCACGGGTGATGCGCGGCATCAGTTCCATGGCGAAGGCGGTAATTCCGGCCTTGGCGATGGCTTCCATGTCTTTCTTGTTGGACAGGGCCGAAAGGCCAGCGATCAGGATCGCGCCTTTCTTCATCAGCTTGATTTCGCTTTTCTCGCCCGATGTGATCGGACAGCCCACCTTGAGCACCATGTCGGCGTCTTTCAGGGCGGTAGCGGCATCCTTGGCGATTTTGGCGCCGGCATCTTTGTAGGCATCATCGGAAAACGAGGCATCTGCCCCGGCACTTTTTTCGACGGTTACCTGGAAGCCAAGCGCAATCAGTTTGCCGACCACTTCTGGCGAGGCGGCGACCCGGGTTTCGCCGGACTGGCGTTCCTTGGGTATAGCGATTTTCATAGCCGGTATTTCCTTAAGTTTCCTGTGGACTATCCTGCTTATAGTCAGCTGAGTCTTATGCCCTTTTTGGCCGATGATAACAAGGGCCGCATGGCAATAATCGGGGCTGAAACGAGGCGCCCCGTAACTCCCTGCCTCTGAATGCTCTTGTCCCCCAATATTCTTTCTCGAAATTGACCTGGGTCATCGGCTATTTCAGCGTTCCGGGCATAGAATGCAGGCAGTCAAAAGGCACAAAATTTCCGTGAAAGGAGGCCCCTCCGTGACGGTTCCGTTGCCAACAATCACTCACATGAATGCCATCAGGTAATCTTGGCAAAGGCTTCTATGAATGGCCTTATTCCTCGTTACGAAATGGCCTCAGATCAATAGTAAAGGAGAGTCTCATGAAACGCACAGCACTCCTGTTGGGCATTGCAGCCCTTATCGCAGGCCCCGCATTTGCGGGTGATCCCGCAGCAGTCGATTGGTCGAAAGTCCCGACAAAAACGATCAAGCTGTTTTGGCCGGGACAGTCAACCTATCAATGGCTTCGCAGCCCCGCACATAAAAGAGCCAATCTTCAGACTATAGAAGGCCAGGCCTGCGTGGCCTGCCATAAAGGCGAAGAAGCCGAGATCGGCAATAAGCTGGTCGTCGAACACGATCTGGAGCCGATGCCCGTCGAAGGCAAGAACGGCGTTATGGATCTGAAATTCCAGGTCGCCTATGATAAAGACGACGCCTATTTCCGCTTTCAGTGGAAAACCCTCAACGACTATGCCGGCACGGCCCATCCCTACTACCGTTTTAATGGCAAGGAATGGAAAGCCTACGGCTATCCGAAGCTGGACGCCGTCGTCCAGGACGGTGAGCAGCCGGGCATCTATGAAGACCGTATGTCGATGATGATCGATGACGGATCGGTGCCTATGTATAAAGAACAAGGCTGCTGGTTGACCTGCCATGACGGCGAACGCGACAACCCGGATCGCCCCTCAGCGGACGATGTCAAGGCTAATCAGTTGTTTGCACACCTGAAGAAAAGCGATGTGCGCAAATATCTACCGTCAACGCGCACCGATGAAAACGCATCATGGGATATGGGCAAGACCCCGGAAGAGATCGCCAAGATCAAGGCGGCCGGCGGCTTCCTCGACCTGATGCAATGGCGCGGCCATCGTTCCAACCCGGTCGACATGTCCGATGACTTCTACGTTCTTGAATATCGCAACAGCGATGCCGGCAAGAACCCGTTCGGTTCAAATTCGGGCAAGGATCATCAGCCTAAATATATGTTCGACAAGACGAAATTTGGCAAGAGCGCCGTCAGGGAAGAAGACATCCGCAAGATGGAAACGACCCTGATCCGTGAGAAAAACGCGGTTCCGTTCGATCCCAACGCCGCCTGGAAAGAAGGCGATATGATTCCCAAATATATCGTCAGCCGGGAAGACTCCAAAGGCTCGGCCAAAGACAACGACCGTTCCAAGGGCGTCTGGAAAGACGGCATGTGGACCGTGGTTTGGGCCCGCAAGCTGGGCCTGACCAACCCTGACGACAAGGCCCTTAAAGCGGGCGGCGTTTACAGCTTTGGTTTTGCTGCCCATGACGACAACATCACAACTCGTGGCCATCATGTGTCATTCCCGATGACAATCGGGTTCGGCGCCAAGGCCGACATTGAAGCGACCAAGCTCGACTGAGCCTGGACCGAGACCCGAGGAAGTGTCCGGCCCTGCCAATGGGCCGGACACGACCCCGCCCACCGAAGCGGTCACTGACCTGTTTGGATTAAGAGGGGTTTGTCGTGGAAATTTTTTTCAAACTTTTCAAGTACCGCAAGACGATTAACGCCATTATTGTGGGCGCTGTGATCGTGCTCGTCGGCTGGATCATTGCCTACGAACCCGTCACCCGCAACCTTGTCGCCCAGGACGCGGTTTGTAATTACTGTCACCTTCCGTGGGAGTTCAATTCAGATTTTCGGCTGACAGCGACACGGCCCCATCAGGCCACCCCCGAAGACAAAATATCCCAGGCGCGTTGCGTCGATTGCCACCTTCCCGAAGGCTGGTGGAACACGACTTATGCATATACCCATTTCCTGAGCATGACGGATTTGTTCGGACACTTCAGGGATCGTGATTCCGAACGCGCGGGCGACTGGATTCCGCCGCGTGCGGCCACCGCCTACCGGGTCCGCGACCGGATGTATGAATATGACAGCGTTACCTGCCGGACCTGTCACATCGAGTCGGAAATCAAGCCCAAGCGCCCGCGCGGGATAAATGCCCACAAGCTGGCGCTGAAGGAGGAGAACACCTGCATCGAATGTCACAACAATCTGGTCCATCGTCAGGTCGAATTGCGTAAAGACGCCTTCAAGAAACCACAACCGGCCGCCGAATAGAGTTTTTAGCCCTCAATTTCAGGAACCCGACATGAATGACAAAAACAATAAAGGAACAAGCCGCCGGGGCTTCGTGCAAAAACTTGTTGGTGGTGTCGCTGTCGCCTCAGCCGCAGTAACTACCTCGGTCCTGTCATCCCCGGAGACGGCGTCCGAATCCGTCAAGGGGAAAACGAAAAGCTACGGCATGCTCATCGATACCCGCAAATGCATCGGGTGCCATACCTGTAGCGTCGCCTGCAAGGCTGAATTCGATGTGCCGCTGGGAGTCACCAGATCGTGGGTAGAATACACTGAGAAAGGTGTCTATCCGAATGTTTCGCGGCATTTCCTGCCCAGGTTGTGCAATCACTGCCGTCACCCCCAATGTGTCGATGTGTGTCCGACGGGAGCAACATACAAACGCAAACAGGACGGTATTGTCGTCGTCGATAGCGGCCTGTGCATCGGCTGTAAGTATTGCGTTCAGGCCTGCCCTTATGACGCACGGTTTCTTAACCCGGTTACCGGGGTCGCCGACAAGTGTGATTTTTGCATCCACCGGGTATCCAAGGGTCTTGTGCCATCGTGCGTTAATTCATGCATCGGCGGGGCCCGCATCTTCGGCGATATCAGCGACCCGACGAGCGAAATTTCCAGGATGCTGGCGACCAACCCGACGACCGTGCTCAGGCCCGGCAAGGGAACCGAGCCCAACGTCTATTACATCGGCGCCGATCATTCGGACGAACACGAAAATAATCGCGGCTGGTACGATGTGCGCGTTATCACCCACCGCACGCCGGAAGAGAGGAGATAGTCATGCACGAACTGAATTGGGGTTTGCCAGTTATTGCCTATCTGTTCCTGGCCGGTGTTGGTGCCGGTGCCGTGACCGTCAGCGGGTCGGTGCTGTTGCGTAAAGGCGGGTTTGGTGCGTCGCGTTTTGCCGTCGCCCGCTGTGGTGCTTTGATCGGTCCTCTGCCGGTCATGCTTGGGACATTTCTGATTGTTTTCGAATTGGGGCAACCGTTCCGCGCCCTCAATCTGTTCAAGCTCATTAACCTGTCACCGATGTCCATCGGGTCATGGTTGTTGGGTGTGTTTATTGTCCTCAGTCTACTGTATGCGCTGACCTACCTGCCGCCCTCGGCGGGACCCGGTGACCGGCTGTCACCGATCAGGCGTGGCCTGGCATGGGTGTGCGTGCCTTTCGGTATCGGTGTCGCCTTATATACCGGTGTCATGCTCGGCGCGATGCCGGCACGGCCGTTCTGGAATTCGCCCATCCTCGCCGCTCTCTTCGTTCTGTCTGCGCTTTCTTCTGGCGTCGCCTGCATCATCCTGTTGGGGGTGTTCTTCCGGCGCAAAAGCAGCGACCCCACAATCCGCGCAGATTATGAAAACAGCAGCTACATGCTAGTCACCTCGGATGCCATGTTGCTGGGCGGTGAACTGTTGGTGGTTTTCCTGTTCCTGATGTTCGGCCATTTGACCATCGGCGACGTCAGGTATGCCATGGCAGCGATTCTGCCGGGTGGACAGCTAGCGGGTATGTTCTGGGGCCTGGTCGTGCTTATCGGACTGCTGATTCCGTTCTTCATCGAACTTTTTCAGGTCGTGCCGAAGTTGATCTATGGCCGGGAATTCAGGACGGTTGTGGCCCTCGAAGTGGCTGTGCCGATCGCCATCCTGATCGGCGGCTTCGCCTTACGCTACGTCATCGTCATTGCCGGGCAGATCACCGCCCCGTCGGCGCTCTAGGAATTAATGGAGGAAACCATGGTTGATCGCAGGAAATTCCTCAAACTGGGTGTCGCGGCGGCGAGTGCGCCATTGCTGCCTGCACACACTGCACTTGCCGAAGATGGTGAAGTATTGCGACAGGGTGGCGAAGGCTACTCCCAGTTCAGTGGAACGCAGCATAAGGCCATTCCCAGCATCTGCGGGCAATGCCCCAGCCGTTGCGCCATCCTGGGCCTTGTCGATGAAGGCCGGGTGGTCAAAATAGAAGGCCAACCCAATTCGATCAGGAATGAAGGTATTGTGTGCGCCAAAGGTCAGGCCGGGGTATCGAAGATATACGATCCCGACCGCATCCTGTCCCCGCTCAGGCGCAGCGGAAAGCGCGGCCAGGGGCAATGGAAACAGATTTCTTGGGACGAGGCGCTCGATGATCTGGGTGGGCGCCTGAAGAAATTTCGCGACGAAGGCACGCCTGAAAAATTCGTTTTCCACCATGGATGGATATCGGCGAGCGCCGAGAAGCTGATCGACGACGTTTTCCTGGCTACCTACGGCACCGCCTCGATCATCAAACAGACCTGCCAAAGCCAAAGTGCGCGCTGGACCGCCCATGAACTGACATGGGGTGGTGTCGCCGATAACTGGGATTTTGACAACACCCGTTTTGTCCTCAACTTCGGATCAAACGTGCTCGAGGCCCATACCAACTTCGTCTCGCTTGCCAAACGGCTTGCAAGATCAACCGTCGATAACCGGGCCAAAATGGTGACCTTCGACGTCAGGCTATCCAATACCGCCACCAATTCGGATTTGTGGCTACCGGTCAAACCGGGCACCGACCTGGCAATCGTGCTGGCCATGTGCAAGGTGGTGATGGATGAGGATCTGTACCGGGGGGCCGGGGAAGCCTTTCTCGATTTCTGCCGGGTAACCGACGATGCCAACGCATCCAGGACCGACAAGATCGCCGCCCTGAAGATCCATCTCGGCCCATACACGCCGGAATGGGCAGAACAGATCAGCGGCGTCGCCGCCGGACAAATCAAGGATATCGCCCGTGAATTCGCGACGGCGAAACCGGCTTGCATCATCAGTTCGCGCGGTGCCGGAGCCCACTACAATGGCGTCGAAACCGAGCGTGCGATCCAGATGCTCGCCGCTATTACTGGCAATATCGATAATCCCGGAGGCCGGTGCCGGGCCGTCATGCCGGAGTGGGTTTTCCCGACCGGTCCGAAAAACAAGCCGCGCCCAAGAAAACTGTCATTTATTGACAGCAGTGCGTCGCAGAGCGCGCTGCCTGAAATTGGCACCGGTCATACGGTTCTGAAGCGGATCAAAGAGGGCCAGGAACGTCCCGGCGTCTACATGTGGTATCATCACAATCCGGCCTATGCCAACGGCAATACCCAAGAGACCATCGATATTCTTAAAGATGAATCCCTGCTGCCGTTTACGGTCGCCGTCACCCCGTTCTATGACGAGACGGCGGCCCTGGCCGACCTGATCCTTCCCGATGCGACCTATCTGGAACGCTACGACATCGAAGAGGCTGTCTCGCCGACCCAGGTGCCTGAATACGCCCTTCGCCAACCGCTGGTGGAACCGCAGGGCGAGGCCCGTGACTTCAAAGAAGTCTGTCTGGAATTGGCCGAAAGGATGGGGTTCCCGCTTGGTTTCAAATCGGCCGAGATATTCATCGACAAGGCCTGTGGGCTGACCCCGGCGGTAAAGAAGGGGGCCCGCGGTTTCAGGGGGCTGAAAAAGCAAGGCGTCTGGCACGATAAAAAAGCCGTTCCCGTCTACCATACCTACCGCAACCGGATTGCCGATGAAGTTCTGGCCGGGGATGATGTCATCGTCGACGAAAAAACGGGTGTCTACTGGAACTGGAAAACTGCCGGTATTGAAAGCCGGGCCGCGGCCGCGGCTGCCGGTTATACGGACTCTCCCGGCGCCGGCAAGGGTTATATTGGACAACGGATCGACGGCACGGCTTATGCCGGATTCAGCCCCGGAACGTTCAACAAGACGGGGTTTTTCGAGTTGTATTCGCCCCTGCTGGCAGCCAAGGGCCTGCCCCCCCTGCCGACCTATGCGGCGATCCCCGGCCATGCGGATATGAAGGATGAAGATCTGATCCTGACCACCTTTAAGCTCAACACGCAGGCCCTGTCGAACACCGGCAACAGCGGCTGGCTGGCTGAAATCCATCATGACAATCCGGTATGGATAAATCCGGTCACGGCAACCGCAAGGGGCATTGTCGAAGGCGATGCAATCACCATCAAGTCGCGGATCGGCGAGGTCGCGGCGACGGCGATGGTAACACCGACCGTGGCACCGGGCGTTGTCGCCGTATCGACGCATTTCGGTCGCTGGGAAGGTGGCCGCTACGCATCGGGCAAGCGTGCGCCGTTCGCCATCGACGACGATCATCATGATGAATACCAGTGGTGGAAGGCGGGCGGGACAAGCCCCAACTGGATCATTCCCGACAATCCGGAACCTGTCAGCGGACAGCAATGCTGGATGGATACCGTGGTGACGGTGACCAGGAAATAGAAAGTTATTAGGCTTGTAATTGCCGGTTCTTTGCCGCAAAGCAGATGCGGACATGGAAACGGATCGACAAAAAAGCGTGCTGGGTGTTGCCTCGGTGATTGGGGCGGCGCTTTTTTTCAGCCTTAACACGCCGCTGGCGCGGCTCGCCTATGATGGCGGCAGCACCCCGCAAACGGTTGTGTTCATCAGGGTCGTGCTGTGCGTTATCGGCATTTCTCTTTTTGCTTTGCTGAGTGGGCGACGCCTCGCCCTGCCCCGCCCGGCGGTGCTGCCGGTTATCGGCGTCGCCGTGTTCATCGTTTTGCAGGGCATGTGCTACCTGTCATCTATCGCCTACATCCCGGTCGGGTTAGCGGCGTTGCTGTTTTATACTTTCCCGGTGATGGTGGCGGTGGCCAGCCGCCTGGTCGATGGGGGGGTGCTGGGCAAACCGCGGATCATCGGTTTCACCGCCGCCTTCATGGGCGTCGCCCTGGCCATTGGGCCGTCGTTCGATGTGCTCGACTGGCGCGGCATCGCCTTGGCGTTGGCGGCGGCATTTTTTAATATGTTCGTGTTCCTGTTCAGTTCACGCGCCCTTCGACACACCAGCTCCGTCGCCGTGGCCCTTTACGGCAACCTGGGCAGTGTGCCGTTGCTGGGGCTGGGGTTAATTATATTTGGCGGTTTCCAGTTGCCGGAATCCGACATTGGCTGGGCCGGCCTTGGCGGCGTCGCGGTTTTTTACACCCTGGCCATGGTGCTCCACTTCACTGCCATCGGCATGATCGGCAAGACCCGTTCGGCACTGATGTATAATCTGGAGCCCCTGGCCTCGATCGGGGCGGCGGCGGTGTTGCTGGGCGAAGTGCTGGAGCCCTTGCAATACCTGGGTGGCGCCATCATCATTATGGCACTGGTGCTGTCGGACTGGTGGGCGGGACGCCGGAGTATACAAAAGGAAACGGACCGATGATGGCAGCGCCACCACGGGGCTTCGAAAAAGCCGAATTCGAACACCGATGCGGACGCGCGCAAGCCTTAATGCGCGATCTGGAAGTCGATGCCCTGTTGCTGACCACCGAGCCGGATGTGCGCTACGTCACCGGGTTTTTTAGTCAGTTCTGGAAAAGCCCGACCCGGCCGTGGTTCACGGTGCTGCCCCTGGAAGGCCTTCCGATTGCGGTGATCCCCGAGATCGGTGCCGCCGGCATGGCCGCCACCTGGGTCGAGGATATCCGCACCTGGCCGGCCCCGAGGCCGGAAGACGATGGCATCGGTTTATTAGCGGCGGCCCTGAAGGGTTGTAAGGGCCGCTTCGGGCGGATCGGCGTGCCCCTCGGTCATGAAAGCCACCTGCGCATGCCGGCCGGTGATTTCCAAAGGCTGCTCGGCATGCTGGGCGGGGCCGAGATCCTCGACGCGGCGCCGCTGATCCATCACCTGCGGGGCATCAAATCGGCTGCCGAAATCGCCAAGATTCATTACGTTTGTCAGGTCACCTCGGCGGCTTTCGAAGCGCTGCCCGGCAGCCTGCGCGCCGGCGATAGCGAACACGCCAACTGCCAGCGCTTTCGCAGCGATCTTATCGCCCGTGGCGCCGATCATTCCCCGTACATGGTCGCCGCCTCCGGCCCCGGCGGCTACGACAACATCATCATGGGGCCGACCGACAAGATCATCGACCCCGGTGACATCCTGATTATCGACACCGGCACGGTGTACGACGGCTATTACTGCGACTTCGACCGCAATTTCGCCTTCGGCCCCCCGGGTGATGCCGTCCGGCGCGCCCACCACGTGGTCACCAAAGCCACCGACGCCGGCATAGCGGTGGCGCGGCCGGGAGCAACGACCAGCGATCTTTGGAAGGCCATGGCCGACGTGCTCGATGCCGGTGGTTCGCTTGGCAATAATGTCGGAAGGCTCGGCCACGGGCTCGGCATGCAATTGACCGAAGGCCCGTCCAATACACCGGGCGACGGCACGGTGCTGGTGCCCGGCATGGTCATGACCATCGAGCCGGGCATGACCTTTGCCCCCGACAAGTTGATGGTCCACGAAGAAAACATCGTCATCACCGAAGACGGCAACCAGCTATTGACCCGCCGCGCGCCGCCGGAAATGCCGATTATCGTTTAGGCTGTAAACGGTTATATTTTACAAGGAAAGCTTGGTGATCCTTCAGGTAACCTTTGTATTGATTTAGCAGAAAGAGGTTACGCAATAAGGTCAATGAAGAAATGAGAAGCAGAATCAGCGCTGAAGCCTTCGCAGCGTTCCGTACCTCGGGCCAATTGATTCCCTTATCCTCTGAATCTTCCGGCGCGCATGGCATCAGGCCCTCGGCAACAAATTCATCTAGCAATACCTGATAATCCGGAGAATCGACGCTCAACGTGAAGCAATCGGGAACATCGTAACGGGAAAATGCCCCCGCGAATTCAGCCGTTAGCCAGGCGATGCTGATGGCAAGAAGGAAAGTCATTATCCAGGCATAGCGCTTGGACACCTTAATATGCTGACTTAGCCACTCTTCCTGATCGGTGGATAAAACCAACCGTAGGTTTTCGTCCTTCGGATACTCGGTATCTGACATTGGCGTTCTTTCAATTCACGGCCAAGAGCATGGGCGAAGAGTTACCCTATAAGAAAACAGTCGCGACTGACAAGCGTACCGCCGGAAATGCCGGTTATTGAATGATGTTGTGTTCGGGGCCAAAGGGGAATTTGGTGATGTTTTCGGCGCCATCCTCGCCGACCACAAGAATATCGTGTTCCCGGTAGCCACCGGCGCCTTCCATGCCTTCGGGCAGCATGATCATCGGCTCCATGGACACCACCATGTTTGGCTCGAGCACGGTTTCGATGTCTTCGCGCAATTCCAGCCCGGCCTCGCGGCCATAATAATGTGACAGCACGCCGAAGGAATGGCCGTAGCCGAAGGTGCGGTATTGGAGCAGGTCGTGTTCTTTATAAATCTCGTTCAGTTCGTTGGCGATGTCGCAACACCGCGCACCGGGAAGGATCAGTTCCAGGCCTCGGCGATGAACCTTGCAGTTGATCTCCCACAATTTCAGGTGCCGGTCCGAGGCTGACCCGAAAAACAGGGTCCGTTCCAGCGCCGTATAATAACCGGCGATCATGGGAAAGCAGTTGAGGCTGAGGATATCGCCCTTCTGCACTTTGCGCGTGGTGACGGGATTGTGGGCGCCGTCGGTGTTGATGCCCGATTGAAACCAGGTCCAGGTGTTCATGATTTCGCTATGGGGATAGCTGTGGGCTATTTCGCGGACCATGGCATTGGTGGCATGAAGGGCGATTTCGTGTTCCGGCGCACCTTCGGCAATGGCCTCGACGCAGGCCGCCCCACCGATGTCGGCGGTATGGGCGCCGCCCGTGATCAGGGCAATTTCCTCAAGGGACTTGATCATGCGCAAGCCCATGCAGGCGGCCGATATATCGACCAGCCCGGCGTTCGGGAAAGCGGCTTCAAGTTTCGTTTTGTTATCGATGTTGATGTGATCAAATTCGATGCCGAGAATCGCCGGATTTATCAATTCACCCTGTAGGGCGCGGAAGAAATTGTCCCGCTGCCAGTCCGTATAAACGACATTTTCACCGAAGCTGCGCCGCCACGGCTGGCCACCGTCGATGTTGGCGCTGATGGTTACCGACCTGGTCGCCGTCACCACCAACCCGTAGGGGCGGCCGAATGAGCAATAGAGAAAGTCGCTGTAATAATTGATGCAGTGATAGGATGTGAACAGCACGGCATCGATACCGCTTGCCGCCATGTGGGCACGCAGTTTCGTCAGCCTCGAAAACATTTCTTCCTTTGAAAATGTCGGCGTGGCCCTGTCACCATTTTCGATGTGTATGATATTTTCCATGGCCGCTACCTAACACCCGGGGTATTTCACGCATGCGCATGTATGCGACCCCTTTGCGCAGAAAAACGACCCTTCTCTAATCAGTCTTTTTCGGTGTGTGGGGAACCAGATCGCTGTCGGTCAGAACGCTGTTCCGGGTGTCTTTGTGTTCGGAGAACATTTTACGAAGGGTGTGCACCTCTCCGGATATAGCATCCAGATGCCTGATCGCCTGGGCACTTATATGGGGCTCGTTGGGCTCTATTTTTTTCATGTACTGGCGGAAGCCGTCGGCATGATAATTGATGGCGTTCATATAATCGTCGATACTGCGGGCACGCCGCATATAGGCCCGATGAACATTACGAAGATTGGTGATCAGAATTTTGATCAGCGCCTGCATGAAGGAATCGTATTTCTCCAGCTTCGCTTCCAGCATGTAGCGGGTGATCTTGATGACGACGCTGTATTCCAGGGCCACGGCAGACGCCATGCGTTCGCTGCCGTCGATGATCGCCATTTCGCCGAACAATTCGCCGGCGTTGAGCGTGGCCAGTCGCACGCGCTCGCCTTCAACCTTTTTGTATATTTCTACAGTGCCCGATTCGACAACGTAGGCGGCATCCCCGGGTTCACCCTCGGTGAAAACGCTTTCGCCCTTTTGAAACTCGATTTTGGCCGCCGATTCTCCGGTTCCTGACATACCGCCCCCCAGCTCCATGTGATCCGTGAAGTTTAGCTTAAGGCACCCGGGAAGTCATCAACCCAGCTTTACGGCGGTTCCGTTGGCGCTGACCATCAGCATGGACTTGTCGTTGCCGCCAAGGGCCTCGTAATCCAGATCGACCCCGACGATGGCGTCGGCCCCCAATTCTTTCGCCTGCTCGGACATTTCCTCAAGCGCGAAATCCTTGGCCTTTCTCAGTTCCTTTTCGTATGAGCCGGAACGACCGCCGACAATGTCACGGATGCTGGCGAACATATCGCGGAATATATTTGTGCCCATGACGGCATCGCCGGAAACAATACCAAGGTGTGCGGTGATGGGGCACCCTTCGACGCCGTCGGTTGTGGTGATGATCATTTAATTATCCTTTAATTGATGTCTTCAAGTTCATCGACAAAGCCGGAAACCACGTCGAGGCCACGGCACCAGAAGCCGGGGTCGGACGCATCAAGGCCGAAGGGGCTGAGCAATTCCCTGTGGCGGCGGGTGCCGCCGGCTGACAGCATGTCCAGGTATTTTTCTTGAAAACCGGGATGGCCCTTGGCGAACACGTCGTAAAGGGAATTGACCAGGCAATCGCCGAAGGCATAGGCGTAAACATAGAACGGCGTATGGACGAAATGCGGGATATAGGCCCAGTAGGCGCGGTAATCATCGTCGAAGCGGATCGCCGGACCAAGGCTCTCGGTCTGCACCTCCATCCAGATGTCGGCGAGTTTTTCCGGCGCCAGCTCGCCGCCCGCCCGCTCGTCATGGACGCGGGTCTCGAAGCTGTGGAAAGCGATCTGGCGGACCACCGTATTCAACATATCCTCGACCTTGCCGGCCAGCAGGATGCTGCGTTTAGCTTGATCATTTTCGCCATTAAGAAGAGAACGGAAGGTCAACATTTCGCCAAACACCGAGGCGGTTTCCGCCGTCGTCAGGGGGGTGTCGGCCATCAGCACCCCTTGCGGGCCCGACAGCACCTGATGTACCCCGTGGCCCAGTTCGTGTGCCAGAGTCATCACGTCGCGCGCCTTGCCGTGAAAGTTCATCAGGATATAGGGATGGACAGAGGGCACCGTGGAAGCGGAAAAAGCCCCTGAATCCTTGCCCGGACGCAGCTCGGCATCGATCCATTTTTCGTCGAAAAACCGTTTGGCGATGGTCGCCATCCCGGGCTCAAACGCCCCATAGGCGTCGAGTACCGTGTCACGGGCATCGTTCCATGTATAATGGCGGTTGTCGTCATCGGGCAAGGGCGCGTTGCGGTCCCAATAGTTTAACTGATCGACTCCGAACCAGCCGGCCTTCAGCTTGTAATAACGGTGCGACAGGTTGGCATAGGAACCCTGCACCGAGGACACCAGTGCATCGACCACTTCATCTTCGACCTGGTTGGCCAGGTTGCGCTCCGATACCGGGCGCGGATACTTGCGCCATGTGTCTTCGGTCGCCTTGTCCTTGGCCAGGGTGTTGGTGATCAGGGAAAACAGCCGGATATTATGGCCCAGTCCCTTGGCCAGCGCGCGGGCCGCCGCCTCCCGGGTTTTGCCGTCCTTGTCGGACATCTTGTCGAGGACATCGGCCATGGTCAGATCAATGCCGTCCATGGGAAAGCGCATTGCCGCTTCCGTTTCGTCGAACAGGCGGACCCAGGCGCTACGACCACTGACCGATTTTTCGTGCAGCATTTTCTCCAGGTCATCGGATAACTGGTGATCACGAAAGGCGCGCACATCCCTGATCCATGGAGCATAGTGGGCCGCCGCAGGGTCTTTTAGCTGGGCTTCAAGAATTGCATCGTCAATACGGTTGAGCTCAAGCTGGAAGAAAAGAGTCTTTGTCGAAATGTCGGTCACGCGTTCCTGAAGGGTTTGCAGGAACCGCCCCCGCTCCCCATCGCCGGTATCGGCGCGGAACAGCAACTGGGCATAACTCATCGCCCGGTAAAGAATTTCGGATATTTCCTCGAATTCAGAAATGGCGCGCCCGAAGACATCGCCGGTAAGGCCGGCCAGCTTGCCCTTGTAGGTTTCGGCGAATGTGGAAGACAGCCCGTCGGCGCGGCCAAGATCGCTTTCCAGTTGCGGCGCATCAGGTCCTGTATACAGGTCGTCCAAATTCCAGACGGGTATTTTTTCTGCGCTCAACGTCCCTACCTTTCACTTCTACTTGCACACGCTTGGGATATAAGGCTGGATAGAGGCGGGAGCAACAACGAAAAAAGGCCATGCCGGACCAAAATCATCAAAATCTGGTCGCCATGTTCTTCGAACAGGTCGAACAAAACGGCGAAGCGCCCTTCCTGTGGGCAAAAAAGGACGGCCGCTACTGGCCGCTGACCTGGCGCGAGACGGCGGCCAAGGTCAGCGAACTGGCCCGCGGTTTGCACTCCCTTGGCATCACCCCCGGCGACCGGGTGCTGCTGGTTTCGGAAAACCGGCCCGAATGGCTGATTGCAGATGTCGCCATCATGGCCGCCGGGGCCATCACGGTGCCCGCCTATGCGACCAATACGGAGGCCGACCACCTGCACGTACTGATCGACAGTGGCGCCCGGGCGGCCATCGTCTCCAGCGCCAGACTGGCCGAGATCCTGCTTCCTGCCGCCGTCAAGGCGAGCGCCCTGAACACCATCATCGCCATGGAAAAACCCGACATCGCCCAGCATACGGGGGTCGACATACTTGGCTGGGACGACGTTTTGGCCAACGGTGCCGACCTTCACGAAAATATTATCGCCGAGGCCAGGAGCCTGAAACGCGACGCCACCGCCTGTATTATTTACACATCAGGCACCGGCGGCGCGCCCAAGGGTGTGATGCTGCACCACGGCGCGATCTTGCACAATTGTGCCGGCGCAACGGATGCGCTGGAAGAACTGGGCCTTGGCGACGAGGTGTTCCTGTCATTCCTGCCCCTGTCGCATTCCTACGAGCATATGGCCGGGCAGTTTTTCCCCATGTCGGTCGGTGCCCAGATTTACTATGCCGAAGGTGCCGATACCCTGGCCGCCAACATGCTGGAAGCCAGGCCAACGATCATGACTGCGGTGCCCCGGCTTTATGAAACCCTGCATCTGCGAATTTCCCGCGGCGTCAAAAAACAGGGCGGAACGAAGGAACGGCTATTCAACAAGGCGGTCGAGCTGGGCCGCCGCCGCTATCAGGGCAAGCGCCTGAACCCGGTGGAAAGGCTTATTGACGGCGTACTCACCCTGCTGGTCCGTAATAAAGTCCGGCAACGGTTCGGCGGTCGCCTCAAGGCGCTGGTTTCCGGCGGTGCCCCCTTAAATCCCGATATCGGCTTGTTTTTCCTGTCCCTGGGCCTGCGCATCCTGCAGGGCTACGGGCTGACCGAATCGGCCCCCGTCATCAGCGTCAACCGGCCGAACGGCATCAAGATCGAAACCGTCGGCCCGCCGATAAAGAATACCGAGGTCAAAATCGCCGGTGATGGTGAAATTCTGGTCCGCGGTGAACTGGTCATGCAGGGCTACTGGCAGAACGCGGAAGCCACAAATGAGGCTATCCAGAAGGGCTGGCTGCATACGGGCGACATCGGCTACTTGGACGAACAAGGCCGCCTGCTGATCACCGACCGCAAGAAAGACATCATCGTCAATTCAGGCGGCGACAACATCGCGCCGCAGCGCGTCGAGGGCATCCTGACCCTGGAGCCGGAAATTGCTCAAGCCATGGTCTTCGGCGACCGCCGGCCGCATCTGGTGGCGGTCATCGTCCCCGACCCGGACTGGATGCTGCAATGGGCCGGTGAAAGCGGTAAATCAATCGAACTGACCCAACTGTCCAGTGACGACGATTTCCAAAAAGCCATGGGCAAGATTATCGAGCAGGTCAACGAAGGGCTGTCGAATATTGAAAAGGTGCGCCGCTTCATCATCGCCGAGGCCCCGTTCACCATAGAAAACGAAATGCTGACCCCGACATTAAAAATCCGCCGCCACAAGATTACCGGATTTTATGGCGAGCGGTTGATCGGCCTTTACGGGCATTAACGCCTCATGGGCCGTGCGTTTGATATGGCGATACCGGTAAGAATAAACGCCAGCGCCAGCAAGGCCTGTGCCGAGATCAGTTCATCCAGGAACAACCACCCCCAAAATACACCGAGGGCCGGAATCATGTAGTTGTTAAGGGCGATGAAGGTCGCGCCCCGTTCCCGGATCAGGAAGAAATAGATAATCGCCGCCAACGCCGTCGGAAACAGCCCCAGATAGACAGCGGCCATCAGGGATTCTGTACTCGGCTGTAATGTCCAGGGACGATCAAAATACAACGACAAGGGAATCATTTGCAGGGCCGCCGCGATCATCATCGCCGCCCCGCTTTCCGCCGGATGCAGGCGCGGCATACGGGTCGCCGTGGTGCTGGCGATGGCATAACATAACGCGCCCCCGGCGACCGCCATCTGGCGCAACGCATCCCCGCCCAGCCCCTTCAGGGCTTCCGGCCCGATCAGCACGACGACACCGGAAAAGCCGACGACGATGCCCAGCAGCTTGAGGCCACTTATCCTTTCGCCGGGCGCGAACAAATGGGCCAGCAGCAACGTCGCCAACGGCATCACCGCCATCAGGATAGCCGCCAGGCCACTGTCGATGGTTTGCTCGCCCCAACCGATCAGCGAAAACGGCAAGCCGTTGCCGAACAGGCCGACGACAAAGGCCAGGGCCCAGAATTTCTTTGAGGTCGGGATGGTGCCGCCTTGCCATCGCACATAGGCGTAAAGGAGGACCGCCGCCAGGGTAATACGTAAGGCCGCCAGGGTAATCGGCGGCAGGGTTTCGACGCCGACCTTGATGACGGAAAACGACGAGCTCCAGATTGACGCCAGGGCGATCAACAGCAGGGCGGCGCGAACCGGCGAAAGCGTGGATGCGGACATGATGTTCCTGCGTCCCTAAACGCCGTGGTATTCCCTGTACCAGTCGACGAAGCGGGCAATACCTTCCTTGATCCCGGTTTTCGGCTCGAAGCCGAAATCGCGGCGGCTGCTGTCGATATCGGCAAAGGTTTCCCTGACATCGCCGGGCTGCATGGGTTGAAAATCGATGATCGCTTTTTTGTCCAGGGCTTCTTCGATAACGGCGATGAAATCGGTCAGGTTTTCGCACCTGTTATTACCAATGTTGTAAATCCGGTTGGGCGGTGTGGTGCCGTCATCGACAGGCGGTTTGTCCAGGCAGGCCAGCACGCCGGCGACAATATCGTCGATATAGGTGAAATCGCGGCGCATCTCGCCGTTATTAAAAACCGGGATCGGCTCACCGGCGAGAATTTTGTTGGCAAAAATGTAGTAAGCCATGTCGGGCCGTCCCCACGGCCCGTAAACGGTAAAAAACCGGAGCCCGGTCAGCGGCAACCGAAACAGGTGGGCGTAGGCATGGCTCATCATTTCCATGGATTTCTTGGTGGCGGCGTAAAGCGACACCGGTGTGTCGGTGGGATCATCCGTCGAGAACGGTACCTTGTCAGAGCCGCCATAAACCGATGACGATGAGGCATAGACAAAATGATTCAGGTTTTCGAGCCCGCGGGCCGCTTCCAGCAGCACCAGGTGCCCTTCGACGTTGCTGTGGGTATAGGCGTGCGGGTTAATCAGCGAATAGCGCACCCCCGGCTGCGCCGCCATATGCACGATACGGGTGATGCCCGGGTGGTTTTTAACAAGGGCCTGCATGGCGCCCCGGTCGGCGATGTCCAGGCGTTCGAAAGTAAAGCCATCATGAGCATTGAGGATATCGAGCCGGGCCTGCTTGAGCGCCACATCGTAATAGTCGTTCAAATTATCCACACCGATCACCTGCCTGCCCGCTTCGAGCAGCGCCAGCGACGTATGAAAACCGATAAATCCGGCGGCCCCGGTAACAAGAACAGTCATTATTCGATCCGCTTTATAGTGTTAATTAAAACATTCTGTCCGTCCGGCGCGAACCGCCGTCACCGGAAGGTATATAGAGCATTGCCAGAGGAATAAATCATCCTTTGTTGATGCCCACCGTAGGCCAGTTATCCCGGGTGCCTTAATCTTCTCGCACGATTCGGCGAATCACGCACTTTTCGTCATTTGGGCAGCCCCGGATATTCGGACTCTCGCGCCGATGCCTGATTAATATTGCCACGGCCTGAATATCGGCGGTGCATTACCCGTCGTCTTTTTCCAGTGCGGTTTTTGATCGTTTCCGGCAACTGCGAACTTTATTTATGGCTTTGAAAACAAGAGCATTGATGGGCTCAATTGCAATTACTCAACAGTATTAAAGGCAATTATCGCCCCCTTAGGGAAATCCCTTATTATTAGAAGTGTCTAATGGCTAAAGTTTTTAATATTTGACTACCCTTACTTTAGCAACTTGTGTGATTAAGCTCTTTATGATATTCAAAAACATGCAAGTAAGGGGGGCTTTATTGTCAGATAGTTGGATTTATCCTTGTTTTCCAACGGAAAACATACCGCAGGACTTGTATATCAGGGCCGCAGGTAAGCTATGGCGAGTCGGCAGCCCGCTTCTTGATTTTAGAAACGCAACGTGCATCGAGTCATTCAAGGGCGGTCAGTGAAGTGTCACTGTGTTTAAGGTCGCCCACTTAAGGGTTAATTGAGGGGAAGGAAACAAGATGGTTTACACCAAAAAACATCCGGCTCTTCTGATCATGGG
>JABMOQ010000057.1 GCA_013204045.1 Rhodospirillaceae bacterium | reverse complement strand
GATACATTGCGCGACATGGGGGCAGCCATATCGATCACAAACGAACGCCTTGTCGGCGGCGAGCCGGTCGCCGATATAGACGCCGCCGCGGGCCGCCTGCGCGGTGTCGTGGTCCCGGCAAGCCGGGCGCCGTCGATGATCGATGAATACCCGATCCTGGCCGTCGCTGCCGCCATGGCCGAGGGGACCACGATCATGCACGGGCTGGCCGAGCTCAGGGTCAAGGAAAGTGATCGCCTGAGCGCCATCGCAAAAGGACTTTCGGCGTGTGGGGTGACGGTCGAGGCAGGTGACGATGTGCTGGTCGTGCACGGCATCGGCAAGCCGCCGAAGGGCGGCGCCACCGTTGCCGTGCATATGGACCACCGCATCGCCATGGCCTTTCTGGTGCTCGGCATGGCATGCGAAAACCCGGTCACTGTCGACGATGGCACGCCGATCGAAACCAGCTTTCCGGGATTCCGGGAGCTGATGAACGGCTGCGGCGCCAAAATAGAGGAAACCCGATCATGACCGACATTCCGAAAGTCATCGCCATCGACGGCCCGGCGGCGGCGGGCAAAGGCACTCTGGCGAAACGCCTGGCGGAACATTTCCAGCTCGAATTGCTGGATACCGGGCTGCTCTACCGGGCTGTCGCCCGCAAGGTCCTGGATAATGGCATCGCCATCGGCGATGCCCCCGAAGCTTATGCCGATCTGGCCGGTCAGGCGGCGCGGGACCTGATTCCCGCCGACCTTGAGGTGCCGGGCCTGCGCGCCGATGAAACCGCCCAGGCGGCATCGAAGGTTTCGTCCCTTCCGGCGGTCCGGGGGGCGCTGCTGGACTTTCAACGGGATTTTTCCAGAAATCCGCCGAATTCTGCGCCTGGGGCCGTTCTCGACGGCCGCGATATCGGCACCGTTGTCTGTCCCGACGCCGATGTGAAGCTGTTTGTCACCGCATCCACGGAAATCAGGGCAAAAAGACGGCTTAAAGAGTTGCAGGATCGCGGACTCGAAGCTATATATGCCCGCGTTCTGGACGACATGAAGGAACGTGATGCCCGTGATGCGGGCCGTGACGTATCTCCACTGGTCGCAGCCGAAGATTCTTTTCAGCTCGATACCAGCGATCTTGACGCCGATCAGGCTTTTGCCGCGGCACTTGATTTCATCGAAAACCGGAACACCTAAGACGGCTTTTTCGCATGGTGTGAAAAAGTTTTGATCGTTTCCGCCAAAAGACCGCCGGGATCAACCGGCTGGCCGGGAAAAAACATAGACCTAAGGATACCAGATCATGGCTCCTGCAAACATGAGCACAGAAGAACCCTCCTTTGATAGTGGCGAGATTTTCGCCGACCTGCTGGACGAATCGCTTGGTGCCGACGGCGCCTTTGAAGGCCATGTCGTTAAGGGCACGGTCATCGCAATGGACAGCGACGCCGCGACCATCGACGTCGGCCTCAAATCCGAAGGCCGCGTATCGCTGAAAGAATTTGCCCTTCCCGGTCAGCCCGCCGACATCAAGGTTGGCGATATCGTCGATATTTTCGTCGAACGCTTCGAGGACCGCGACGGTGTCGTGCGCCTGAGCCGCGAAAAGGCCCGCCGCGAGGAAGCCTGGACGGACCTGGAAAAAATGTTCAACGCGACCGAGCGCGTCAACGGCGTCATCTTCGGGCGCGTCAAGGGCGGCTTTATCGTCGATCTTTCCGGTGCCGTCGCCTTCCTGCCCGGCAGCCAGGTCGATATCCGCCCGGTGCGCGACATTTCACCCTTGATGGGGACCCCGCAGCCGTTCCAGATTCTGAAGATGGATCGCCAGCGCAACAACATCGTGGTGTCGCGCCGCGCCGTTCTGGAAGAAACCCGCGCGGAAGAGCGCGGCGAGCTGATCTCCAACCTGTCGGAAGGACAGGTCCTGGAAGGCATCGTCAAAAACATCACCGATTACGGCGCGTTCGTCGATCTTGGTGGTGTCGATGGCCTGCTGCACGTCACCGATATCGCCTGGCGACGCATCAACCACCCGTCCGAAGCGCTCAACATCGGCGAGACCGTCAAGGTGCAGGTGATCCGCTTCAATGCAGAAACCCAGCGCATTTCCCTTGGCATGAAGCAGCTTGAATCCGACCCGTGGGAAGGCGTCGCCACCAAGTACCCGGTCGGCACCATGTTCACTGGGCGTATTACCAACATCACCGACTACGGCGCCTTCGTGGAGCTGGAGCCGGGCGTCGAAGGCCTGGTCCATGTTTCCGAAATGAGCTGGACCAAGAAAAATATTCATCCCGGCAAAATCGTTTCGACGAGCCAGGAAGTCGAAGTCATGGTCCTTGATGCGGACCCGGACAAGCGGCGCATCTCGCTGGGCCTCAAGCAGTGTGGCTCAAATCCGTGGGAAGCCTTTGTCGAAAACAATACTGTCGGCACCGAGGTCGAAGGCGAAATCAAGAACATCACCGAATTCGGATTGTTCATCGGCCTTTCCGGCGATATCGACGGCATGGCGCATCTGTCCGACCTGTCGTGGACAAAATCCGGCGAAGAAGCGCTGGGCGAATTCAAGAAGGGCGATATGGTCAAGGCCAAGGTGCTTGACGTTGACGTTGAAAAAGAACGCATCAGTCTTGGCATCAAGCAATTGACGGAAGACCCGTTCAAGGGCGAGCTGAAAAGCATCAAGAAGGGCGAAGTCGTCACCTGCACGGTCAGCGCCATCACCGATGGCGGTATTGAAGTGCGCGTCGGCGAAGGCATCCCTGGCTTTATCCGCAAGGGCGACCTGTCCAGGGAGCGCTCTGAACAGCGTCCCGATCGCTATGCCACTGGCGAAAAAGTTGATGCCAAGGTCATGCAGATTGACGCCAGTGGCCGTAAACTGACGCTTTCGGTTAAGGCCCTTGAGGTTGCTGAAGAGAAAAAGGCAATGCAGGAATATGGATCGTCCGATTCCGGCGCGTCCCTCGGGGATATTCTGGGCGCCGCAATCAAGGAGAAGCAGGTCTCCGGCGAGGCTGTAGAAACCAAGAAACCTGCGGCCAAGAAAGCAGAGGCCAAGAAGGCCACGGAAAAGAAAGCCGTGACCAAGAAAGCCGCAGCCAAAAAAACCACAGAGAAGAAGGCCGTGGCCAAGAAGGCGACGGCCAAAAAAGCGACAACCAAGAAAGCGGCAAAAGCCAAGGACGAATAGTCCGGGCAGCAGGGCCGGAACGACACGTTCCGGCCCTGCCCGCCCCGCCCAAGGGTTAAGGCCCGCAGAACAGACGGGGAAAGATGTCTCTGGAAGCCGATACCATCATTGATCGCCGCCGCCTGAAAACGCGCCTGTTGTTGTGGCGCGTGGTGGCTGTCGTGGGGCTGGTCATCGCCGCCGCCGCCATGCTCAGTCGCTTTGATGGCGCCCCCCGGGGTGACCATGTGGCCCGCATGTATATCGACGGCATTATCCTCGAAGACATTTCCCGTGAAGCGGCCCTTCAAGACATTACCCATGATGACAAGGTGCAGGCGCTTATCGTGCGGATCGACAGCCCCGGCGGTACCGTCGTCGGCGGCGAAAGCCTGTATTATGCCTTGCGGGGGGTCGCCGGCACCAAACCGGTGGTCGCGGTCATGGGGTCGACGGCGGCATCTGCCGGTTACATGGTGGCGCTGGCCGCCGACCATCTGGTCGCCCGGCAAGGCACGGTGACCGGGTCCATCGGCGTGCTCATGCAAACGGCCAATCTGAACGGACTGCTCGACAAGCTTGGCATAAAACCCGAAACCATCAAAAGTGGCCCGTTGAAAGCGCAACCCAACCCGTTCGAACCGACCTCGACGGAAGCCCGCCAGGTCGCCCAGGACGTGGTTATGGATATGTATGCGATGTTTGTCGATATGGTCGCCGAGCGCCGCAATATGGCCCGGGGGGACGTTATGCCATTGGCCGACGGGCGCATTTTTACCGGCCGCCAGGCCCTGGCGGCGGGGCTTGTTGATGCCACTGGTGGCGAGGCCCAGGCCCGCACGTGGCTCGAGAAAAACCGCGATATTTCCGGTGATTTGCCGGTTCGCGACCTGGAAATTAACTATCCGAGCAACGATTGGCGTGATTATTTTAAGGGAATGGCTGGAAAAGCTCTGTTTTCTGAAAGACTTAGACTTGACGGCCTGATCTCCCTTTGGCACCCTGATAGCTGGTAGTGCAGGAATTGGCGGGATGACCGCATAGGGAGGAATGAGGCGATGACCAAATCCGAATTGATACAGCGTCTGGCGGAAGCCAATCCGCATCTTTATCAACGGGATGTTGAACGGATCGTCATTACCATATTTGACGAAATCACCGCGGCGCTAGCCAACGGCGACAGGGTCGAGCTGCGCGGCTTCGGGGCATTTTCGGTCAAGGGCCGCGGCGCCCGCGTTGGCCGCAACCCGCGCACCGGCGAGGCTGTTAATGTGGCTTCCAAGTTCATCCCCTATTTCAAAACCGGCAAGCAGCTTCGCGAGAAGCTGAACGGCTAACGGTGGCCAAGCTTATTTCCTGGATATTGATGATCCCGCTGGCTGCGGGAATCATGGTTTTCACCATATCAAACCGCGATCTGGCCGCCATAGACCTGTGGCCGCTGCCGATAGCATTTCAGGCCCCGGTATTTTCCATCGCCCTGGCCGGTGTTTTCGCCGGCTTTATTATCGGCGCCATTATTGCCTGGATTTCGGCTGGCCGCACCCGCACCCGCAATCGCCAATTGATGCGGCAGCTTGAAAATCAGGTTCGCGAACTGGCGATCCTGAAAGAACAGCTAAAGAAGGCGGAAACCCAGATCGCTTCGCACCCCGGCACCAACCTGGCCTTGCCCCGCCGCGATGCGGACGCGGCTTGAGGTAGCCCAAAGCCCATGAAAATACTCTCTGCCGAAGACCTTCGCCAGCGACTGGATTATCCGTCGCTGATCGACGCCATTGACGCCATGTTCGAAAGCGGCTGCACGGTGCCGACAAGACACCACCATTCAATTGACACGCCAGGCGGCCTCGACCCGACCATGTTGCTGATGCCGGCATGGCGGCAGGGCGATATCATCGGCGTCAAGATTGTCACGGTTTTTCCCGAAAACAGCGCCCAGGGCCTGCCTGCTGTCATGGGTTCCTATATGCTGATCGATGGCAAAAACGGCACCCCGCTGGCCATGCTCGACGGAACCGAGCTGACGGCCCTGAAGACGGCGTCAGTTTCTGCATTGGCGTCGCGCTATTTGTCACGCAAGGATTCCAGTGTGCTGCTGATGGTCGGTACCGGGGTGCTGGCGCCGCACCTGATCCGGGCCCATGCCACCGTCAGGCCGTTCACCGGGATTATGGTCTGGGGGCGCAATCCGGACAAGGCGCGCTCTTTGGTTGAGACCCTGGACATTCAGGGGGCCTCTATCAGCGTCGAGACCAATCTGCAGGCCGCCGTCGGCAAGGCCGACGTCATTTCGTGCGCCACCCTGGCCAATGATCCGCTGGTCATGGGGGGCTGGTTGAAGCCCGGCCAGCATCTGGATCTGGTCGGCAGTTTCAAGCCCGATATGCGAGAGGCCGATGATGATTGCATCCGGCGCGCCCGGGTTTATTGCGACACCCGGGACGGGGCCATGAAAGAAGCCGGCGACCTGGTGCAACCCCTGGCCAACGGAACCCTTCGGGCAGAAGACGTTATCGGCGATTTATCCGACATGGCAAAGGCAACGTGCGCGCTCCGCGAATCTGCCGATGACATCACCTATTTCAAATCCGCCGGCTCGGCCCTGGAAGACCTGGCCGCCGCCAAGCTGGCCTTTGAACGGGGCTAGGGTTATAAAACACACATGTCTGACATTGCCCCCGACCGCCGAACCTTTGTCGCGCTGGACACCACCGACATCGCCGCCGCCGCCATACTGGCGGAACGGCTGAACGGTCACGTCGGCGGCCTGAAAGTCGGCAAGGAATTTTTTACCGCTTTCGGCCCGGCCGGGGTCGAACGGATATCAGGTGCCGGCCTGCCGGTGTTCCTCGACCTCAAATTCCACGACATTCCCAATACGGTGGCCGGTGCAGTGCGCGCCGCCCTGGCCTTGAAGCCGTTTATGGTCAACGTTCATGCCGCCGGCGGCGCCGATATGATGAAGGCGGCGATGGATGCGGCGGCAGGCGCCGGAGCCGGGCGGCCGCTGGTCATCGCCGTTACCGTGCTGACGTCCATGGATGAAGGCGACCTGCGTGCCGTCGGCGTCGATTCAAGCCCCCTCGATCAGGTCCGCCGTCTGGCCGCCCTGGCCAAAGCCAGCGGCCTTGACGGGGTGGTCTGCTCGGCCAAGGAAGTGACGGCCCTGCGCCAGGATTTGGGCGACGATTTCAAACTGGTGGTGCCGGGTATCCGGCCCCAGTGGGCGGTGGCGGACGACCAGAAGCGCATCGTCACCCCGTCGGGCGCAATCAAAATGGGCGCCGACTATCTGGTTATCGGCCGGCCGATCACCGGCGCCGACGACCCGGTCGTGGCCGCCGATAGAATTGCCAAAGAAATTTTTTCCGGTAAATGACCATCGACGTCAAAATCTGTGGGCTGAAAACGCCGCTAGCCGTTGCCGCCGCCGTCGATGGCGGGGCGGCGTTCATCGGTTTCAACTTTTTTCAAAACTCACCGCGTTTCGTGACGCCAGACGCGGCGGCAGTGCTGGCCACGGCCGTGCCCGACACGGTGATCCGGGTCGGGCTTTTCGTTGACGCCACAGATGATGACATCGGCGCCGCCGTTGCCAGCGGCGCCCTCGATATGCTGCAACTGCACGGCTCCGAAACCCCGGCCCGGGTGGCCAAGGTCAAGGAGCGCTTCGCCCTGCCGGTGATGAAGGCGATCGCCATTTCCACCGCCGATGACATCGCCACCGCCCACACCTATGAAGCCATCGCCGACCGGCTGTTGTTTGACGCCAAGGCGCCCGCAGGGGCCACCCGGCCCGGCGGCAACGCGCTTTCTTTTGACTGGGAGTTGATCGCGGATACCGACTGGGCCCTGCCGTGGATGCTGGCCGGTGGCCTCAACGCTGAAAATTTAGGGGAAGCGGTCATCGTCTGCGGCCCCCGTGCGGTTGATGTGTCGAGCGGCGTCGAGGATGCGCCGGGGGTCAAGAATCCGGACAAAATCAGGCAGTTTCTGGCGTTGGCCCAGACCTTGTAAGAGGTTCGGAAAAGGGTAGGTTCCGGCCTCTCTTTGTGGTTTATTACCGCACTCATGAGCACACCAAACACATTCCGGGCCGGGCCCGACGAAGACGGCCGTTTCGGCATCTATGGCGGGCGTTTCGTCGCCGAGACCCTGATGCCGCTGATTCTCGAGCTTGAGCAGGCCTACGAGACGTCCAAGGACGACCCGGAATTCAAGCGCCAGATGGACTATTACCTGTCCCAATACGTGGGTCGGCCGAGCCCGCTGTATCTGGCCCAGCGCCTGACCGATCATCTGGGCGGCGCCAAAGTGTATTTCAAGCGCGAAGACCTGAATCACACGGGCGCCCACAAGATCAACAACTGCGTCGGCCAGATCCTGCTGGCCAAGCGCATGGGCAAGACCCGCATCATCGCCGAAACCGGGGCCGGGCAGCACGGCGTTGCCACCGCCACCGTGTGTGCGCTGTTCGATTTGCCCTGCGTCGTCTACATGGGGGCCAAGGATATTGAGCGTCAGGCCCCTAACGTGTTCCGCATGAAAATGCTGGGCGCCGAAGTACGCCCCGTGACCGCCGGGTCCATGAGCCTGAAAGATGCCCTCAACGAGGCGCTGCGTGATTGGGTCACCAACGTGGAAGACACTTTTTATATTATCGGCACGGTCGCCGGCCCGCATCCGTTCCCGGCCATGGTCCGCGATTTTCAATCGGTCATCGGCGAAGAGGTGCGGATGCAGATCATGGAAGCCGAGGGCCGCCTGCCTGATACCCTGGTCGCCTGCATCGGTGGCGGCTCCAATGCCATGGGCCTGTTCCACCCGTTTCTGGATGACTCTGGCATCGACATCATCGCCGTCGAGGCGGCGGGCCGTGGCATTGAAACCGGCCAACACGCGGCGTCTTTAAGCGCCGGCAGCCCCGGCGTGTTGCATGGCAATCGCACATATTTATTGCAGGACGACGATGGCCAAATTCAGGAAGCCCATTCCATTTCTGCCGGCCTTGATTATCCCGGCATCGGCCCGGAACACGCGTGGCTGCACGACATTGGCCGCGCCAGCTATGTCTCTGTCACCGACGACGAAGCCATCGAGGCCTTTCAATTAACGACCAAGCTGGAAGGCATCATCCCGGCCCTTGAATCGGCCCACGCCATCGCCCATGTGATGAAAATTGCAGGCAACCTGCCAAGGGACCATATCATGGTGTTGAATCTGTCCGGACGCGGCGACAAGGACCTGAACACGGTCGCCACCGCCACCGGCATGACCTTCGGGGTCGAATGATGAAAGCGCTCCCGGAAACACGAATCGCCCGGCGTTTCGCCGCGCTCAAGAAACAAGGACGCGGCGGCCTGGTGACATTTTCGACCGCCGGCGATCCGGATTACGATACCGCGCTGACGATCTTAAAGGGCCTGCCGCAAGCCGGTGCCGACATCATCGAACTGGGCATGCCGTTTTCCGATCCCATGGCCGATGGCCCGGCCATTCAGAAGGCTTCCTTGAGGGCGCTTAAGGCGGGCCAGACCATGATCAAGACCCTGAATATGGTGCGCGCCTTTCGCGAAGGCGACGATGATACGCCGGTCGTGCTGATGGGCTATTACAATCCGATCTACGTATATGGGCCCGAAAAATTCCTTAAAGATGCCAAGGCGGCCGGGGTCGATGGATTGATCGTGGTCGACCTGCCGCCCGAGGAAGAGGCCGAGCTTTGCATCCCTGCTCTGGAAGCCGGACTTAACTTCATCTTCCTGACGGCGCCGACCACCGATGACAGGCGTCTGCCCCGGGTTCTCGAAAACGCCAGCGGCTTCGTCTATTATGTGTCCATCACCGGCATCACCGGGACCACATCGGCCGCCGCGTCGGACATTGAAAAAGCCTATAAACGATTGAAAAAACACACGGATTTACCAATCGCTGTAGGTTTCGGCATCACCACCCCGGAACAGGCGGCTAAGGTAGCTTCTATCGCCGATGCGGCTGTTGTCGGCTCGGCGCTTGTTAAAATTATCGCCGAAGAAGGGGCGTCCGCAGCATTGAATTTTGTGGCAAGTCTGGCAAAGGGTATAAGATAAAAATATGAACTGGCTGAAGAACATCGTGCGCCCGAAGCTCAAACAGCTTGTCGGCGGCCAGAAGGACATTCCCGACAACCTGTGGCAGAAGTGCCCGAACTGCGCGGAAATGAACTTCCACCGGGATCTTGAAAACAATTTTCAGGTCTGCCCTCATTGCGGCCACCACCTGCGCTTGTCGGCGAGTGACCGCTTGAAGATGCTGTTCGACGAGGGTGAATACCAGTCTATCGAGCTGATGGCGTCTGAAATCGACCCGCTGAAATTCCGCGACCGGCGCAAATATACGGACCGCCTGAAGGAAGCCAAGAGCAAGACCGGACTGGAAGACGCGCTGACCGTCGCCCATGGCCGAATGGGCGGGATCAATGTGGTTGTGGCGGCGCTCGACTTTTCGTTCATGGGCGGCTCCATGGGGGTCGCCGTCGGCGAAGGCCTGATCTCGGCGGCGCGCCTCGCTATCGTGCAAGATGCACCGCTGATCGTGGTACCGTCGTCGGGCGGCGCACGCATGCAGGAAGGCATTCTTTCGCTGATGCAAATGGCGCGCACAACCATCGCCGTTGAAGAAGTAAAAGATGCGGGCCTTCCCTACATTGTCGTGTTGACGGATCCGACCACCGGCGGCGTCTCGGCATCTTTTGCCATGCTTGGCGATGTGGCGATTGCCGAAACCGGCGCGGTGATCGGTTTTGCCGGCGCCCGGGTCATCGAGCAGACGATCCGCGAAAAATTACCGGAAGGATTCCAGCGGGCCGAGTATCTGCTCGACCATGGCATGGTTGACATGGTGGTACGCCGCCATGATCTGCGCGCCACGTTAATCCGGGTTATCGGGTTGCTGATCAACACCAGCCCCGCCGCCGACGTGTTGGCCATTTCGGCCTCCGGGCGCGGCTCACTGGAGGACGAGAGCTGAAACAAAAAGACGCCGTTCTCGAGCGTCTGATGCGACTGCATCCAAAAGTCATCGACCTGACACTGGATCGCATCGAAGGTTTGCTCGAACGCTTAGGTAACCCAGAGAAAAAATTACCGCCGGTCATTCATGTGGCCGGTACCAATGGCAAGGGCTCGGTGATCGCTTACTTAAGGGCCATGCTTGAAGCCGCAGGCTATCGCTGCCACGTTTACACGTCGCCGCATCTGGTCCGCTTCAACGAACGCATCCGGGTTGCCGGACAGTTGATTGACGATAACGACCTGACGGCGTTGCTGGAAGAATGTGAAGCCGTCAACGAAGGCCAGCCGATTACCTATTTCGAAATCACCACGGCGGCGGCTTTTCTGGCCTTCGCGCGCCAGCCCGCCGATGTGGTGTTACTGGAAACCGGCCTCGGCGGCAGGCTTGATGCGACCAACCTCATCGACAAGCCGCTGGCCACCGTGATCACCCCTATTTCCATCGACCACCAGCAGTTCCTGGGCGACACCCTGGAAGAAATCGCCCATGAAAAAGCGGGCATCCTGAAAGCGGGGGTGCCGTGCGCCATCGCCAAACAGGAACGCAAAGCGCAGAAGGTGCTGGACGGGGTGGCCGAAAAGAAGGGTGCGCCGTTGATCGTCGAGGGCCGCGACTGGCACGTACGCAAAGCCGGCGACAAGCTGGTGTTCGAGCATACCGCGGCCGATGGCGCGCGGGTTTCCGACGAATTGCCGCTGCCGTCCCTGGCCGGCCCCCATCAGCCGAGGAACGCCGGACTGGCGTTGGCGACGCTGGAATTGATGGCCGGGTTTGATGTGCCGCCGGCGGCCCGGGCGCTGGGGCTGAAAAGTGTCGACTGGCCGGCGCGCCTGCAACGGTTAAGGCACGGGCCGCTGGTCGAGCAGTTACCGGATGGCTGGGAGTTGTGGCTCGATGGTGGCCATAACGAGGCGGCGGCCAAAATCATCAGGGCACAGACGCGGGCCTGGCGGGATGCACCGCTGCACCTGATTTTCGGCATGCTCAATTCAAAAAATCCGCTCGACTACCTGAAACACCTGGAAGCCCGCATCGTGTTGTTTCGCGGCGTTACCATACCGGGCGAGGAAAATTCGCTTTCCGCCGATGACGTTGTAGAGGCGGCGCGTGCCTGGCGCATGGAGGCTGAAACGGCGGACAGTGTCGCCGCAGCGCTGAGCAGTATTGTTTCAGCAGGCGGCGCGGCGGGCCGGGTGTTGATCGCCGGATCGCTGTATCTGGCTGGAACGGTGCTGGCCGAAAACAGCTAGAGCCGGCCAAGTTTTCGTCATTCCCGTCAGTCTGAAAACAGGATTTTCTGAGCCACCGGTACGGCGACGCCTGGATTTATATTGGCGCCCATGTCGGTCAGCGTGCCTTCCATGGCGCTTAAACATAAAATGACATGGGCGGGGGTGCTCGATTGCCCCATCAGGCCGATGCGCCAGACTTTACCGGTCAGATCACCGAGGCCGCCGCCGACTTCAAGGCCATAGTTTTCGAGCAGGCGGCGGCGGGTTTCCGGCTTGTCAACACCATCGGGTACTTTCAGGGCCGTCAGTTGTGGCAGATGATCGGCGTCCGCAACCAGCGGCTTCAGGCCCATGGCGGCAAAACCGGCACGCAGGGCATCGGAATTCAGACGATGGCGGGCCCACGAATTTTCGATGCCTTCCTCGTGCAGCATCAGCAGCGATTCATGCAATCCGTAAAGGCTGTTGACCGGGGCGGTGTGATGGTACGAACGGGCCGCGCCGCCGCCGTCGGTCCAGTAGTTCATGACCAGGGTCAGGTCCAGGAACCAGCTTTGCACTTTGGTTTTGCGATTTTGCAGGACATCAATGGCCCGCTCGCCGAAGGTTACCGGCGACAGGCCGGGCGCGCATGACAGGCATTTCTGCGATCCTGAATAGATGGCGTCAACGCCCCATTGGTCGGTCAGCAGCGGGCTGCCGCCCAGGGATGTGACCGCATCGACTATGGAGAGCGCCCCATATTTGGTGGCCAGCGCACACAACGCCTTGGCATCCGAGAGCACCCCGGTCGAGGTTTCGGCATGGACAAAGGCCAGCGCCTTGGCGCCCGGATGGGCCTTCAGGGCCTCTTCGGCCTTGTTCAGGTCGATGGGCGTGCCCCAGGCATCTTCGACCATGATCGCGGTGGCCCCGATGCGCTCGACATTTTCACGCATGCGGCCGCCGAAGACGCCGTTCTGGCAGACAATAACAGTGTCCCCCGCCTCGATCAGGTTAACGAAGCAGGCTTCCATGCCGGCGGATCCCGGCGCCGATACCGGCAAGGTCAGGGCGTTTTTTGTCTGGAAGGCGTAACGCAGCAGCTGTTTGACCTCATCCATCATGGCGACAAAGGCCGGGTCCAGGTGGCCGATGGTCGGCCGGCCCATGGCCTGCAGGACGCGCGGATGTACGTCCGACGGGCCCGGGCCCATAAGAATCCGTTGCGGGGGCGTGAAGGAGGTTATGTGGTTTAACAAAGTCAGGCACCGCCAGCGGTCATTTCATCAGCAATACCGAGAGATATAGGCGTCTGGAATCAGCCGGCCAAGGCGATTTCCGGGATGCGGAAAGACCATACCAAAAACCCCACCCAGAAGGGCGGGGTTTGGTCAGAAAAACGTCAAACCATGAAAGGGGGGCTCAGATGACCGAATCGATCCACTCGACCAGCTTGCCCTTGGGCAGGGCGCCGATCTTGGTCGCCGCCACCTGGCCGTCCTTGAACAACATCAGGGTCGGGATGCCGCGCACCCCATAGGTCGACGGCACCGTCGGGTTTTCATCAATGTTGAGCTTGGCGACAATGATCCGGCCCGCCATCTCGCCAGCGATTTCTTCAAGCGCCGGGGCGATCTGTTTACACGGTCCGCACCACTCGGCCCAGAAGTCGACAATCACCGGCATCGCGGCATTTTTGACGTCGGCCTCGAACGAGGCGTCGGTTACGACTATCTGCATTTATTCAATCCAATCAAAGAGTTATGTGTTATTAAAATTCACTTTGCCGACCCATAAGAAGCCGAATCATGAATTTGAATGTAGGCAGCCGGGGGGGCTCCGTCAAGGTGCGTAGGGGTCAAGAATGCCATCGGGCAGGACCATCAGGCGCGGCCCATCGGTCCATGCCAGCACGCAGCGAATGGTGCGTCCGGGATAAAGCGCCGTCAGCAGCGCCCGATAGGCGGCCATTTGTTTGAGGTACACGGGCGCCACATTATCGGCGGTTTCCGGTGGTGGCCGGTTGGTCTTGTAGTCGATCACCGTGACCACATCATCCTCGATGCAGAGCCGGTCCAGGCGCGCCGCTATGATGGCTCCCCCCATACGGCCGCTGATCGGCACCTCGGCCAAGGATCCCGGTCCGAACAGGCTGGCGAAATCCGGATCGTCGAGCACGGCCAGGGTCTCGGCGATAATGACATCGATTTGTTCGGGGTCGAGCCCATGAACCGGGCGCGCCAGGTAGCGCCGGGCGGCATTGCGGCGTTTTGCGGGGGCAATTTCGGGCAGGCTTTGCAGCAAACGGTGGGTCAGGGTGCCCCGTTTGAAGCGCCCCCCGTCGTCGCCGTCGAAGGGCGATCTTACGGCAGGTTCGGCGTCGCCTGGACCGGATGCAACCAGCGGCCGGGCCGGTTCCGGCTCCGGCGGCGGCGAGCAGGCGGCCCAATCCGGCGGGACGGCAGCGTCGGCGGTGGCCGGCTTGCCGGACGGGCTGTCCTCGGGGACGGCCTTCTGCTCGGAAACGAACCCCAATCCGGTTGCATCGAAGCCATCCAGGGTAATGGGCTTGAACCGGGCCATTGATTGCGCCGCATCCCACGCCAGGTCGTACCAGCAGCCGTCGCCGCGCGGGTTCTTGCCTTCCCAACCGGCGATATAAAGCCGGTCACGGGCGCGGGTCATGGCGACATAAAACAGGCGTCGGTATTCCTGCTCGGTGCGCCGCCGCATGGCATCGCGCAGGCCTGAGACGGCGGCGGAATTTTCGTTTTTTTGCGGCTGCCACAAGAGGGTGTTCTGGCCCCACAGGATGCTCGACTCCTTAGCCTTCGAGGGTACCGTGCAGGTATCGGGCAGGAATACAATATTGGATTGCAGGCCTTTCGATCCGTGCACGGTCAACACCCGGACCTCGGCCCGGTCAATTTCCAGATCGCGTTTGACCTGGGTGTCGCCGGCCTCGATCCAGTGCAGGAACCCTTGCAGGGACGGCGTGTGATTACGCTGGAAATCCAGGGCCAGTTCCAGGAACTCGTCGATGGGATCGGAGGCCTCGTTGCCAAGCCGCCCAAGGATCGCCCGCCGCCCGCCACCGGCGCCGAGCAAACGGGCATAGAATTCGAACGGTGGCGCATAATCGGCCTGTGCCAGAATGCCCGACAGCAAGGTCACGGCGGCGGCCGAGGCTTTGTCTTTATCGGCGGATTTTTTTAGCGCTTGCCACAGAGTCCCGGCCCGGCCGTGGGCGACATGGTAAAGGGCGTCATCGTTGAAACCGAACAACGGGCCTTTCAGCACCTCGGCCAGGGTCATGTCGTCGTCGGGCAACAGGGCGAAGCGGCCGAGGGCGACCAGGTCCATGACCGCCAACTGGTCAATCAGGATCATGCGGTCGGCACCGGCCACCGCAATGTCGTTGCGCTTCAGTGCCCGGATCATGGCTTCGGCGAAGACGCCGCGCTTGCGTACCAAAATCATAATGTCATCTTCGCGAATGGGCCGCCCGGCGGAGGCCAGTATTTCCGCATCGTCGAGCCAGCGTCTGATGGTGGCGGCGATGCGTTCGGCCAGCACCAGCGGCGGTGCGTTTGCAGCGATGCTGTCGACGGGATCATCCCAGGCGGAATCAAGGGGCGTTTTGGCAAGGGCTACCGTCGGCCAGATCTCGACGACCCCGGCGTGGCCTCCGCGATAGGGAAGGTGACGCATTTTTTCCCCAGCCGGGCCGACGCCGTCGGCGGCTGCTGGGTCGGCAAAAATGGCATCGACGGTATCGAGCACGTCGAGCACCGAGCGATAGGAAACGGTCAACGGCAGTTCGCGCCAGCCACAATCGGCATCGGCGACATTTTTGCCGAAATAGGCCCCCATACGGCGGAACCCTTCCGGATCGGCGCCCTGAAAGGAATAGATCGATTGTTTCTCGTCGCCGACGCCGAAGATGGTGCGCTGGCACGGCTCTTTGGTGCCATAGCCGGAATGGAAGTCATCGACGATGCGGCTGATCACCTGCCACTGCTCGGAGCTTGTGTCCTGGGCCTCATCGACGAGAACGTGGTCGATGCCGCCGTCGAGCTTGTAATGCACCCACGAGACACCGGAATCGGACTGTAAAAGCCGCAGCGTCTTTAATATCAAATCGTCGTAGTCGAGCAAGGCGTGGGTGCTTTTCAAGGTCTCGAATTCGTCCAGCAACGAGGTGCCGAAACGCAACAGGGCGGCCGTCGCCTCGGCGTCGGCAATGGCAGACAGGTGCTGCATGACGGCGTGGACACGATCTTGTTCGGCCAGCAGGGCCGCGGCGGCGGCGGGGCTGGCTTTTGCCGGCGTGTTGGTGATGATTTTTTTGCGGGGCTCCCCCGCCGCAGTCAGGAAGTGGTTGGCATAGTCGTCCCGGAAATCTGTGGCCCGGTCCGGCGCGTCCGAATACAGCCAGCCGCCGATACCGCTGGCGCGGGTCTGGTCGGTGCCGGTTCCCGTGGACAATACCGTGGCGGCGGCGCGCAGGGCCTCGGCATCAAAGGCGCCGTCGGCGGCGGCGGCGGCGAGGACGTCGACCGAGGTGTCGCCCGGTTGCAGGCCAAGGGCGCGGTAGGCGGCGTTGATCAGTCCGTCGGTATCTCCGGCAGCGCTACGCATGTCGGCGAGCCGACCGCGTTTCGACGCCAGTTCCCTTTTCAAGGACGCGAAGGCGTCTTCGCCGACCAACCCGGCCAGCATTTTCAGATCGAGAACCGCTTGTTCACCACCGGGCCGCTGGCTGGCATAGAGCAACCGATCGCGGGCTTGTTCCAGCAACTCGGCGGTGGTGCGCTCATCGATCACCGAAAAATGTGGCGATACCCCGGCTTCCAGCGGGAAACGACCGAGCAGGGATTCGCAGAAGCTGTGGATGGTGCGGATGTTAAGTCCGCCGGGGGCGTCCAGGACTTCGGCAAACAGCCGCCGGGCCGGGGCCAGGTCGTCCGGGCCGGCATCGCTGCCGGTCAGCTTGAGCAATTCGGCGCTGAGCTCTGCGTCCGCAGCCACGGCCCATCCGGCGAGGCGTTTGTTGAGGCGGTTGGCCATCTCGGCGGCGGCGGCCTTGGTAAAGGTCAGGCACAGAATTCGCGCCGGCTCGACCCCGGCCAGCAGCAACCGGGAAATGCGATTGATCAGCACATGGGTTTTGCCGGTGCCGGCATTGGCCGACACCCAGGCCGATACGGCCGGGTCGGCGGCCAGCAGCTGGTTGGGGTTGCCGCCGCTGTCACGATCACTGCCCGGGGAATTATCCTGGCTCATTCTTCATCGCCCCCGATACCCCATTCCTTGAAGCGGGCCAGATGATCGTAATCACCCTCGTAACGCTCGTACTGGACACGGGTGCGCGCGCGATAGGGCGTATCTTCCATGTCGTAGCGCGACAACAATCGCTTCAGGCCATCCAGGCTGTCATCGATGACCTGGCGCACACTGCTGTCTTTCAGTTGCGGGCGCTTTTCCTTCAATGGTTCGCGGCCACCGGACGCCAACACATACAGCAGATCCGTGACCTCTAATTTAATGTCATCACCGAAACCACCGGCCTCTGCAATGACAGCTTCCAGCGGCAGTTGTGGTTCCAGTCCGCAGGCGACCATGGGTCCGGTGGGCGCACCGCCGGTCTTGTAATCAATGATAGAGAGGGTGCCGTCGGCCAGCCGGTCGATGCGGTCGACCTTGGCCGTCAGAACAAATTCGCCTCCGGCAATATCTAATGTGATGCGGCCATCGGATTCCGAACCCATCATGCGTACCCCGGCGGCCCGGCGTTTTTTCTCCCACTGGATAAAAGCTTCGGCGACCCGTTCAAAACGCGGCCACCACAAGGCGCGCACCGTCGGCCACGCCATTAACTGGTCGAATTCAGCCCGGCCAATATCGATCAATATCTGTTCCGCATGGTCGGGCATGTCGCCTGGATAGGTGCTGACGAAGCGATCCAGAATATCGTGGATGGCGATGCCCTTGTGACGGGCGTCGGGGTTAGCATCAATTTTATCGAGAGGCCTGAGCCTTAAAATCCGTTCCGCATAAATGGCGTAGGGATCGCGGATCAGGGTGCGGATTCGGGTCACCGGCAGTTGCCGGGGCCGGGCATGGAGCGGTGGTGTCGGCGCCGGCGGCAGGGCCGGCGTTGATTTCCCCCCCGGCTCGTCGAGCCCGCGGGCCCAGCCGATCCAGTCGTCTTGTGCCGCAAGATTGTCTTTCAGTCCACTGCCGCGCAACAGATTGTCGAGTCGCTGTAGCCAGCGCGACGGCACTGTCGGCGTCCCTTCGATGCGGTCGGCACGGGTCAGGTAAATGCGGGCCGCCGCCGCGGCCTGGACGAAATCATGGGCGGCCAGGCCGATGCGCCGTTCCGGCAGGGGCAACCCGAAGGCCCGGGCCATGGGGCGGCTCATCCACGGATTGGGCCGCGCCTCCGGTGGCCAGGTATTTTCGTTGAGGCCACCCAGTATCATCACATCGGCTTGTTGCAGGCGGGCTTCAAGATTTCCCCAGATATGCAATCGCCCGTGCAGGGCCCTGGACGGGCGCACCATGCGGGGGCCCATCAGGGCATCAAGAAAAGCCGGATAGTGGGCCGGGTCGAAATCACCTGCGAGCACGCCGATCCCATCGGCCAGCTCGGCGATAAAGTGCGCCGCCGCCTCGCCATCATCGCCGGCCCACAAACGGATCGCCCCCGTTTCATTGTCCGTACTGGCCAGCGCCTCGGCGCAGGCAATATGGGCCTGCAATAATTTGCCGGGCTCGGCGGTGGGGGCGTCCATCAGGCGGGCAAACGGTTTCAGGATTTCTTCCAGCGGCGCCAGGGCCGGTGACAGGGCGTGCAATTGTTTCAGTCGGTGGTCTTTGCCGCGCTTTTCGGCAGTCTGTATCTCGGCGGCCAAGGCGGCGCGCAATCCGGCGAACCCCGGCCCCGGACGCGGCCCGCGCAAAAGCTGGATTTCCAGTGTCCGTACAAGACTTCGAAAGTCTGCCGTCGCCATGCCGGCTCCGGCCAGCGGGTGCTTGCAGGCAGCGAGCAGGGACACCGGCGCCAGATTGTCGGCGATCATGCGGGCGGTCAGTCTGAGGTATGCCCCGGCAGGTGTTTCCGACAGCGGCCGTCCGGCCGAATCATCGACGGCAATGTCCCAACGTTTGAGTTCCTCGGTGACCCGTCGGGCCAATGTGCGGTCCGGGGTGATCAGGGCCGCCGTCTGTTCCGGCGTTTCCAACGTCTGGCGCATAATCAGGGCGATGGTGCGCGCCTCGGCTTGCGGGTCGGGGGCGTCGATGCGAATCATGCCGCCGGTGGCGTCGGCTGAAATTTCCGTAGCCGGGTGTTCGGTCCCCGGCGGGCGCAAGGCCAGGTCGAGCAGTTGCCGTCGGTTCGATGTGCGCACCGGGACACCCGATGGCCAGTCGGCGACGGCACTGCGTTCAACCCCCATGTGTGCGAGCAGGTGCGCCATGCCAAATTGTGGGTGGCTCGGCTGCAAGGCCTGCCAGACGGCATCGCTTGCATCCCGGTCAATCCCTGGCAACACGACGGCGCCCTTAGGCAAGCCGGCGACGACCTTCAACAGATCGGCACTGGCCGGGATCGAGCCGGTAGACCCGGCGGCGATGACAAGGCCCTTAGGGGGCGAGGCGGTCCACGCCGCAGCTTGGGCCTCAAGCAGCCTGTTGCGACGCATGGCCGGATCAATGGCGCCTTCCTGTTCCAGAATTTTCGGCCAGTGCTCGGTCAGGATGGTCAGAAAATCCAGCGTCTTTTGCCAGTGTTCGGCATGCTCGCGCATTGCCAGTTCGGCCAGCCCGTCGAAGCTAAGGCGTTCGGTCAGCACCTGGTCAAGCAGCCGCGCCAGCTCGGCGGCCAGCCGTGCGGCCTGATCGGGGGTTGTTTTGTCGGCGCTGGCGGCGCTGATCAGCTTGCTCAACAGCAGCTGCCGCCTTAAGCCCGGTATGGCCGGGTCCAGGTCGATATCGCCGCTGATTTCCAGCTCGTCCTCGTCGATGTCGCCAAGCGGCGTCATCCTCGGCAGCAGCATTGGCCGCCCGTCCCCAAGGCGCAGAAACATCTCGGCCAAACTGCGGCAGGCGCGCCGGGTTGGCAGCAGCACGGTGACGACGGAAAGGTCTTCCGGGGCGTCGCCCACCTGGGCCAAAATACCAGAGGCCAGCGCCTCCAGGAACGGCGTTCCAGGCTCTATGGTGTAAAGGCGCGGCACGGCGCTCACCGGTGCTTGATCCCGGAATAGCGCAGAGTCATATAATTTTCGGCGACGGCCAATTCTTCCGGGGTGCCGACGTGGAACCATTCGCCGTCGTGAACCATGGCGTATAGGCGGTCGCCTTCAATGGCCCGGTCATAAAGAACATTAAGCGAAAAGGCACCTTCCGGCGCGCCCTTGAACAGGCGCGGGTGCAGGATTTGCACGCCGGTGAACAGATAGGCCGAAACTTCATTTTCCGGTCTTCTGGAAACCAGGCCCAAGGGATCGACGCCGAAATCGCCGAGCCCGCCGTAGCCATAGGCATCGACCGTGGAGTGAACCATCAGCAATCCGTCCATGCTGTCGTCGCCGCTACCGTCGCAGAGCCAGTGCCGGTTCAGGCGTTTGAGGGCATCTTGCGATCCGTTCAGCCACAGGGAGTCGGCGTTGCAGACAAAAAAAGCATCATCACCCAGCATGGAAAGGGCATGGGCGACGCCGCCGCCGGTTTCCAGAATCATGTCTTCCGGCGAGAAGGCGATATTCAGGTCGTCGCGCTTGCTTAGGTGATCGTGGATTTGTTCGCTTAAGTGATGGGTGTTGACGACGACCCGCTCGACGCCCGCTTCGGCCAGGCGGTCGATGGTGCGGTCGATCAGGGTGCGCCCCAATACCTGGATCAGCGGTTTCGGCCGGGTGTCGGTCAACGGCTTCATGCGCACCCCGAAACCGGCGGCCAGCACCATGGCGGTTTTGATGGCGCTCATGATCGCTCACCAGGGCGGGGTGGAACGGTGCGCATGTCATCGGGCATGTGTTCATGAAACCAGCCTTGGACCGGGGCCAGCACAGGGTTTTGCAAGGCCGCTTCCAGCAGTCGCCAGACGCGCGTAATGTGAACCAGATAATCGGCCTTTCCATCGCGCAGGCAAAGCCGGGTGAAGATACCGATGACCTTGGCATGTCGTTGCGCCGCCAGCACGGCGAAGGCATCCATGAAGGCGGCGGCGTCCAGGTCGGGAAAGGCGGATAAATAGCGCGTCAACATACGGGCTTTCATTTCTGCGTCGATATCGCGGCGGGCGTCTTCGAGCAGCGACATCAGGTCATAGGCGCCGGAACCGGTAACGGCGTCCTGAAAATCCAGCAAGCCACAAGCGGCGATGCCGTTTCGATCGGGCAACCATAGCAGATTGTCCACATGATAGTCGCGCAACACCAGGGTCTTGGGCTGGGCATGGACAACAGGAAAAGCCGCCAGCCAGGCATCCCCATAGGCGCGGCGGACATCTTCGCTGGCAGCTATGCCGGTGAAGGCCGGGAGGATCCACTGGGGGCAGAGAAATGCTTCTTCCAGCAGTCGCCCATTACCGTAGGGTGGCAATCCGGGCGGGATGGCTTGGCCAGGGGGACGGCCATGCAGGTCGATCAAAACATCGACGGCCAGCTCGTAAAGCGCTTCTTCATCACCGCCGCCATGCAGCACTCGTGTGTAGGTATCGTCACCAAGATCTTCCAGCAACAGCAGGCCGCGTTCCGCGTCGGCGGACAGGATGGCCGGGGCGCTGTAACCAAGCCCGGACAGGTGGCGGGCGATCTTGACGAACGGGCGGACGTCTTCGTCCGGCGGCGGCGCGTCCATCAGCACGCAGGTTTCACCGCCCCGTGATAGCCGTTCGTATTTTCGGAACGAGGCATCCCCCGCCAAGGGCGCGCGGGTCCAGCCGGCGTCGCCAAGAAATGCCTGAATCTGATTTTCCCGGTCAGTCACCAAGTCCCGCCTTCCGCAATCGTTCTGGCCAGTCGCCACCGCCTTTGATCATTACCTGCCGCTGGTCTGCCCCGGCGCTCTGCAGAAGCGTGACCGACAGGTTTGTTTGCGGAAGGTAGCCGCCCAGACGCTCCGGCCATTCAATAAGTGAAACCGCATCGGCGAAGGCCTCGTCGATGCCAAGTTCCAGCGCCTCGTCCGGGGCTTCCAGCCGGTACAGATCGAAATGACATATCTGCAAGCCGCCGGCCCCATCATAAGTCTGCAACAGGGTGAAGGTCGGGCTCGGCACTTCGGTATCAATGCCGCAAAGGGCACGGATGAAGGCCCGGGCCAGAACCGTCTTGCCGACACCAAGTTCGCCGGTGAGCGCAATCACGTCTCCGGCCCCGGCGATGCGGCTTAAAGCGCCCGCCAGTTTTTCCGTCGCCGGCTCACCGTCAAGATCAATTATGATAGCTGCTGCCTTTCACATGACGCAGATAGTGGTTACATTAAGGATTAATTGTTTACCCTTTTGACCCGGGAGTTTCCATGTCCAATAAGCCGGCAGCAGAGCATAGCACGGACATCGCGGTGATCGGCGCCGGTCCGGCTGGCTTGTTCAGCGTTTTCGAATGCGGGATGCTGAAAATGTCGTGCCATGTGATTGATGCGCTGGATGCCATCGGCGGCCAGTTGTCGGCCCTCTATCCGGAAAAACCAATCTACGACATCCCCGGCTACCCTAGCGTGCTGGCCGCCAATCTGGTGACCAGTCTTGAGGCCCAGGCGGCGCCCTTCGACCCGGTCTATCACCTGAACCAGCAGGTAACGGCGCTTGAGGAACAGAAAAGCGGCCGCTGGCGACTGCAAACATCCAAGGGTGTGGTCATCGACGCCGGCGCCGTCATCATCGCTGCCGGGGTGGGTGCGTTCGGCCCCAACCGGCCCCCTCTGGAGGGGATCGAGGCTTACGAAGGTCAGGGCCCGGGCGTCGGCGTGCATTATCTGGTCAAGCGCCGCGAAGATTTTCTCGGCAAAAAGGTGGTGATTGCCGGCGGCGGCGATTCGGCGGTCGATTGGGCGCTGTCCCTGGCCGACATCGCCAGCAGCCTGGCCATCGTCCACCGTCGGCCAAAATTCCGCGCCGCCCCGGACAGCGCAGCAAAATTGCAACAACTGGCCACGGGCGGCGTTATCGATATGGTTGTCCCGTTTCAGCTGGCGCGCATCGACGGCGACGGAGGCAAGCTTTCAGGCGTTACCGTTGCCGATCTGGACGGCAATGAGCGCCACTTGGAAGCCGATGCCCTGCTGCCGTTTTTCGGCCTGTCGCAGAATTTAGGCCCGATCACCGATTGGGGCCTGAACCTGGATCATCATCAAATTTCCATCGATCCGGTGACGGCGGCAACGGGCAAGGCGGGCATCTTTGCCGTCGGCGACATTGCCGCATACCCAAACAAGCTGAAGCTGATTCTGTCCGGTTTCGCCGAAGCCGCCGGCGCCGCCCACGCCGCCCGCGCCCACCTGCACCCCGGCGAGGCGCTGCATTTTGAATATTCCACGACTCAGGGCGTGCCCGGCGAAAAATAAAACTAGCCGGTGCTTTCTTCGACCACGGAAATATCAGGATGGCCCGTGCGCCTACCGCCCCCCGCCGGCATCCGGCAGATAATGGTTGCGCCCTTGCCCGGCGGCGACTTGACCTCGACCGTGCCGCCATGCAGTTCGATGAAACGTTTGACCAGCGACAGCCCGAGGCCGGTTTGGTCCGAGCCGCCCTCGAAAGCACCGAAAATGTCCAGTTGCTCGACGGCCGGGATCCCCTTGCCGGTATCGGTAACGGTAAAAATGAGGGTGTCATCAGGCGCGTCGCCTTGGCGGGCCGCCGTCAGTTTGACGGTCCCCCTGGGCGGCGTGATACGCACGGCGTTTGACAGCAGATTGAACAAAACCTGTTTCAGGCGGCGGCCATCGGCGACCATCCAGCCGATATCGGGCGGACAGTCGAATACGATATTCAAGTCCTTGTGACGGGCCCTTTCGTGGATCAGCCGCAACACGGCGGCCAGGGTCGAGTGAATTTCCAGGGTGTCCAGTTCCAGCTGCATCATGCCGGCCTCGATGGTCGCCATGTCGAGAATGTCGTTGATCACGTCCATCAGGGATTGGGCGCTGTCGATAATGCCGCGGCTGTATTCCAGTTGACGTTCGTTAAGGGTACCGAAGTACTGTTGATGGAGAATATCGGCGAAACCGAGCAGGGAAGTCAGGGGGGTACGCACCTCGTAGGAAACGTTGGCAATAAATTCTGATTTCAGGCGGCTCGCCTGTTGCAGGGCGTTGGCCCGTTGACGTAATGCCGCTTCGACACGGGCGCTGTCGGAAACATCCAGGTAGCTGAGCAGCATGGCGCCATCGGGCAAAGGCACGTTGCTGTAATCGAGGATTGTTCCGCCGCTCAGTGATATCCGGCCCTGTGAGGGTTGCCGCCCGGATAGGCGGGCAATCATGTGGGATGCATGGGTGTGCCAGTCGTCGTCGCTCCAGTCGATGGCAAGGGCGAGCTTCGGGCGTGTCCTGGCGATGAAGTCGCTCATGTGCAGGCCGTCACCGATATCGTCATCGATGCCCCACAGATCAGCGAACACCGGATTTGAAAGCTGCAATTTACCGTCGCTACCGAACACGGCGATGCCTTCATACAAATTGTCCAGCGTTTCACGCTGCACGGCATTCAGGGTCTTGAAGGAACGCTCCAGGGCCAGCCGGTCGCTGACGTCCTCGAAGGAAAAAACCAGCCCGTCGGGGCTGTGCGGCGCGACGATGTGGCGCAAGGTGCGGCCGTCGGGAAGATGCAGCAAGGATTCCTCGGCCCCGGTCTGGGTCTTGAAAAGGGCCAGCCATTCTTCCTTAAAGGCCCTGAAATCGGTGACTTCCGGTAGGTGACGCTGGTCGCGCAAACGATCCAGGATCTCGCTTAAACCCGGTTTTTCCGCGAGCCAGTCCCTGTCCAGCTGCCATAGTTTGGCGAAGGCGGCATTATTGTAAGTCAGGCGTGTGTCGCTGCCGAATATGGCGATGGCGGTGCGGAGATGGTCCAGGGCTTCGCCCTGAATACGATCGCTCGAGGCCATGGCGCCATCCCCCAGCGGCGATGGCGCCATGGCGAAGCCGATGGTTCCGGCCCAGCCACGGGCCGGCACTTCGGTGACATCAAGTATGACGGCGACACCACCCCGATCGAGTCGGCGGTTTTCGGTGACGGCGCGCGTGTTGGCAAGGGCGTTGCGGGCAAGGTCGGCGGAAGTTGCATCATGGGGTATGGCGGCAATGTCTGCCGCCGCCTGATTGACGAAAACCACCTCCAGACCGCTCCCCCGAATCCACACCGGAATCGGCAGGACATCGAGCAGCATGCGGAAGTGATCGAAGGCGGCATCATCGGTTTTAGAGGCATTTTCTGCGGTCTTTGCGACATCTTCGGTGACGTCGCGCATCCACATCAGATCGTCGAGGGGCCTGCCGTCGAGGGCCGCCGCCCGGGTTCCGGTCGCCTGGATGGTACGTTTGCCGAGGCGCAACATCAGATCGAAGGAGTCGCCGCTGCGGTGCAGGGCCATGACGGCATTTTCCAGGGCCAGCGCTTGCGATCCGGCAAACTTGGCCAGCACGTCATCGAAACGGGCGGCGGTTCCGGTCTCCAGCCCGAGCAGCACGGCGAGGCGCCGGGAACAACGTTGCTCGGCCTTGCCGTGATCCCACAGGAACAGGCCGTCGGGGGCGGCGGCCAGAATTTCCCGGGCCTGCTCGGCATTCGCAGCAAGGCGCTGGTTTTCTGATCCCAGGGCCCGGTTGCGGACAAGCGCCCACACCAAGCCCAGGGCCAGCACGGCCAGCACGGCCAAAAGAACGATAATGTCAGGGCGAATCAACACGCGCAGATTTTAATCGCCTGCGAGTCTGCCGACAAGGACATGCATCACACCCCGCCGCCGGCGGTCTGTGATAGCCCCCTCCGCAACCGGTGGAAAAGCTCAGTAGCGGTAATGATCCGGCTTGTAGGGGCCTTCCGTCTTGATGCCCAGGTACTTGGACTGTTCGGCGGAAAGCTTGGTCAACTTGACCCCCAGCTTGTCCAGATGCAGGGCCGCGACCTTTTCGTCCAGATGCTTGGGCAGCACGTAGACATCGTTTTTATAGTTGGCGGAATTTTCCCACAGCTCAATCTGGGCCAGCACCTGGTTGGTGAAAGATGCGCTCATCACGAAGCTCGGGTGGCCGGTGGCGCAGCCCAGGTTGACCAGGCGGCCTTCGGCCAGCAGCAGGATGCGTTTGCCGTCGGGGAATTCGACTTCATCGACTTGCGGCTTGACGTTGTGCCATTTCAGGTTACGCAGGGCGCTGACCTGAATTTCAGAATCGAAGTGGCCGATGTTGCAGACGATGGCCCGGTCCTTCATTTCACGCATGTGATCGATGGTGATGACGTCCGTGTTGCCGGTGCAGGTGACGAAGATATCGCCGGTGGCGACGGCATCTTCCATGGTTGTCACTTCATAGCCTTCCATGGCCGCCTGTAGGGCACAGATCGGGTCGATTTCGGTGACCATGACGCGGGCGCCCTGGTTACGCAAGCTGGCTGCCGAGCCCTTGCCGACATCGCCGAACCCGCAAATCACGGCGCGCTTGCCGGCCAGCATGACGTCGGTGGCGCGCTTGATGCCATCGGGCAGGCTTTCGCGGCAGCCATAAAGGTTATCGAACTTGGATTTGGTAACCGAATCGTTGACGTTGATGGCGGGGACTTTCAACGTCCCGGCCTTGACCATTTCATACAGGCGGTGGACGCCGGTGGTGGTTTCTTCCGACAGGCCCTTCACGTCGTTCAGCAGGTCGGGATACTTTTCGTGCATCATCAGGGTCAGGTCGCCGCCGTCATCCAGGATCATGTTGGGGCGCCAGCCGTCAGGCCCTTCGATGGTTTGCTCGATACACCAGTTGGCTTCTTCTTCGGTCTCACCCTTCCAGGCAAAAATAGGGATTTCTGCGGCGGCCATGGCGGCGGCGGCCTGGTCCTGGGTCGAGAAAATGTTGCAGGAACTCCAGCGCAATTCGGCACCCAGTTCGATCAGGGTCTCCATGAGCACCGCAGTCTGGATGGTCATGTGCAGGCAACCGGCGATGCGCGCGCCTTTCAGGGGGTTTTTGCCCTTGAACTCCTGGCGCAGTGCCATCAGTCCCGGCATTTCGGTCTCGGCGATGGTGGTTTCCTTGCGGCCCCAGTCGGCCAACGACATGTCGGCGACCTTGTAATCTGTGAAGTCGCTCATAATGGCGCTCTCCTGCTAAATATGTGTGTAAATCAAGGCTGGGGTTGTAACTCCCCACACGCCCAATTGCAAGCGGTCGGACTGGCTGCTTTTCATTAAGGGGGCTTAAACACTTAACGCGCTCGCTTACGCCAGCGCGTTAAAATCTTCGACCAGCATGGATATGCGGCCGCTATCCATTTGGTCCATGATCACCTGGGCCCGGGCCTTTGCCGCCTCAATATCAATCTCCATCAGGCGCCGCTTGACCCTGGGGATGCTGGAAGCGGTCATCGACAACTCGCGGAAGCCGAGGCCCAACAGCAGCGCCGTATAGCGTGGATCGCCGGCCATTTCCCCACAAATGCTGACCGGAATATTGGCCCGAAACGCCGCTTCCGATGAAAACTGGATGAGCCGCAGTACCGCCGGGTGCAGGGGGTTATAAAGGCCCGCCACCTGCTCGTCGGAGCGGTCGATGGCCAGGGTGTACATGGTCAGGTCGTTGGAGCCGACGGCGAAAAAATCGGCGACCTGGGCCAGGGCGTCGGCGGAAAGCGCCGCGCCTGGGACCTCGATCATGATGCCGATGGGCGGCAGGGTATCGGCGATGGCGATCTTGTGCCGTTTCAACCTGCTTGCCGCCTTTTTTATAATGTCACGGGCGCGGCGGACTTCGACCGTACTGGAAACCATGGGCAACAAAATGCGCACCGGGCCAAAGGCCGACGCCCTGAGAATTGCCTTGATCTGGGTCTCGAAGACATCCGTATGGGCCAGGGATAGGCGAATACCGCGCAGGCCGAGGGCCGACGATACGCTGTCGCCAAATTTGTCGAGCAGGGAGGCGGCAATTTTTTCGCCGCCGATATCCAGGGTGCGGACGGTCACCGGGTGCCCGCCCATGCCTTCGACGATGGCTTTCAGGACCTTGAACTGTTCATCCTCGGACGGAATATCGGGGCGGTTCATGAACATGAATTCGCTGCGCAGCAGGCCAATTCCAGTTACCCCGGCCTGTCCGATCATGGCCAATTGCACCGGTAGCTCCATATTTGCCTGAAGACCGATTCGGGTGCCGTCACTGGTGATGGACGGCTGATTGCGAAGCCGGTTGAGGCGGCGGGCATCCCCCAGCAATTCGGTTTTTCTTTTTTCGTATGCGGCGATGGTTGCCGGGGATGGATTGACAACGATCCGTCCCTTGTCACCATCGACGATGATGGCATCACCATTGGCCACCCCATGCAGCAGATCCGGCGAGCCGAGCACGGCCGGAATGGCAAGGGCGCGCGCCATGATTGCCGTGTGACCTTCGGCGCCACCACCGACGGTGGCAAACCCGGCGATGCGCGACGGGTCCAACTGGGCAGTGTCGGCCGGCGTTAATTCCTCGGCGACGATGATTGAGCCCTTGGGTGTCTGCGTCGTCGATTTAGTCGGCGATTTAACCAGATTGCCAATCAAGCGGTTTGCGATTTCGCGGATGTCGCCGGCCCGGGCCGCCAGATAGTCATCGTCCATGGCGGCGAAGGCGGCGGAAATATCGCCCAGTTCCTCGTTGACGGCGTATTCGGCGTTAATGCCTTCGTCGGTGATCCGCCGCATGGCGCCGCGCACCAGCCTGGAATCGGTGAGCATCTGGACATAGGCATCCAGTAATTCGTTCATATCGTCGGCGGCGGAGCCGGGCAAGGCTTTGGCTTTGGTCCTGAGGTGGCCGATCTGGCGGCGTGCAAGTGTCAGCGCCGCCTTCAGACGGGCCAGCTCTTTCTTGATGCCGGACGCCGGAATCTTGTATTCGGGCACGATGACGGCACCGCTTTCGCGCACATGGACCTGTCCGATGCCGATGCCGGGCGAAACGCCCATGCCTTTGAAGACTATTTCTCCGGCGGTCATTATTCTTCCTCGAATTTATTGGCGATCATATCGGCCAGCGCCTGCATGGCCGTTTCGGCGTCGGCCCCCGAACAAGTGATTTCGATTTCGCTGCCGATGCCAGCGGCCAGCATCATCAGGCCCATGATCGACAAGCCGGAAACTGTCTGGCCGTTACGGCAAACCGCGATGTCGGATTTAAATTCCCCGGCCGTTTTGACGAACCTGGCGGCGGCGCGGGCATGCAGTCCGCGCTGGTTAAGTATGGTGACAACCCGGGAATGTGTTAGGGCCTTAAGGGGCATATGATCGGATCAAGTCTGTTCCTGGCTCAGAAGCTGAGAGGCGATGTTGATATACTTGCGGCCCGCGTCCTGGGCGCTGGTTGCGGCCTGCATCAAGGGCTCATCCTTGCGGACACTGGCCAACTTGATCAGCATCGGCAGGTTGACCCCGGCGATGACTTCGACGTTGGCTTTATCGATGACCGATATGGCCAGGTTTGACGGCGTTCCGCCGAACATATCGGTGAGCAGGATAACGCCCTTGCCCTGTTCGACGTCGGCGATACTTTCTAGTATATCTTTACGCCGCTGCTCCATGTCGTCGTCTGCGCCGATGCAGACGGTTTTTGTATGTTCCTGCGGGCCGACCACATGCTCAAGCGCCGAAACCAGTTCGTCGGCCAAGCGCCCGTGAGTGACCAGTACCATTCCAATCATATTCTTAAGCCCCTCATGTCTCGTCCAGATCCCTGTGTAGAAGTTGCACTGGCTGTCCTTTATCTTTCAGCCATTGAGTCAACCTTTCGGCGACGAAGACTGAACGGTGACGCCCGCCTGTACAACCACAGGCGATGGTCAGGTGGCTTTTGCCCTTGTCCGCATAGCGCGGCAACAGGGGCTCCAGCATTTTTGTCAGGCCATTAAAAAAAACAGTAAATTCAGCATCCCCGGTTATGAATTCAGCAACCGCCGCATCCCGGCCTGACAACGATTGTAGCTGCGGATCATAGTGCGGATTGTTCAGAAAGCGAACGTCAAATACCAGATCCGATTCGCCCGGCAGTCCCTTTTTATAGGAGAAAGAGACCACTGAAATGCTCATTTTATCGCTCAATAGACACTCCGCAGCTTAAGGAACGTGAATGATGTCGCCTTTAACCCGGCGGACAATAAATCGCACCTTGGCCGGGGCCGAAGCCTCGAAAGCCGCCAGCCGGAAGTACGGGATGGAGGTTCCGATCAAATCGGTGGTTTTGTCTTCGGGCAGGCGGTCAATATCCTTGGCCGCAACCAGATCGATAACGACCCCGAGTTCGGCCCTGACGGCGGCATCGGTCTGCAACACACCGACGCCGCGCACCTCTATCAGGCCATGAATATTTTCAGGCGCACTGGCCAACAGTTTTTCGCCGTCTGCGGCGACCTCCGTATAATCATCGGCGATCAGGCGCGCCCCGTCATCCATCAGGCGCAATGCCAAATCCGATTTGCCGCTGCCCGAAGGTCCACGCAATAGCACGCCCATGCCCTCGACTTCGACGCAGGTGCCGTGAATTTTTTCAGGTGTATTATTGCTCATAAATGAAGGGTGGAACCGCCGGGCCCGAGAGTCAACTGCGGGGTAGATCAACAATGAAGCGCGCCCCCATGGCACTGTTTTTTTCGGCCCGGATTGAGCCTTCGTGGGCCTCAACGATCAGTTTGGAAATGCTAAGGCCCAACCCGGAATGGGTGCCGAATTTTTCACTTTCGGGACGCGACGAGTAGAAGCGCTCGAAGATGGCGTCAAGCTTGCCTGCCGGAATGCCGGGCCCTTCGTCATCTACAATGATGGATATGGCTTTATCGTCGCCGGTCATATAAATGGACACCTTGCTATCAGGCGGGCTGAACGAGACGGCATTATTAAGAAGGTTGGCGAAAACCTGACCAAGGCGGCTTTCAATGCCGTTAACGATAAATTCCCCCTCGGCCTTAAGGTTTATGGACAGACCCGATGCGTTGCTATTGGCCTCAATCAGCGACGAAAGAAGGGCCTTAAGATCAACCTGGGACATCTCGGCCCGGGACAGTTCCGCGTCGAGCCTGGAGGCATCAGAAATATCACTGATCAGCCGGTCCATGCGATGAACATCATCCAGAATAATATCCATCAATTTGCGTTGCTGTTCCGGATCGGTGATCCGTGATGCGGTTTCGACGGCGCTTTTCAGGGATGTGAGTGGGTTTTTTATTTCATGCGATACGTCGGCGGCGAAGCTTTCAATGGCATCCATTCGGGCCCATAACGCCTCGGTCATTTCTTTCAGGGCGCTGGCCAGTTCGCCGATTTCATCGTTACGGTCGTCAAGGTCGGGTATGGCGTGCTGGCGGTGATGACCGTGGCGAACCCTTTCGGCGGCCTCTGCCAGCAGGCGAATGGGCCGGGCGATGGTGCTGGCCAGATACAGCGACAGCATGATAGTCACCGCGAGGGCGATGCCGAAGACCCGCAATATGTCAACGCGCACCTCGCGCAACGCTGCCTCGATATCGTCCGAGCCCCTGGACAGCATCAGTGCACCGAGCACCTGCTTGTAGCGTTTTACCGGAACCGCTGTGATCAGCATCATGCCGCCATTGTCGGTACGGCGGATACCGTCCAGTGGTTTCTCGTACAGGGCCGAGACGACCTCGCCATAGTCGCTGGCGCGTTGTACCCGGCCTTCAAGATAGGGCGGCATATCGCCGCCGCCGGGAAACAATCGAATCAACCATTCGTAGGCATCGAGAATGACATTGAGCAGACCCCGGGTCTTGTCTTCGACGCTATCGGGGGCTGGCAGCTCGACGCTTTGCACATGGCTTCCGCTGGCGCTTATGCTAAGGGAATCGGCGATCAATATGCCGTCCGGGGCAAACAGCCTGGCCCGTCCGCCGGTCGTCTCGACCAATCTGCGCACCATTTGCAAGGCGTGGCTCGGGCGTAATAATTGCTCGCCGGTCACGGCGTTCTCAATGGCGCTTTCGCCGAGGGCGGCAGCAATAATTTCGGCGTGCACGCTCAGGCCCGCCAACTCTGATTCGACCAGGCTTTCCCGGTACTGGTCATGGTACATAAGACCGGCGACCAGGATGCCCAGGGCCAGCACGTTGATCGCCAAGATGCGCCTAAGGATGGGCGACGACGGTATCCAGCGAAGGTGGCGGGCGTGGTCTGGCGTCATGCTTTAGTCCCCGCGATAGCGATAGCCAATGCCGTATAGGGTTTCAATCTGATCGAACTCTTTATCGTCGCCCCGGAATTTTTTGCGCACGCGCTTGATGTGGCTGTCGATGGTGCGATCGTCCACATAGATATTTTCACCGTAGGCGGCGTCGATCAACTGGTCGCGATTTTTAACATGGCCCGGGTTTTTGGCCAGCGCCTGCAACAATAAAAACTCGGTGACCGTCAGGATCACTTCCTTATCTCGCCATGTGCACTTATGGCGGATCGGGTCCATGACCAGGTCGCCCCGTTTCAGCATGTTCATTTCATCGCCTTCGCGGGCCGGCTCGGTGCGCCTCAAGATAGTGTTGATACGCTCAATCAGCAGGCGTTGGGAAAACGGCTTGGTGATGTAATCGTCGGCACCCAGACGCAGGCCGAGCACCTCGTCGATCTCGTCATCCTTGGAGGTCAGGAAAATCACAGGCATGCTGGATTTGTCGCGAATTTTTTGCAGCAGTTCCATGCCGTCCATGCGCGGCATCTTGATGTCGAGAACGGCCAGGTCGGCAGGCTTGAGGGAAAGCCCTTCCAGGGCTTGCACCCCGTCCGTGTAGGTATCGACGTGAAAGCCTTCGTCTTCCAGGGCCATGGAGACGGATGTCAGGATATTTCGGTCGTCATCGACAAGGGCAATGGTGTGGGTCATGGGGGCAATCCGTAAAAAATATCGGTTTTGGGCCACAAATAGGCGTATCGGCAATTGACGCGGCATTTGTGGCAGAATTATAGTCATTGATGATGGTTCCCCAAGGGCGAAAAGCCTGGGGATTAAAAGGGAACGCGGAAGAATCGACCCAAGTGGGGATTTTTAACCGTGGCTGTTCCCGCAACTGTAAGCGGTGAGTGAGCGTTTCAAGGCCACTGACGGCCCCTGACAAGGGGCCACGGGAAGGCAACGTTTCACAGGGACCCGCAAGCCAGGAGACCTGCCATTGGAAGTCATCGCGGGCCTGCCGGACGGGGATTTTTGGCAGGGCGGTTCAGATCCGTACGCGGTGACGGTCGATAAAACATCAACCGTTACGGAGCATATAGAAAAATTATGACTGATCAGAACAACCACGTAAAAGCCATCACCCACGAACAAGCAGCGACTGAAAAAACGACGGCCGTTGCCGCCGCCCTGTTTGCCGCCCTGTTCGGGGCCTTTCTGGTTTTCGGCGCCGGTTTCGCCAATTCCGCGACCCTGCACAACGCCGCCCACGATTCTCGGCATTCCATGTCGTTTCCCTGTCACTGACCTGATTTAAGTAAATCATGTTGAAACGAATATTCACCTTGGCACTGGTCGCCGGGGTGGTCGCCGGGCTGTTCGCATCGCTGGCCCAGTCGCAACGTCTGGTGCCGATGTTGATGCAGGCCGAACGTTATGAAATGGGCACGCTTTCCATGCACGATCATGGCGGCGGTGAAATGCACGACCATGGCGCGACGCCCCACGCCGGGGTCGAGCGCACGGCCCTGACCGTGCTTGCCAACATCATCATCGCGTCGGGCTTTGGCTTGTTACTGGTCGCCGGTTTCGCGCTCAGGGGCGGGACTATGGACTGGCGGCTGGGGGCGCTGTGGGGGCTGGCCGGATATGCGGCGTTCTCGCTGGCGCCTGCCGTCGGCCTGCCGCCCGAGGTTCCCGGCACCATGCGGGCCGACTTGTTCGACCGACAGGCCTGGTGGCTGCTGACGGCGACGGCGACGGCGGGCGGTCTGGCGTTGATCGCCTTCGCCCACCGGGTCCCGATCAGGGCCGTCGGCGTGGCCCTGCTGGCCTTGCCCCACATCTACGGGGCCCCGCATCCGGTCGAATCTGGCGGCGTCGTGCCGGCCGAACTGGCGAGCGATTTTGCTTTCGGCGCACTGGTCATTGCCGGGCTGTTTTGGCTGCTACTCGGCAGCGCCGCCGGCTATCTATATGGCCGCATGGGTGACGGCGACAGGGGCTGATCCTACTGGCTCGCCGGCATGTTCATGGTGCCGTGATCCATGTTGCTGTGGTCCATGCCCTTCATATTCCCATCCATATCCATGGCACCGGCCTTTCCGACCATCACCATGACGGTAACCGAACCGGCCTTTTCGAAAGTCAGTTTCAGCGGAAAGTGGTCGCCCTCGTTCAGGGCCTGAGTCAGCTTGAACATCATCACGTGGAATCCGCCGGGCTTGAGTTCGACGGCCCCCCCGGCGGAAATATCAATAGCCGGGACCTGGCGCATCTTCATGATGCCGTCCTCCATCAGGTGTGTGTGGAGTTCGGTCCGCCCGGCGATGGGGGTCATGGCTGCGACAAGCCGGTCGGCTGGCCCTGCGCTGGAAAGGGTCAGGTAGGCGGCGCCATTTCGGGCCATGCCGGCCGATGCCCGGCTCCAGGCATTGCTAATGGTGATATCACCGAAGTCGGTAGAATCGGATGCGGCAGGTCCAGCCAGTGCCAAAAAGACCATGGCCAGCACCAGATGAGAGAGATGACGTAACATTTTCGGGAATCCTTTTTGAGAAGATCATTGTTCAGGAGGCAATCATGTTAGGCTATGGATGCCACTTTACCTTGACGAATATCAATCGGGCGGACAGATTCAAACGGGCTAGATTGTGGTGAATTTAGTGGGAAAAGCAGCATGATGACGTCGCTTCGCCACTTGGTGCTATTTTTTTCCGGCTCTCTTCGGGATCTGATGCCGGTCATTCTGGTCATCGCCTTCTTTCAGCTTTTCGTGCTGCGTCAGCCGTTTCCCAACTTGGCCGAAGTATTGACCGGCCTGGTCTTGGTGGTCATCGGGCTGTCATTTTTTATCCGGGGGCTGAACCTGGGCCTGTTTCCCCTTGGCGAGGCCATGGCCGAAGCCTTCGCCCGCAAGGGCAGCCTGACGGCGCTGCTCGGCTTCTCTTTTTGCTTAGGGTTTGGCACCACGGTCGCCGAGCCGGCGCTGATCGCCGTCGTCGCCGAAGCGGCTCAGGTCGCTGGCAGCGCCGGACACATCGACGATACCCCAGAGGCCTTGAAGTCTTATGCGTTCAACCTGCGCATGACGGTCGCCCTATCTGTCGGCGTAGCCCTCGTGCTGGGGGTATTCCGCATCCTCAAAGGATGGCCAATCCATTACCTGATTGTCGGCGGTTATGGCCTGGTCGTCGTCCTGACCACGGTGGCGCCGCCGGAGATCGTCGGCATCGCTTATGATTCAGGGGGCGTCACGACCTCGACCATTACCGTACCGCTGGTTACCGCCCTTGGTGTCGGCCTGGCCAGCACCATTCGCGGGCGCAACCCCATGGTCGATGGTTTTGGCCTGATCGCGTTCGCCAGCCTGATGCCGATGATTTTCGTGCTGGTTTTCGGGATGGTGGTCTGATGGAACTACTGGTGCATATTCTGACGACGGCGGCCGCAACCCTTCTTGACGTCGCCCCGATCGCCGCCATCCTGTTCGGATTTCAGTTTCTGGTGATTCGCAAAAGGCCGCCCGATATGGGCAAGATCGCCATTGGGTTCGCCTATGTGCTGGCCGGCCTGACCCTGTTTCTGGTCGGCCTGGAAATGGCCCTGTTCCCGATCGGCGAGACCATGGCCCGGCAGTTGACGGCACCGGAATTCATCCATGCCACGGCGGGGCCGTCATATAAGGGTCAGTGGCAGGAATATTACTGGGTTTACGCTTTTGCCGCCGCAATTGGCTTCGCCACCACCATTGCCGAGCCATCGCTGATCGCCGTCGGCATCAAGGCCGAAAAGGTCTCCGGCGGCGCCGTCAGCGCCAGAGGCTTAAGAATTGCCGTGGCCGTCGGCGTCGCCGTCGGCGTGGCGCTCGGGGCCTACCGGATTGTCAGCGGCACGTCCCTTGCGCTTTACATAATGGCCGGATATGTGATTGTAATTGCACAAACTTTCCGGGCATCGAAAACGATCATTCCGCTCGCCTATGATTCCGGCGGGGTGACCACATCGACGGTAACCGTTCCGGTTGTTACGGCCCTGGGCCTGGGGTTGGCCTCGACTATCCCGGGCCGCAGCCCGTTGCTTGACGGATTTGGATTAATCGCCTTCGCCAGCGTGTTCCCTATAATAGCCGTGCTTGGCTTCGCCACCCTTTCGGACTGGTGGATCCAATATCGCATGATAAAAAAGGAACCCGTTGACGAGGATATTGTTGACCACAACCTTGATATCAGGGAAGAGAGAAAACGATGAACCTTAAAATGATTATGGCTCTTGTCAGCGACGAAAAAACCGAGGCCATTATTGACGCCGCCCGCCAGGCCGGCGCCACCGGCGCCACGGTAATCACCAGCGTTCGCGGCGAAGGATTGAAGCCGGAGAAAACTTTTATGGGCCTCGACCTGACAGCGCAACGTGATGTGGTGTTGTTTCTGGTCGCCGAACCAAAGGCCCGGGAAATTCTTGAAACGATCTCGGCGGCCGGGAAATTCGACGAAGAACCGGGCGCCGGCATCGCCATTCAGTTTGAAATAGAGGATGCCGTCGGCATGACCACCCAGGCCCCCACCATCATGCATGAAATAGAGGAAGGAATATGAGCGAACACACCAACATATGCGTCAGGGACATCATGACGACCGAGATCAAGACCATCACCGGCATGGCGACGGTGGCCCAAGCCGTTGACCTGATGCGGGACTCGGGCGTCAGTTCCATTATTGTCGAGCGCCGGGACGAAGCGGATGAATTTGGCATGATCGTGGTCTCGGATATCGCCGCCGAGGTAATCGCCAAGGGCCGCGCCGCCGATCGGGTTAATGTTTATGAAATCATGACCAAGCCGGTTCTGACCGTGCCGATGGACATGAATATCCGTTATGCGGTTCGCCTTTTGGTGCAATTTGGACTTTCCCGGGCCCTGGTCGTCGACGAGGGGCGGACCCCGTCCGGTATCGTAACCTTGCGCGATATGGTGTTGCGACACGGAGAATCGGACTAAAAGGCGGGAATTCAAGAAAAAAATAAATTTCAACCTTTCCATGGAAAAGCAAATCGGCTTCAATGGTGACAACAGGGGATGATTCCGACGGAGTCAGTTTTATAATTAAGTATCCAGAGTTGAAACTTCAGGGGTAGGCGGCATGGGCGGTATTACGGCAATCATTTCAGTTGTGGCCTTGCTGGTGGGGCTGGCGTCCTTGTGGATGGCCACCGAAGCCATCAAGAAAGTGGAAGGCCGCACCCAACGCCTGATCGACGTCCATATCAAGGGTATCAAGCAAACCATCGCCGAGCAGAATATCGCGATCAAGAAAATGGGCGAAAAATTTGAAAAGATGGAGGGCAAGGTCAAGGCCGCGACCATGAATCGTGAGGGCGGCTCGGCCGAGGTCGGTGCCCTGGCCAAGGACCTTGAAAACCTGAAGAAACAGCTTCGCGCCGGCGGTGCCCAGGCAAAAACCGGTTAATCGCTGAATTTCCGCCCGGCTGTTGTCACAGGCGCATTTTCGACATATCTTGCCCCGCTTGAAAGCGGGAATCAAAAAGCCCGGGAAACAAGGGATGTTGCGCCCAAAACCCCCTGTGTGTGGGAAATAGCGGCCGCGATCTGCCTATTTTGAGGAGAGATCATGTCCACGCAAGGGAAAGCCCCGACGACCAACGCCAAACTACTGGCCTGGATCGACGACGTTGCGGCCCTGTGCCAACCCAAAGACATCCACTGGTGCGATGGCTCCGAGGCCGAGTATGACCGCCTGTGCCAGGAGATGGTCGATAGCGGCACCCTGATCCGGCTCAATCCGGAAAAACGCCCCAACAGCTACCTGGCCCGATCGCACCCCGGCGATGTGGCGCGGGTTGAAGACCGCACCTTTATCTGTTCGGAACGTGTCGAGGATGCCGGCCCGACCAACAACTGGACCAATCCGGACGAAATGAAAAAGACCCTGCATGGGCTGTTCGACGGCTGCATGGCCGGGCGCACCCTGTATGTGGTGCCGTTTTCCATGGGCCCGTTAGGCTCGCCGATCGCCCATATCGGGGTGCAGATCACGGATTCCGCCTACGCCGCCGTCAACATGAAGATCATGACCCGCATGGGCCAGAAGGTTCTTGAAGTGCTTGGCGACGGCGACTTCGTGCCGTGCCTGCATTCGGTCGGCGCACCGCTGGCCGACGGCGAAGCCGACGTGGTGTGGCCGTGCAACGATGAAAAATACATTGTTCATTTCCCTGAAGATCACGCCATCTGGTCGTTCGGCAGCGGCTACGGCGGGAACGCGCTGCTGGGTAAAAAATGTTTCGCGCTGCGCATCGCATCGGCCATGGCCCGCGATGAAGACTGGCTTGCGGAACACATGCTGATCCTTGGCATGGAAAGCCCGGAAGGCGAAAAAACCTACGTTGGCGCCGCATTCCCCAGCGCTTGTGGCAAGACCAATCTGGCCATGTTGATTCCGCCGGAAGGCTTTGACGGTTGGAAAGTGACCACCGTCGGCGACGATATTGCCTGGATCAAACCCGGTCCCGACGGCAAGTTCAGGGCGATTAACCCGGAAGCCGGTTATTTCGGCGTCGCCCCCGGCACCTCGATGGTGTCAAACCCGACGGCCACGTTGATGCTGAAAAAGAACTGTATTTTTACCAACGTGGCGCTCACCGATGATGGTGATGTGTGGTGGGAAGGTTTGGACGGCGACGCTCCGGCCCACGCCATTGACTGGAAAGGCAACGACTGGACACCGGCCAGCGACACCCCGGCGGCCCATCCCAATTCGCGGTTTACCGCCCCGGCATCTGAATGCGGCAGCCTGGATCCGGCCTGGGAAGAGCCGGAAGGGGTGCCGATCTCGGCGTTTATTTTCGGCGGTCGGCTGTCGACCACCTTCCCGCTGGTGTTTCAGTCCTTCGACTGGTCTCACGGCGTCTACCTTGCCGCCACCATGGGCTCGGAAGCGACGGCGGCGGCCGTCGGGCAGGCCGCCATTCGCCGCGATCCAATGGCCATGTTGCCATTCTGCGGCTACAACATGGGCGATTACTGGCAGCACTGGCTGAACATGGAAGACAAGGTCAAGGATTTGCCGCTGATCTTCCGCGTCAACTGGTTCCGCAAAGACGAAAACGGAAAATTCATCTGGCCCGGTTTTGGCGAGAACATGCGGGTGCTGAAATGGATTGTCGATAGGGTTCATGACAAGGCCCACGGTGTCGAAAGCCCGCTCGGCATGATGCCGCGCTACCAGGACATTACCTGGCAGGGCCTCGATTTCGGAAAGGACACCTTCCTCAAGCTGATGGCCGTCGACCGCAGCGCCGGCCAGGCCGAAGCCGAAGACCAGAAAAACCATTTCAAGCGGTTCGCGGGTAACCTGCCCAAGGAAATGGAATTGCAGCGCAAATTGCTGGTCGAACGGCTGAAACGTGCACCCGAGGTCTGGGAGTTGGAGGATTAGGCGGCGGTGCGCAGCGACGTGACGCCGCGCCACATGAACACCGCCCAACCACCCATCATCATCCAGCCGCCGATCGGGGCCGCGCCCTCGACCGGCACAGTGCCGGCGACGGCAAAGAAATAAAGGGTGCCCGAAAAAAGCACGATGCCAAGGCTGAAGCAAATCCCGGCCAGCGCCGTCAGCTTAGAGGAGTCCCTGGACGCCAGCCACGCAACGCCCATAAGGGCCAGGGCGTGCCACATCTGGTAGGCGACGCCCATCATGAAAATTTCCCGGGCCGAATCGCTTTCCCCCAGGCTGTGCCAGCCATAGGCCCCGGCACCGACGCCGCTGGCCCCGAAAAACCCTGCGAGCAATAACCACAGGCCGGTAAGATCGCGTTTGATCATCTAACCCCCGACATGGGGCACGCCCCGTTGCCGCACGCCGGTGCGCCACAGGCAGGCGCGGGTGCGGCGGCCGATTTACCGACACTGGGCGCCATCAACGCCTTTTCTATTTTTTTGTCGCCGCAGGTCGGGCAGGCGATGGCTTTGGATTTTTTTTGCGTGTCGTAATCGGCGGACGACGAAAACCATTCATCAAACGAATGATTTTTTGAGCATTGCAAGGAAAAGACGATCATTGGCGGGGAAGCTCCGAACTGCCCATCAGGTATTCATCGACGGCGTGGGCACACTGACGGCCCTCGCGAATGGCCCAGACGACCAGCGACTGTCCGCGTCGCATGTCGCCGGCGGTGAAAAGCTTGTCGATGGACGTGCGGTAGGCGCCCGTCCCGTCGGTCGGCGCCAGGACATTGCCGCGCCCGTCATATTCGACGCCGAAATCATTGAGCATGCTTTCGTGTACCGGGCTGACAAAGCCCATGGCCAGCAGCACAAGGTCGGCCTTAAGCTCAAACGCGCTGCCCTTGATTTCTTTCGGGCTTCCGTCTGACCAATCCATCCGCACGGCCTTTAATGTGGTCAGCTGGCCGTCCTTGCCCTCGAAGGCTTTGGTGCCGACCGCCCAATCGCGCACGCAACCTTCACCGTGGGACGACGACGAGCGCATCTTCAATGGCCAGTCGGGCCAGGTCAGCGCCTTGTTTTCTTTTTCCGGCGGGCACGGCATGATTTCCATCTGGGTGATTGATGCCGCCCCCTGACGGGCCGAAGTGCCGACGCAGTCGGCCCCGGTATCGCCGCCGCCGATGACGATGACATGTTTGCCTGTCGCCAGCAGTTCCTTGACTTCGCCCAGGGCCTCGCCGGAATTGCGGCGATTCTGCTGGGTCAGGAAATCCATGGCGAAGTGAACGCCGTTCAGGTCGCGACCGGCAACAGGCAGGTCGCGTGGAAGCTCTGAGCCGCCGGTCAGGGCGATGGCGTCAAAACGTTCGAGCAGGCGCTCCGGCAGCACGTTGTAGCCGACGTGGCTGTTGGGCCGAAACTCGACACCCTCGGCCTGCATTTGCGACATGCGGCGGTCGAGCAGGGCCTTGCTCATTTTGAAATCGGGAATGCCGTATCGCAACAGGCCACCGATCTTGGCGTTCTTTTCGAACACCACGACAGAATGACCGGCGCGAGCCAGTTGCTGGGCACAGGCCATGCCGGCCGGTCCGGCGCCGACCACGGCAACGCGCTTACCGGTCAGGCGCTTCGGCACCTGCGGCTCGATCCAGCCCTGTTCCCAGGCGCGGTCGACGATGGCACACTCGATGGTCTTGATCGTCACAGGCTCGTCGGTCAGGTTCAACGTGCATGCCGCCTCGCAAGGCGCCGGGCAGACACGTCCGGTAAACTCCGGGAAGTTATTGGTTGAATGCAGAACACGGATGGCAGCCTGCCAGTCGCCGGAATAAACCAGATCGTTCCATTCCGGGATGATGTTGTTGACCGGGCAGCCGCTATGGCAATAGGGAATACCGCAATCCATGCAGCGCGCCCCCTGATCGCGAAGCTCGGCGTCGGTCAGCGGAACCGTGAACTCGGCATAACCGGTAATGCGCTCGGCGGCCGGCTTATAGGACCGGTCATGACGCTGAAACTCTTTGAATCCGGTAGATTTTCCCATTATTCGGCACTCACGGCGATGGCTTCTTTTTCAGGCAAGGCCTTGGCGTCTTCCAGTGCCTTGCGGAAGTCAACGGGCATGACCTTGACGAATTTAGCGATCTGGTTTGCCCAATCGTCGAGGATCGCCTTGGCCCGGGCGCTGCCGGTGACATCAAGATGGGCCTGAATGATAGACCGCAGACGCTGGGCGTCATGGGTGGTCATATCAGCCAAGTCGGCAGCCGGCACGACCGGGCCGTCGTCGGCAATGGGCTCCAGATCTACCTGGGCCAGATTGCAGCGTTTTTCGAAGTCACCGCCGACGTCATAAACATAGGCGATGCCGCCCGACATGCCGGCGG
>JABMOQ010000056.1 GCA_013204045.1 Rhodospirillaceae bacterium | reverse complement strand
CCAATTAACAGGTTGGCTCAGATTCAGGAGGCGGACAGGGCAGGGGGCTGCTTTTTCCGGTATTTTTCAAGCACGGTCAAATTTGCGGGGGATTACTGGTGTCAAAAAAACATCCGATTATTGCGGTTACCGGTTCATCCGGAGCCGGGACGAGCACCGTCAAGGACGCGTTCGAGCACGTATTCCTGCGCGAGAAAATTAACCCCGCCGTTATCGAAGGTGACAGCTTCCACCGTTACAACCGGGCCGAAATGAAACAGGCCATGGAAGCCGCTGCCAAAGAAGGCAACGAGAACTTCAGCCACTTCGGCGCCTCGGCCAACCTGTTTGCGGAACTTGAAGGCCTGTTCAAGACCTATGGCGAGACCGGCAGTGGAAAGCGACGCTTGTATCTGCACAACGACGATGAAGCCGTGCCTTACGAAGGCCTTGGCGCGGGTGAATTTACGCCGTGGCAGGACATTCCGCCGGGAACCGACCTGATGTTCTACGAGGGGCTGCACGGTTGTGTGGTTTCCGACGAAATCAACATGGCGCAGTATCTGGACCTGAAAATCGGTGTCGTGCCGGTGATTAATCTGGAATGGATTCAGAAAATCCATCGAGACACCTCCCAGCGTGGCTATTCGGAAGAAGCCGTGATGGATACCATCCTCAGACGTATGCACGATTATGTGTATTACATCGTTCCACAGTTCAAAAGTACGGATATCAACTTCCAGCGCGTGCCGATCGTCGATACCTCGGACCCGATCATCGCCCGAGACATCCCGACACCTGATGAAAGTCTGGTTGTCATTCGCTTCAGAAACCCCGACGATTTCGGCGTTAATTTCCCGTATCTTCTACAGATGATTCATGATTCATGGATGTCGCGGCGAAACTCCATCGTCGTACCGGGGGGCAAGATGGGGCTGGCCATGGAATTGATTCTGACGCCCATCATTCGCAATATGCTGGCCGCCAAGTGAACGGGCGGAAATGTCCAAAAAACATCCAATCCTAGCCGTCGCCCGACCATCAGGTGCCGCCACGCCGATGGTCAAGGACGCCTTCGCCCATATGTTCCGGCGCGAAGGCATCATCCCGGCGGTGATCGAAGGCGAAAGTTTCCACCGCTACAACAGAACCGACATGAAAGCCGCCCTGGACAAGGCGTTGGCCGGGGGGGACCGGACGTTCAGTCACTTCGGTCCAGATGCCAACTTGTTCGAGGATCTGGAAAAATTGTTCATATCCTATGGAAAGAATGGAACCGGGAAACGTCGCCACTATCTGCATAGCGCCGAAGATGCCGCTCGTTTTGGAGTGCCCGATTTGAAACCCGGCGACTTTACGCCATGGAAAGACATCCCGCAGGGCAGTGACCTGCTGTTCTATGAAGGCCTGCATGGCTGCGTTGTTACGGACAATGTGGATCTGGCCGAGCAAGTCGATCTGAAACTCGGCCTGGTGCCGGTGATTAATCTTGAGTGGATTCAGAAAATTAATCGCGATACCTCACAGCGCGGCTATTCGCAAGATGCCGTCGTCGATACCATTCTTAGGCGTATGCACGATTACGTGCATTACCTGATTCCTCAATTCAAACGTACAGATATCAACTTTCAGACCGTACCGATCGTCGATACGTCTAATCCGATGATAGCCAGGGATGTACCGACGCTGGACGAATGTGTCATCGTCATTCGTTTCAAGGATCCAGAAAAATTCGAGATCGACTTCCCGTTTCTGATGACAAAAATTCTTAATTCGTGGATGTCGAGGCGCAATTCTTTGGTCGTGCCTGGCGGCAAGCTGGGCCTTGCTATTGAATTGATCCTGACGCCGATCCTGCGCCGCATAATGGACGCGCGGAAATAAAAAAACTTAATTCAGGCATTATTCGGCGACAATAATCGGAACTTCCTTGCTATAGGATGTCCCGTTGTCATCGATCCAGGTGAACACCATGGGGCCGCTTTCTTCTGCGACCACATAAAAAGCCGTGTAGGGATTGGCGGAAACCGCAGCATGCCATGTGGCCTTTAGTACTTCCTTAGCGTTATAGGTGACGATGAAACTGTTGATGATGTCGCGTGGATATTTACTGCCGGTCTCCTTGTTAGGCCGTTGACCGCTTTCCATGAGGTGGGTGACCAGAGTCTTGACCTCGAAGACGTCGCCTTTTTTGACGCTTTTGGGAACTCGGATGCGGGGTTTGATATCTGTTGTCATTAATTTTCTCCGTTAGCCGCCGCAGCCGCCGATGGTGACCTTGATCATCCGGCTTGCCATATAGGTATCGCCGTTGTTCATTTTGGCGACGGCGATCACGTTCTGGGTCTGCATTAGCCGCATCCGAATGGACAATTTGGCGACTCCGTTATGAGGGCCGAAATAGTAATCGGCCACCTCCGGCAATGGATTGCCGTCGGCGAAAATATGCACGGATTGTACGTAGTCGTCGGTGGTCATCGGGCTTTCCACATCGACTTTTAGCGATACGGTGCTGCCGTTTTCGGCTATTTCGGGCAGGGTCAGGTTGACTCGACCCATAACCGGTTCGCGGCTTCCGGTGGCTTTTCCAATGGCATCTAGGGTGCTTTCCGGGGTTGCATTGGCGGGCCTTGGACGGGCGCTTATTAACAGGGCGCTAGCGGTGGCGGCTTTTAAAAAGTCGCGCCGGCCAAGCCTGGGTATTATATTTTTCTCGCCATTCATCAGATCACTCCCCACTCGAGCCCTGGATACTATATTTCGTCATCAAACAACCAGCCCCGACCGGAATGGTCGGGGCTGGTTGCCTAAATGAAGGTTATGTATACGTATTTATCAGCAGTCTTTTATGGCTTGATATAAACGTAGCCGTGAGCCTGCAGGTGAGCCAGCTCGGCAACACCGGACGGCACAATGTCTTCTTCGAACACTTCATAAAGTTCATCAATGCCGATCTTCTTGCTTTTCAGCGTGTTGGCACAAACACTGAACGAAATGTTTTGCGACTTCAGGTTGGCCGCCGCCGTTTGAACCTTGCCTGCGGCCTTGGCTGATTTTAGAAGATTGATGCCATTGCCGTGAATGACAATTTTGAGGTCAAGGTTTTCCTTGCCGACCGCATTGATGTGATTCTGGATGTTGCGCATGGCGCCCAAATACGCCTTGTCGCCTTCACCGCCCGGATAGTTAATGTGGTAGACGACCTTCTGCTTGTGATAGCGATCATCAATGTCATTGGCGGCACTCGCGGCGCCTGCAAACATCGATACGGCAATGGCGAAGGCAGCGAGAATGGTTAAAAAACGAAATTTCATAGTAGATATCCCCCGTTAAAGTATTTCATTATTCATCAGGCAGAATATGGACGCATGGGCTGGAAATAAATTGGGGATACCTTGAGGGGATATAAGGGATTCCCCGTATTAGTCTTTCAGGGACATCACCATTTTTACCAATTCCGCCAAGGACTTGGTGTGCATTTTTTCCATGACCTTGGCGCGGTGGGCTTCCACGGTCTTTTCGCTGATATCCAGTGTATGGGCAATTTTCTTGTTGGAATTGCCGGTCGAAATGAATTCCAGCACTTGTAATTCACGGGGCGTCAGGGAATCGAGTCGGGCCTGCACGACTGCTTTTTCAGCGCGCTGTTGCGAGGCCTTGATGTGGTCGCCGACGGCACGGTTGACCAGATCCAGAAGCACCTGATCATTGAACGGTTTTTCGACAAAGTCATAGGCCCCCGCTTTCATGGCGCGAACGGCGGTCTGCACGTCACCGTGACCGGTAATGATAATGACCGGAATGTCAAAGCCGCGCCGGCTCAACTCGTCTTGCAGGTCCAATCCACTGAAACCGGGCATACGGACATCGGTCACCAGGCAGCCAAGCTGATCCGGGATGTAAGCATCAAGAAAAGCCGTTGCCGAAGGAAACGACACAACCTTCATATCGATTGACGAGATCAGCCATTCCAGTGACTGGCGCACGGCATCGTCATCATCAATCACATAAACAGTGGGGCCATCCCTACTCATGTGGCGTTTCCTTTATCGTATCAGCCGCCGGAAGGGTGAAGTATAATACGGCGCCGCCGCCATCGGAATTTACCGCTCTCATCCGTCCGCCGTGGGCCTCGATAATGGAACGGCTGATGGAAAGTCCCAATCCCAAGCCCTTTTCCTTCGACGTGACAAAGGGATCAAAAAGGCTATCGCCGTCGCTTGCATTCAGGTGTTCGCCCAACCCGGGGCCGCTGTCGGCAACAGAAACGGTTATTTCATCGTGGCTGTTCCCTGAGTCGTTGATGCTGGTTTCCAGGGATATTGATCGCTGCCCGTGCGGGGTTTCATCCATGGCGTCGATGGCATTGCGGGTCAGGTTGAGAATCACTTGTTCGATCTGGATGGTATCTATTTCGACTTTCGGCAGCCTGTCCTGCAGTTTCAAATTAATGGTTATATTCCTGCGTTCCGTATCGGTGCGGACAAATTGCAGGGAATTGCGGATGACCTCGTTAATGTCGGCCTGGTTACGCGATGGTTCTTCCTTGCGGATAAAGGAGCGAATTCGCTTGATGACTTGGCCGGCACGCTCCGCCTGCGCCGTTACCTGATCCAGGGTATCGAGTATCATTTCGCTGTTGCATTGCTGTTTTTGAATGCGGCGGATGCAACCACGGGCGTAATTGGCGATGGCGGCAAGTGGCTGGTTGACTTCGTGGGCGAAACCGGACGCCATTTCGCCGAGCGTGTTAAGGCGGTGTACATGGGCCAATTCGGCCTGGCGCAAGTGGGCTTCTTCTTCGGCCTTGCGCCTTTCCACGATCTGGCGTTCCAGTTCTGCGTTGGCATCGGAAAGTTGACGGGTGCGACGATTGACCAGAACTTCGATCCAGGTTGCCCAGCCGACCACCAAAAACAAGACGACCACCACCAGCACGATCCAATGGCCATACTGTTTGGCAAGATCTGTAAACGTGATGTCTCCTAAATTTTTATACGGGCCGATACGTAACTCTTTGAACAATTCATGCACCGGTTGGTAATCCAGCGGTACCGTCCAGCCACCGTAATTACCCTGAAACGCTGCCTGACTATTTTCCGGCATGCCGAGCAGGGCGATGGCGACTTTCTGCGCCAGTTTCTGGGACGTATTTTTGGCCTTGGCGAAGGGCCATTCCGGATAGAGCAGGGTGCTGACGGCAAAAGGAAATCCAGGATAGCTCTTGGGGTTGAGGATGCGGAAATCCTTCATATCGAGGATGCCCTCGCTCTGCATGGTTTCCAGGGTATTGGTTCGGAAGGTGGCGGCATCGACTTTCCGGTTCAAGACGGCAAGGGCAACGTCATCCTGGGGAAAGCCACTAAACGTAAGTTCCGAAAAATCTTTGAAGGGGTCGATGCCGTGATTTTTTAATTCACGCCACCCCATCTGAAAGCCACCGAACCCGTTTCTCTCGACGGCCATGAAGGATTTCCCCTTCAGGTCTTCGATGGATTGGATGTCTGTGCGGTCGGCCCGGGTGAAAATAACGGCGCCGAAAACATTGCCCGTTTCTACCGGGCGCGGCGAACGCATGGTGGCGATGCGGGTAACCCCATGACGCGCTTCGTGAACAACATAATTACCGGTATTGGTCAGGACAAAGTCCAGCTTCCCGGCCTCGATTGCCTTGCCCATATCTTCAAGACCAAGGGGGACGATCTCGAAACGGCTGCCCTCGATGTTTTCACTCAGGTAGTCGGCCGTGGCGACCCATCTCAGGCGGGCATTTTCGATGCCGCGGAAGGCAAGAACGCCAATTTTGACTTGAGCCGTGTCCTGGTTCTGGGCCTGGCCTTCCCCGGCGGCAAGGCAGACGGCAAGCAGGGCCGGAATAAGTAATCCAGGGAAAAGCCTGAAAACAGTATATAAAGGACGGTATTTTATGGCCATTGGTTTATCATTACGCGCCGTTGAGGGGTGTCAATGGTATTGATTATATACCATATTATCGGCTCAGTACTTTTGAGAATCACAAAGAGGGCTAGATGCGAAAAATATCATTATTTATTTATCCGGTATTGTTTTTTCTGCTCCTGATTTCAGGAGCTTCTGATTCCCGCGGCGCTACCCTTAAGGACATGTCGTTTACGATCACACGTGATGGCGAAGCCATCGGCACCCATGACTACAAATTCGAAAAAGTCGATGTAAACAGGCAAAGAGTCAGAATCAAAACGGATATTCAGGTCAAGATCGCTTTTATAACCATTTACAAGTTCCTCCACAGGTCCAGCGAAGAATGGTATGGGGACCGGTTTCTCGGAACCGTGGCGACGACAGATGATGACGGTGAAACTAAAAAGCTGCGCGTGGAGATGGGCGACAATAAACTGACAGTCGTCAGCAATGGGAAACCATCGAGTATCCATTATGGCATCCTGCCCGCCAGTCTCTGGAATCCGGGGACGGTCGCGAGTTCTATGCTTATGGATACACTTGATGGTGAGGAATTGAAGGTAGCCGTTGAAAATTTGGGGATTGATGAAATTATCGTCAAAGGTACCGTCACACCCGCCAAACATTATAAAATCAGCGGCGATCTGGAACGTGAAATCTGGTACGATGATGCGGGAAAGCATCTGCTTCAGGTTAAATTCAAGGGCGATGACGATTCAATCATCATGTATGTTTTGAATTGAAGGTATTTCAGTGTTCGACCTGATTATCAAAAATGAACCGGTGGTTCGGCTTTCTGTATTTCTGGGTGTTTTTATTGCCGTTGCCCTATGGGAAGCGGCGGCCCCAAGACGGACGCGCAGCCTCGCCCGTTGGGCCCGCTGGCCTTCAAACATTGGCATTGTTGCCCTTAACACCGTGGTCATGCGCCTGTTGTTCCCTGTTGCCGCCGTGGGTGTTGCAGTCGCCGCATCGGGCGCCGGATGGGGGCTGATGAATATGGTCTCTCTGCCGTTGTGGCTGGAGGCAGTGATCGCCGTCGTCATTCTCGATTTTGTCATCTACCTGCAACATGTGATGGTTCATGCAGTACCGTTGCTGTGGCGGCTGCACCGCATGCATCACGCGGATCTGGATTACGATGTGACGACGGGTGCGCGCTTTCATCCCATAGAGATTGTCCTGTCGATGGTCATCAAATTGGCGACGGTCACGGCCCTTGGCGCTTCTCCAATCGCGGTTATTTTATTCGAGGTGCTGCTCAACGCCACCGCCATGTTCAATCATGGCAACATCCGCCTGCCGAGCGCACTGGACGGTTTTTTGCGGTTGTTGGTGGTGACGCCCGACATGCACCGGGTCCACCATTCCGTGGTGGTGTCGGAGGCCAACAGCAATTTCGGCTTTAACCTGCCCTGGTGGGACCGCTTGTTCGGCACCTACAAGGCGCAACCCGAAGCGGGCCATGTGGGCATGACCATCGGCATCGACGCCTTCCGTGATCCCGCAGATCAGCGCCTCGACAAGATGCTGTTACAGCCGTTCCGCAAAGGAAACAGGGGATATGCCATCAACCGTTTCGGCCAGGACGTTGTAGAAAAAGATTAACCAGGTGGAGGATGAAGTGGCGAGGCTGTTAACCCGGAAGCGCCTGATTATCGCGCTGCTGGTGCTTGCCTTTGCGCTTTTCCTCGGTTGGCGGTTTGTCCGCCCGATGAACATATTCGTCGTTACCGATAACTTTGCCCTTCCCGTATCGACGGCACAAATACCCGAACCGCTGAAGACGCTGAGTGCCCAGGAATGTGCGACCTGCCACCAGGAAATCTTTGACGAATGGTCGACAACCATCCACAGCCAGGCATGGACCGACCCTTATTACCAAGTCGATTTGGCTTTCGATGGTTCCCAGCAGATCTGCTTGAACTGCCATATTCCGCTAGACCGCCAGCAGGAAAACCTGGTTCTCGGCTTTCGTGACCAGGACAGGTCAGACCCCATTTTAAAGCCTAACCCCGACTTCGATTCCGATTTGCAAAAAGAGGGGGTGACCTGTACGGCATGTCATCTGCGTGAAGGGAAAATACTTGGAACCTATGGCGGAGACGATTCTTTACATCCAATCAGGAAATTAAACAGCGGCAATGAAATCTGCGTAGGCTGCCACGTTGTCAGCGGTGATCAATGGGACACCTTTTTCCGTTTTCCGCCCTGCGGTACGGTCGCTGAAATCACAAAAGGGAAGGGCCAAAGTGGTGAAATGACCCGTGCCGAAGTTGCCCAGCTGGGTTGTGTCGAATGCCACATGCCGGTGGTCACGCGCCCCATAGCCGACGGCGGTCAGGTGAGGGCAACCCGCCGTCATCTGTGGCGCGGCGGTCACGACCCGGAGATGGTCAAGAATGGCCTTGAAATCGACGTCAAGGAAACCGCCCCGCCGGCGTCCGGAAAACGCAAATTTACGCTGAACATCACCAACACCGGAGCCGCCCATTATCTGCCCACCGGCACGCCCGACCGCCATCTGGTTGTCAGCATGCGTGTGCTGGATGGTGCTGGAAACGTGTTGGAAGAGGAAACCAACACCCTGAAACGCACCATTATGTGGCGGCCCTTTATCATCGATCTGTGGGATACCCGCCTGCCAAGAGGGGAGCGACGCACCTACGATATTGAATTTTCAACGAACGGAAATCACCCCCCGGCTATACTCGAGGCCGAAGTCAGGTATTTTCTGGTCGATGAAAAACGCCGCCTGCGGATTGGCTACGATAACAAGGAGGCAACGAATTATCCGGTATTCAAGCGCCGGGTTAATCTGACTATTCCGAATGACGAAAAAGGCTGACTTGACGCGTGTTAAGTCCTACATCAACCCGATAGGCTATATAATTCATTGCAGAATTTAAGCCATAAACTTTTAAGTTATTGAAAAACAAAGGAGTTCAATATGAATCCGTTAAAAATATCGGCGATTGCTGCGGCCCTGATGTTCGGCATGACCGTCGCCCCGGCGCTGGCCGATGCCCCCAAGGCGCTGAACAAATGCAAGTCTTGTCATTCCTTTGATGAGGGCGGAAAGCACAAGGTCGGCCCTAACTTGTTCGGCATATACGGCAGCAAGGCGGGCGCCACCGACTTCGGCAAATACAAAGGCCTGGTTGACGTGGATATCGTCTGGGACGAAGAAAACCTGGACAAATGGCTGGCCGACCCAAAGGGATTCCTCGGCAAGAGAACCTCAATGACGCTGAAATTGAAGAAAGAGGAAGACCGCAAGGAAATCATCGAATACCTGGAGGAGCTTAAATAGAGGCTAGCGACTCATCACCTCGCCCGGCTTGACCAATATATGAGTCAGGGTGCGTTCGTCGTTGCTCATGCGCCAGGACAGCATTTTCTGGGCGTATTCCATGACCAGGGGGGCATAAGCCGGGTCGTCGGCAAGGTTGGTCAGTTCGAAAGGATCGGCCTGGCGGTCGAAGAACAGCGGCGGCAGATTGGTGAAGTGAACGTATTTATAGCGTTCTCCGCGGATCACATTCATGGTGCATTGGTCCAGCCCGATACCCAACTTACGCTCGACGGCGTCATCCTCGACATCGCGGAAATCATATTCCCAGTGCGCCTCGGTGCGCCAGTTGTCCGGTGTGCCCCCCATTAGAAACGGCAGCAGCGACCTGCCGTCGCATTGCCGGGGAATATCCAGACCCAGCCACTCCAGTACGGTCGGCATGATGTCGATGGCCTCGGTGAACGAGGTGACGGTCTTGCCGGGCTCTGTCATCCCCGGCGCTCGCACGATCATCGGCACCCGATAGCCTTCGTCGAACCAGCCACGCTTGCCGAACAACCAGCGGTCACCCAGCATCTCGCCGTGGTCAGATGTGAAAATGATCAGCGTATTGTCGTATTCGCCGCTGTCCTTCAGATGCTGGATAATGCGGCCCAGATACGCATCGACCTTGCTGATCAGTCCATAATAGGTGGCCCGGGTCTGTAGTACGTCCAGTTCCGATATTTCCGATACGCTGCCATCCACATGCCAAGGCAGGAGCCAGTCGCCGGTGGTTTCCAGGGCGGCGGCCAGCCATGGGTGTTGATGGGCCTCTTCCTCGGGTGAAACTGCGGCGTGGATCGGCTTCGGCACGTCTTTCGGATCATACATGGTGTTATAGGGTTCGGGCGCGATGAAGGGGGGGTGCGGACGCAGGTAGGACACGTGTGCGAACCAGCCTTCTCCATTTCGGGTTTTCAGGTAATCGAGGAACCTGTTGGTCAGGAAGCCGGTGGGCGAGTCCTCTGCGCTATAGATCGGTGGCGCGGCACTGACGTGGCCGCCGTTGCTGTCGTATTCAGCCTCACTTCCCGGGCGCGGATTGAAAATACCTTCAAAGCCGCCTGAAACGTCGTAGCCCTTTGCCTTCAGGTCTTCCAGCCACGGCTGATGATCGCAGCCCAGAACAGCTTCCTCGGCGAACCCCGGCAGCACATCTTCGTAGCCGCGCGCCAGACTTTCGACCGACCGCCCGCGCGGGTCAGGTGTGGTGTCCGTATAGCCAAACAGCACCGGATCATGACCGGCCCTACGGGCTTCCAGAGCCACATTCGTATGGCGCGCATCAAGCGGCGTACCGTTTCTGACCGAGCGATGATTTTGCAGATACATACCCGTATGCAGGCTGGTCCGGGATGGTCCGCAGGGTGCGCATTGGGCAAAGTGGCTGGTAAAGGCAACGGCGTCTTCGGCCAGGGCGTCCAGGCTCGGCGTTTGAACACATGGGTGGCCCAGAAGGGACAGGCATTCGCCGCGCCACTGGTCGGCGGTAATTAGCAGGACATTCTTTTTATTATTCTGGTTCAAGATCGGTCTCCGGAAGCTTATTTCATGGCGCGCATAATGGTCGGAAAGCCCCCGAACGTCATGCTTTTTATCAATTGGCCCAACCGTTCCCGGCAATCTGGCCCTTGATAAAAAAAGCCCTGTTTGTGACCGTTTGCGGGTCTTAAGGGGAAGAATGGGCACAGCATATATTCGTGTCCCCGGGTAACGGGTTGATAGCCTTTATTCCGTTCAGGTTGACGTCGTCAAAGGGTTGGAACAAACTGCCCGGCAACGATAAGAAAGTAATACTAAACAGCAACAGAATAATAAATAGCAACAGGGAGCAGCTAAACTATGACCAAGAAAACCAAGTCTCAATTGGCGACCGGGTTGGCCGCAAAGAAAGTTACACGCCGCACGGTGGTCAAGGGTGCCGCCGTGGCCGGCGCTGGTGCCATGGCCGCACCGATGTTTATCAAAGATGCGCTGGCCGCTAAAGAAGTTAACATTCTTATGTGGTCCGATTACCTGCCCGAAAAATTTATGGGCGACTTTACAAGTGCCACCGGTATCAAAATTAACTACACCGGTATCGGCTCGAACGAAGAAATCATCAACAAGATGAAGGCCAACAAGGGTCAGGGTTTCGATATCGTTTCCCCGACCAACAACCAGGGCCTGGAATGGGGACCGCTGGAATTGTTGCAGCCGTTTGATATGAAGCGGGTTCCCCTCGACAAGGTCAACCCGGCGATGACCAAGATCGGCGACGTTGACTGGAACTTTAAGGGCAAGGGCTCACACTGGCTGCCGCATATCTGGGGCACCGAAGGCATCGCCTGGCGCACCGATAAATGGACCCCGTCCGGTGGCGCGCCAAGCTATGGCGATGTGTGGGACGACGCCAATGCCGGCAAGACCATGGGCCGTCCGCACTCGATGATGCTGGGTGCCGGTCTGTACATGGAAACCATCGGCGAATTGAACCCCGGCGACATGTGGAAGGCCTACAAATCCGAAGGCGACATGCGTCCGATCTGGGACAAGGTCACTTCATGGTGCATCGGCCGCAAGAAAAATATCAAGCTTCTGTGGAACGACGCCGATACCCAGAAAAACGGTCTGCTTAACGAAGGCGTTATCGTCGGTCAAACCTGGGATGGCCCGCCGCTTGCGTTGAAGAGCGCCGGCGAACCGGTCATGTACCAGGCGCCGAAAGAAGGCTCCATGGCTTGGGTCGATGGCATGGCGATGCCGATCGGTGCCAAGAACATTGATGAAATCTATGAATTCATCAAGTTCGCGTACAATGCCAATGATGCCGGTGTTGCCATTGACTCCCATGGTTACAACTCGCCGGTTCTGGGCGCCGACAAGTTCGCCGGTGCGGCCTACAAGAAGAACTTCTCCGATGCCTATCCTGGTGATTCTTTGGCTAAACTTAACCCGTGGCCGCCGCAGGCTCCGTGGTATGCCGAAGTTCGCACCGAGTACGAAAACAAGTTCAAGAGCGCTTAAGCTCTATAACTTGCTGAACATCTTCCCCGGGTGCCGAGAGCATCCGGGGATAATGTTTCGGAAAACAGAAAGTATCGGTTTAGGGGGACTCAAATGGGTGCAGGTGTTGGAGTCGAGCTTAAAGACGTATGGATTCGATTTGGGGATTTCGTCGCCGTACGCGAAGCCAATGTGAATATTGAAGGTGGCAGCTTCTTTTCGTTCCTCGGCCCATCGGGTTGTGGCAAGACGACTATTTTGCGTGCGGTTTCCGGGTTTCTGGAACCCAGTGACGGCCAGGTCCTGATCGGCGGTAAGGATATGGCCGGGATCGGCCCGAACAAACGGCCGACGGCCCTTATATTCCAGAATCTGGCCCTTTTCCCGTTGATGAAAGTCTGGGAGAACATCACCTTTTCCCTGGAAGTGCAGGGGATCGGCGCGGCCGACCGGCGCAAGCGCGCCGATGAGCTTTTAGAAATGATTGCGCTGACCGGGCAAGGGGACAAATTGCCATCGGAATTATCCGGCGGCCAGAAACAGCGTGTCGCCATTGCTCGTGCCCTGTGCGCACAGCCGGATGTGCTGCTACTCGATGAGCCGCTTTCCGCCCTCGACCTGAAACTACGTCAGCACATGCGTACCGAACTGCGTCAAATTCAGCAGCGGGTCGGCATTACTTTTATTTACATCACCCACGATCAGGGCGAGGCCCTGACCATGTCCGATCGTGTCGCGGTCATGCGCCATGGTATTATCGACCAGATATCCGACGGACAGTCTATCTATGATGATCCATCGACGCCGTTCGTTGCTTCCTTTGTTGGTGAAAACAACGTTTTCAGGGGCAAGGTAAAATCTGTCGAAAACGGCATGGCCGTTGTCTCCACCAACCGGACCGGAGACTTGCGCGCCCGCATTGGTGGCGCTGCCAAGAACAACCTGAAAGCAGGGGACGAGGCAATGATATTCATAAGGCCCGAGGCCTTCAGTATCGCCACAGATACCGGCAACACGGGCAATCAGGTCAAGGCGTTGGTTACCAACGAAGAATTTGAAGGCCAGGCCTATAATGTTTTCCTCGAAGGGGATGAAGGCAAACAAATCAAGATGTCGCTGGTCAATCAGGGCAAGGTTCGGTCCTCGTCCATGGGCAAGGACATGACTCTGGAATATGACCCGGAGCAGGCGACCGTCCTGCCGAAAGGCGAACTTGCGAGCGAATAGGTAGACAGGCATGAAACGTACCGGCTTCATGGCGGAATTTTTCGAGCGCAATGGTTTGGCGCTGGGCCTTTACCTGTTGCTTGCGGTCGGCTTCTGGATATTCATCCTGATTATCCTGCCGCAACTTTCAATGCTCGACTTTTCTTTCCGTCATCACTTGCCGCCACCGGAAATGGGCGGCCCCAAGGATGTCTATACGCTTGAGCACTACAAGTTTTTGGCCCTCGGCGCATCGGGTGCGGAATCGACCTACAACGCCGTCGATCTGGGCGTGTTCGTACGCACCTTGCTGGCGGCGCTGTTCGTGACCCTGCTCGATCTGGCGCTATGTTATCCGCTGGCCTACTACCTGGGCCAATCCAACGGCGGCGGGTTTGTCCGGGTTCTGGTGTTGCTGCTGATCATTCCTTACTGGGTCAACGAAATCTTGCGCGCCTTTGCCTTCCGGATCATTTTCGGCGACAGCGGTGTGATCAACGAAATGCTGATGTCCATGGGGATGACGGCCGCCCCGATTGATTTTATTCGCGAGAATGTGGCTCTCTATTCAGGACTCGGCTACGCCTACATCCTGCTGATGATTTTCCCCATCTACAACGTTATTGAAAGCCTTGACCGCAACCAGATCGAGGCCGCCCGCGACATGGGTGCGCCGTGGTGGCGCATTCACTGGCGCGTCGTCATACCCTACGCCAAGCCGGGCATCTCATCAGGCTGTACCATGGTCTTCATGTTGACCGCTGGGGCCTTGGCAGCACCGCAAATTCTAGGTGGGCCGTCGAGTCTGTGGTTCACGCAGATCATCTATCAGTGGTTCAACCAGGGCGGTAACTGGCCGCGCGGGGCCGCCTATGCCATCGTTCTGCTGGTGGTGTGTATTATTATCGTGCTGTCAATGATGCGGCTGTTCAAGGTCAAGATGGGGGATATCGGCAAGTGAAATCCACTTCCCCCCTCATGAAGGTATTTTTGGGCCTCTATCTGGTGGTGTTCTTTGGCTACCTGTTGGGGCCGCTGGTTATCATGAGCATTACCGGCTTCAATTCACCGGGCTTTCCCCGCGCCGCGCCATGGGAATGCCTGACCTTCGAATGGTTCGATGTGCTCTATAACGACAAGCGCATCGTTAACGGTATTCAGAACAGCCTTATCATCGGTATTGGCACAGTCATTCTTTCCGTGGTCATGGGGATGGCCGGATCCCTGGTGTTGACCCAGATATGGCCGAAGCTTCGCGCCACCTATTATACAATCGTCATCGCACCGATCCTGATTCCCGGTGTCGTCCTGGGTATTTCGACGCTGGTTTTCTGGGACCGCATTAATGTCATGCTCGGCTTCACAAGCGATAGCTTCCTGCATAACGGTATTTTTCTGACCATCCTGGGCCAGTCGACCTTCATCGCGTCCTACTGCATGCTGGTGTTCGTCGCCCGCCTGCAACGGTTTGACGTCGGCCTGACGGAAGCGGCGCTCGACCTGGGCGCCACTAACGTGCAGGCGTTTCGGAAAATCCTCCTGCCGTTCCTGAAACCGGCCATTGGTTCGGCCGCCGTTCTGGCATTCCTGGCATCGTTTGAAAACTACAACACGACCACCTTCACTTTCGGCAAGTATCCGACCCTGACCATTGAACTGGCGCAGAAGGTGCGTTACGGCATCAATCCGTCAATTTCGACGCTGGCTTTCCTGATTGTTGTGCTGACGATCGTCGGCGCGCTCAGCCATGAAATCTATCAGCGACGCAAGCAACTGGCGCTGGCCAATGGCGCCCCGGTCGGGGCCGTCACCGGCGGCTTTCAACTGCCGAAATTGCTACGTGGCAACCCTGCGGCCATTGTCATGGTTATCCTCGCCGTCGGGGGTTTTTCAACCATCTGGTTCGCCAGCGTTTATAGTCCGGAGGCCTGCAAGATTGAGGTGCGCGAAGAAAAACGAGCTCATCAGCAGCAGCTTATTGATCAAATCAAACAGCAGCAAATTGAGCGCGAGCAGCAGAAGCTTCAGAAGGGTCCAGATATCTTCGGTGCCGACAAAAATCCAGCCGGGACTCTTGAGAGTCCGGGCAAAGGCTCGTTCGGCAGCGTTTTCGATCCGCAGAATCTGGACAAGGCCGGCCCGGAAGGCAGCACGGCCCCTTCCTCCGCGAATCCAGGGGCCGGTGCCTTCGGCAGTGTGTTCGACACACAAAACCTGAAAAAGCAAACTGAATCAGGTAACTAGGGAGGGCGTTCATGCCCATTCGGACAACTACTATCGGCGCCTACCCGAAACCTGACTATGTCCCTGTTGTCGACTGGTTCAAAGACGAGGCTGGCCCGGATTCATCCATCCCGACGGAACGCTACGAAGAAACCCTGAAGGAAATGGGCGATCAGGCGGAAGCCATTTTTGCCCGCGCCGCCGCCGACGTCATCGCCGATCAGGTCGGTGCCGGCATTGATATCCCCACCGATGGCGAGGTTCGCCGTGAAAACTATATCCATTACCATTGCCGACATCTGAACGGCATCGACTTCACCAACCTGACCGAAAAAGTCCTGCGTGAGGGGGCCTATAAGGCGAAATTGCCAACCATCACAGGGGCCGTCTCGGCCCGGGACCATTTTCTCCCCCATGACTGGAAGGTGGCGCAGGCAACGACCGACAGGCCGGTTAAGGTCACCATGCCGGGGCCGATGACCATTGGCGATACGGTCGCCGACAGTTTTTACGGCGATGAGAGAAAGCGGGGGGCCGAACTGGCCGATGCGCTCAATTCGGAAGTCCTGGTCCTGGCCGAGGCCGGTTGCACCCATATTCAGATCGATGAACCTTTGTTCGCGCGCAAAGCTCAGGAAGCGCTGGATTTTGGTTTCGAGAATCTCGACCGGGTCTTCCACAACTGCCCTGATTCGGTCACCCGCACAGTCCACATGTGCTGTGGCTACCCGGACCGGCTGGATAATACCGATTATCCGAAAGCCCCAAAGGAATCCTATGCGCGCCTTGCCGCCGCAATCGACGATTCGCTCATACAGGCCATTTCTATCGAGGATGCCCACCGTCATAATGATCTGTCATTGTTAGGGCTTTTCAATAATACCACGGTCATCTTTGGCGTCGTCGCCATTGCCAAAAGCGAGGTTGAAACGGTTGATGAAATTCGCCAACGACTTTTGGACGCCCTTCAATATATTGACGCCGACCGGCTGATTGCGGCACCTGATTGCGGACTCGGGCTGCTCGGCCGCGAGCTTGCCCTGGCCAAGATCAGCAATATGTGTAAAGCGGCCCAATCGGTCGGAAAAATCCCTTTATTTTAATATGTTAAGCTATGCATGAAACGCATGGTCCGGTTGCGTTTTCGGCACTTTCAGTAAGCCATTTTGTCTCCTACTTAGGCCTTATTCAAACCACCGGGGCCAGGACATACGTCCGTTGCCTCTGGTGTTTATCGCCGAAGCGGAAAAGGAGACCGTCATGCAGAAACTGATCGCGTTTTTCTTCCTTGGTTGGACCCTTAACACCCATCCGACAGATAGGTCGTTTTTCGATTCCGCAAGGTCCGGAAACGCCCGTCCCGGCAATTTTGAATCAATGATGAACCCCCTCACGCTCATCTGATTGGAAACCCCGGTTTGAATGGAAAAGGGCGGCTTTGGCCGCCCTTTTTATTGTGCTTTCCATGATTTTTGCGTACCAAGGCAACTCTTTTCTTGATTTCT
>JABMOQ010000009.1 GCA_013204045.1 Rhodospirillaceae bacterium | reverse complement strand
CGAAAACACATGGTCGGACTTCTGGATATTTTTGGCGCGCCCGCTTTTCACATCTTCCAGAATATTACGCCCCGGCCCGTAAATACTGGCCAGACGGAAGGCATGGACCGGAACCCCGGCCGCCGCCAGCGCCAGCCAACGGGCCTCGGCGACAGCCCGGCGTTTTGCCCGCACCGATGTCGGCCTCAGTTCATCCCCTTCCGCAACCATTCCGCCGTCCCGGTTACCATAAACACCGGTCGTTGACAGATAACCGGCCCATTGCAGATTTCCGGCCACGGCGGTTATTTCTACTGCGCAGCAATCAAGCACCGGATCGCCGTCTTCATCAGGCGGGACAGAAGACAGTAAATGCGTGGCACCCTCAAGCGCCGCCAGCACATGGGTCAGCGGCCGGGCGCGGTCGAACACATGAGCATCGACACCGAGCTCGCAAAGTTCGGCAGCGGCGGCATCTTCCCGGCAGGTGCCGGCGACGGTCCAGCCATCGGCCATCAGGCCACGGGCCAGACGCCGGGCGCTGTAACCGAGCCCGAAGCAGAACAGTCTGGGGGAGCTTGATTTCATCCTGTAAGATGAACACTTGTCCCGGTTGCTTGTAAACCTTGTTAGGATACCCCGATGAAGCCGAAAATCCTTCGCACCGATGCAGAGCTTGATATCTGCGAGCAGTATATGAACAGGTTGACGGCCGTCGCCGACGTCGTCACCACGGCCCATTACGACGAGGCCGGCCTGATCGAGGCGGCCCGGGATGCGGACCTGATCCTGACCTGCTACACGGCCATTACCGGCCCGGTGATCGAGGCGGCAACACGCCTCAAGGGCATCGTCAAATACGGGGTCGGCACCGACGCCATCGACCTGGAAACGGCGAGCCGAAACGATGTCATCGTCGCCAACTGTCCGGCCTACGGCTCCGATACGGTTGCCGATCACGCCTTCGCCTTGTTGATTTCATTGGCCAGAAAAGTGCCGGAGCTGGACCGTGCCATGCGCGCACAAGGTTGGGCATGGCCCATACCGGAACTGCTGGGGCTCGATCTTTCCGGCAAGACCATGGGGCTGGTCGGGCTGGGACGCATCGGCACCTGTATGGCCCGGCGTTGCCTAGGTTTCGGCATGACCGTTCTGGCCTGCGATCCCTATATAGAAGATCCCGATGGACTCGATGTGCGGCTTTGCGATCTGGACGAGCTTTTACGGCTTTCCGACTTCGTTTCCGTTCACTGTGTCCTAACCCCGGAAACCAAAGGGCTGATCGGGGCCAGGGAATTAGGCATGATGAAAACCGATGCGTTATTGATCGACGTATCCCGGGGCGCCATCGTTGACGAGGCCGCCTTGATCGACGCCTTGCAAAATAAAATTATCGGCGGTGCCGGGTTCGATGTTTTTCCGGACGAACCCCTGGACAGGAATTTTCCCCTTAACGGCATGGACAACGTGATCCTGACGCCCCATCTGGCCTGGTACACACGGGAAGCCTTTCAGCGAGTCGAGGAACAAACCCTTCAAAGTATCCTCGATATTCTCGCCGGGAAAATCCCCAAGAATTTGAAAAACACAGAAATTTTGTCACGCCCCCTGGGCGGCGCGGCGACCGTGGCAAGCGTCGATACGGTCACGCGGCCGGCCTTCGATGTGCCCCGCGGCCACGCGGTGGCGCGCCCCGGCACCGATGACGGCGCGGTCTTCATCAAGGCCGAGCGCCAGGGCACCGAATACATTCATCACTATCTGATTCAGGTGACCCCGGCCCCGGCCGCAGAAGCCATGCTGATTTATGTCGATCCGGAAGATCTGCTGGTTGATCTTGGCGGGCGCGTTAGCTTTACACCGGGCACCCCGGACGAAGCCACGGAGCCCGCCGTCGGACACATATTCACCACTGCAAAAGGTACTTACCTGAAGGTGACCGAAGACCCCAAGTCGCAAAAAATGTTCGCCTATATCGACACCACCACCGGCGAGGTTAAGCGCCGCCAGGAACGAAAAATAACGACCGTCCACATGGACTGGCGCGTCGTCCTGCCGCTCTAAAAGTCCAGATTGGCGTAGTGTTTTGCCGGCGGGGCGCCGGGGATGTTATCCGCCAGGACCGAGCGGAAGCTGGGACGGGACTTGATGCGGGCATACCAGTCCCTGGCGGTGGGATGGCCTTCCCATGGCACATCGCCCAGATAATCGACGGTTGATATATGCGCCGCTGCGGCGATATCGGCCAATGTCATTTCATTTCCCGAAAGCCATTTCCGGCGCTCGATCAAATAGGAAATATATTCCAGATGCATGTGGATGTTAACGTGCCCGGCACGGATGGCTTTTGAATCAGGCGCGCCCAACCCCAGAAACCGCTTCATAACTTTTTCGCCGACCAGGTTTTCCGTGACCTCGCTGTTGAACTTGCGGTCGAACCAATCGACAAGCCGGCGAACCTCGGCCCGCTCCAGGGGATGGCGGCCAAGCAGCGGCGGGTCAACATGAACTTCATCCAGAAACTCGCAGATCACCGTACTGCCGGAAAGCGCCGCACCGCCCGGCTCGACCAACACCGGCACTTCGCCGACCGGATTGAGGGCTAGGAACTCCTTGCGGCGCTCCCAGACGTTTTCGGTCCTCAGGTCAAAGTCTATCTTCTTTTCCTGAAGGACAACCCGGACCTTGCGGCAGAAGGGCGATAACCAGAGGTGATAAAGGGTTTGCATTGTGGTGATTATACCTAAAACTTGGCTTAAACAAACGTTTAGGAGGGCCTCTCGGTGCCATCACGCAGTTGTTATTTCCCCAACCGGCCGCCAACATATATGAATTAGAACAACTTTAAATCATTAGGGCCATTCCATGCAGATCAAAATCAAGAAAGCTTCTCATATATCCGAGGCCGAAGTTACGCCGAAACACCTGTTCATGAACCGGCGGCACTTTATCCAGGCCAGCGCCGCAGCCGGGGCATTAGGCTCGATCCTGCCGCCGGGCAAGGCTGCTGCCGGAATGAAACTGCCGGGCATCACCCAGACCGCCTACGGCAACGGGCTGGAACAGACTAAATACGAAGACGTCACAAGCTACAACAATTTCTACGAGTTCGGTACCGGCAAGAGCGACCCGGCCAACAATGCCCAGAATTTTCAAACCAAGCCGTGGCAGGTATCTATCGAGGGCGCGGTTGCAAAACCCGGCGTCGTCGATTTTGACGACCTGATCAAACCACACAAGCTTGAGGAACGTATCTACCGCTTCCGCTGTGTCGAGGCCTGGTCAATGGTGGTGCCGTGGGTCGGCATTCCGCTGGCCGACGTCATCAAGCGTTTCGAGCCGACGTCGAAGGCCAAGTACGTTGCCTTCGAAACCCTGGTCGACCCAGAGCGCATGCCGGGACAGAAACGCGCCATCCTCAACTGGCCCTATGTGGAGGGACTGCGCATGGACGAGGCCATGAACCCGCTGGCCTTACTCGCCGTCGGCCTGTATGGCGAAGAACTGCCGGGCCAGAACGGCGCCCCAATCCGCCTGGTGGTGCCGTGGAAATACGGTTTCAAGTCGATCAAATCCATCGTCGCCATCCGTTTTGTCGAAAAAATGCCGCCGACTACCTGGAATATGTCGGCGTCCTCGGAATACGGGTTTTATTCCAACGTCAACCCCGAGGTTTCCCATCCGCGCTGGAGCCAGGCCAAGGAGCGAGTCATCGGACAAGGATATTTCTCGGCGAAAAAAGAGACCCTGAAATTCAACGGCTATGCTGAAGAAGTCGCGTCCCTTTACAGCGGCATGGATCTGGCCAAATACTACTGATCATGAAACGCGAAACCGCCATCCGCCGGGTCGCCAAGCCCGTTATCTTCGCCGTTTGCCTGATTCCGCTGGCCTGGATCGCGCTGCGCGCCATCGTCATCGGCGATCTTGGCGCCAATCCGGTCGAAACCGTCAATCGTTTCTTGGGCGATTGGGCCATGCGCCTGCTGATTGTCACCTTGATGGTGTCCCCATTGGTTCACCTCAGCGGGTCGTCAATCCCGGTCAGGTTCCGGCGCATGCTTGGCCTGTTCGCCTTTTTTTATGCGACGCTGCACATTGCAAATTACGTGGTCGCCGATCAGTTTTTCAACTGGGCCGATATCTGGGCCGATATCGTCAAGCGCAATTTCATCACCATCGGTATGCTCACCTTCATCATATTGCTGGCCCTGGCCGTGACTTCGCCCAAGGCCATGATCAAGCGTTTGGGGGGAAAGCGCTGGCGCCGCTTGCACCAGACGGTTTATATCGCCGCCATCGGCTCGGTTTTCCATTACATCATGATGATCAAGGCAGATTTTCTGATCGCCGGCACCCACGGCGCGGTGCTGGCCGGGCTGCTAATATACAGAGTGATTCGGCGAATGCAGAAGCCCGAGCGGGCAGAAAACACAAGGCGCCGAACACCCCGGCCCCTGGTGGCCTAGGCCATCAGGGCTTGGTCGGCCACTGTATGCTGACCATCAGCGAAATTTCGCCCTTGTCCACCTTGAGGATTTTCTTGGCCATCCTGGCCATCGGAATATTGTTGGCAGAACAATACTTGATCAGCGCCGCCCCGACCTGATCGCGGCTAAGGGCAAATTCTTTCTGGTCGCTGGCATCGACAGTTGCAAACTTCAGGGTCAGAACGGCGTTATCAGCTTCGCCAATAACGATCTCATCAATGGGAACCTGGGGAATGCGGACATCCGTCCGCAGGCAGTAATCATATGCCGCCGACATAAGCTCTTCATTGTTGAACACGATTTTCCTGAGTTCTTGCGGCACGTTTCCTCCGGCCCATAAAGTCAATTATTAGTGCGCGTCATCCCAGTTATCACCGACTCCGACGTCAACGATTAAGGGAACATCCAGAACTGCTGCATTCTCCATAGTATCCTTAACCACGCCTGACGCCGCAGCAATTTCTTTTTCAGGCACTTCGAACACCAGTTCATCGTGCACTTGCAGCAGCATCTTGGTTTTCAGGCCCGCTCCTTCAAGGGCTTTCGGCATGGCAATCATGGCGCGTTTGATAATATCGGCGGCGCCCCCTTGAATCGGAGCATTTATGGCGGCCCGCTCGGCGAAATTCCGGCGCGCCGGGTTTTTGTCGTTAATGCCCCCGACATGGCATTTTCGCCCGAAAAGCGTGCTGACATAGCCATCCCGGCGCGCCTGCTCCTTTGTCTGCTCCATATAATCGCGGATGCCGGGGTAGCGGGCGAAATAGGCGTCGATATACTCGGCGGCCTCGCCATTTGTAATGCCCAGCTGCCGGGCCAGCCCGAACGCCGAAATACCGTAGATAATGCCAAAATTGATGGCCTTGGCCTGACGGCGGATCATGGGGTCCATGCCTTCGACCGGAACCCCAAACACGCCCGACGCGGTAATCGCATGAATGTCCTGGCCATCCTTGAAAGCGTCAATCAGCGGGCCGATGCCCGCCACATGGGCGAGCAGGCGCAGCTCAATCTGCGAATAATCGGCGCTGAGCAGCTTACCCCCCTTTTCGGCGATGAAGGCGCGGCGGATTTTACGGCCCTCTTCGGTGCGGATCGGAATATTTTGTAAATTCGGATCACTGGACGCCAGCCTGCCGGTCGATGTCCCGGCCATGGAAAAGGACGTGTGTACGCGCTTGGTATCCGGGTTGATCTGCGCCGTCAGGGCATCCGTGTAAGTGCTTTTCAGCTTCGCCAGTTGGCGCCAGTCCAAAACCTTCCCGGGCAGTTCATGGCCGTCGGCGGCGAGGCGGTCGAGCACTTCGGCACCGGTTGCCCAGGCCCCCGCCTTGCCCTTTTTGCCGCCGGGCAGGCCCATTTCATCGAACAATATTTCGCCCAATTGCTTCGGCGATCCAACATTGAAGTCACGGCCCACCAGTTTGTGAATTTCTGATTCCAGCTTTACCAGACGCTTTGCGAAATCGGCGCTGAGCCGCTTCAGCTCTTTTTCATCGACCTTGATTCCGTGCCGTTCCATGGCCACCAATACGTCGATCAGCGGCCGTTCCAGGGTTTCGTAAACCGCCGTCATGCGGTCCCGGACCAGGCGCGGTTTCAGGGCCCGATGCAGACGTAATGTGATGTCCGCGTCCTCGGCGGCGTAATCCAGGGCTTCGGCGAGTCCGACCTGGTCGAAGGTGACCTGGTTTTTGCCGGTTCCGGCGACGTCCTTGAACTTGATGGTCGAATGGCCAAAATGCATCAGCGCCAGCTCGTCAAGGCCGTGGCCATGCAGGCCGCACTCCAGCACATAGGACAGCACCATGGTGTCATCGACAGGCGAAATTTTGACGTCGTAATTGGCCATCACCTGGGCGTCGTACTTTATGTTGTGGCCGACTTTCAGCAGGGTCGAATCTTCGAGCATTTTTTTCAGGCTCCCGAGCGCCTTTTTGAAATCAACCTGCTTCGGTTTTCCAGCCCCGCTATTGGCGCCGCCATCGCCAAGATCGAGGGCGCCCTGCGCCGCCGGCGCCCCATGGCCGAGGGGGATATAGCAGGCGTGGCCCGGCTCAATCGATAGGGAGACGCCGACCAGCTCTGCCCGCAAGGCGTCCAGGGAGGTGGTTTCCGTATCGACGGCAACGATGCCTTTCTCCTTGGCGGCCTTTATCCATTTCTCCAGCGTCGCCATATCCTGCACCAGTTCGTACGCACACTCTGCGGGGGCTGGGTCAGCGGCGGCTTCGGCCCCCGGGGGGGCGGTTTCTTCGCCACCCGCCTTAAAGCCATAACGGCTTTCGGACTTGGTCAGCAACGAGCGGAAAGATTGCTGGCGCAGGAACGCCGTCAGTTTTTCCGGATCAGGCCCGGCGATGGCGAAATCCGACAGGGGCACCGTAACCGGCACATCATCTTTCAGCGTGACCAGCACCTTTGACAGCCGGGCGGCATCGGCGAAGTCGATCAGGTTCTGTCGGCGCTTCGGCTGCTTGATGTCGGCCGCGTGGGCGAGAAGGTTTTCCAGGTCGCCATATTCAATAATCAGCTGTGCCGCCGTCTTGATGCCGATTCCGGGAACGCCGGGAACGTTGTCCGAGGCATCTCCGGCCAAGGCCTGCACCTCGATCACCTTGTCGGGCCCGACGCCGAATTTCTCGACCACCTGATCGGGCCCGATGGTCTTGTTCTTCATGGCGTCCAGCATGGTGACGCCGCCGCCGACCAGTTGCATCAAATCCTTGTCCGAGGACACCACCGTCACGTCGGCGCCGGCTTCCAGGGCGAGACGCGAATAGGTGGCGATCAGATCATCGGCCTCGAAACCGACCATATCGACACACGATACGTTGAACGCCTCGGTCGCCTTGCGGACCAGATCAAACTGCGGGATCAGATCATCGGGCGGAGCATCGCGGTTGGCCTTGTAGTCGGAGTAGATGTCGTTGCGAAAAGTCTTGCGGCCGGCATCGAAAATAACGGCGATATGATCGGCTTCGGTCTCGTCGATCAGCTTCATCAGCATGTTTGAAAAACCGTAAACCGCATTGACCAGCACGCCATCCGGGTTGGTCAGGTTCTCCTTGATGCCGTAGTAGGCGCGGAACAGGAAACCGGAGCCGTCGATCAAAAAAACGTGATTTGGTTTCACTTGTGACGCCACCTAGTGGCCGGCAGACGACTTGGCGCCCTCGGCCAGGACATAACGGCGCGAACAGTAGGGGCAGACGATTTCCCTGTCTTCGCCGATTTTCAGGAACACGTTGGGATGGCCCAGTGGGCCGCCGCCACCGTCACAGCTGATGGTGGTCTCCTGGGCGGTGATGGTTTCCTGCGGTTCCATAAGGCACCTATATATGGTTGATTCGGCTGCCCGATGATAACGATTGACGGCGGACAATCAAAGCCCGCATATGCTACGATTTTTACGATCCTGAACGAGAAGGCATGATGACCGAGAGCGCCCCAGAAAACGCCGTCGAAACGACGGGCCTATGCAAAACCTACGCGGGTGCCAGTGGCTCCAGGCCTGCCCTGGATAACGTATCGCTGGCCATCCCCAGGGGCTCTTTTTTCGGGCTGCTGGGGCCAAACGGCGCCGGCAAGTCGACCCTGATCAACATTCTGGCCGGCCTGGTCACCCGTTCGTCGGGCACCGCGAAAATCTGGGATTACGACATCGATTCCGACATGCGGGCGGCGCGCCGTTCCATCGGTGTGGTGCCGCAGGAGCTTAACATCGACCCGTTTTTCACGCCCCGTGAAGCGCTTGATTTGCAGGCCGGTCTTTACGGCGTGCCATCGGCCAATCGCCGCACCGATGAAATTCTTGCCGCCGTCGGGCTTTCCGACAAGGCCGACGAATATGCCCGGCGGCTGTCCGGCGGCATGCGGCGGCGGCTGCTGGTCGCCAAGGCGATGGTCCATTCACCGCCGGTTCTGGTTCTCGACGAGCCGACGGCGGGGGTCGATGTGGACCTGCGCCGCCAGCTCTGGGCCTATGTGCGCGAGCTTAACCGGAACGGCACCACGGTGCTGCTGACCACCCATTACCTGGAAGAGGCCGAGCAACTGTGCGACAGCATCGCCATTATCGACCATGGCAAATTGATTGCCTGCGAAGAAACCCAAAGCCTGCTGCGCCGCCTCGACGCCAAGGAGATGACGGTCACCGTGGCCGACGATATGGGCGGCATCCCGGAGGGCCTGAAGCATTATAACGTGGAGCTGCACGATAGCCGCAGGCTGCGGTTTTTCTATCCGCCGAGCAAAATCAACAGCGGCGAAATTTTGGCGGCGATCGGCGATGCCGGCCATAGGGTCATCGATGTGGCGACCCGAGAGGCGGACCTGGAGGATATTTTCATCCAGTTGACATCGACCGCCAAAACCATCGAACGCAGAGCCGGATGATGCGGAGGGCATGGATGGCCGCAGCCCTGTCTTCTTTACTCGCCGCTTGCAGCACCCCGGTTACCCAGCCGCCCGGCCCCCCGGTGACGACGCCGGTGTTGAATGGCGATCATTTTATCGCCGCCGACGGCACCCGGCTGGCGATCCAATCGTGGCTGCCGGAGAGCGCCGATCCCACGGCGGTGCTGATCGCGCTGCATGGCTTTAACGATTATTCGAATTTTTTCAGCGACCCCGGCCGTTATTTTAAAGACCGCGGCATGGCCGCTTACGCTTTCGATCAGCGTGGCTTCGGCACGACACCGGTGCGCGGCATCTGGCCCGGCACGGACGGGCTGGTCGATGATCTGCAAACCATGGTCCGGCTGGTGCGCCAACGCCACCCGGGGCGGCCGCTGTATGTGATCGGCGAAAGCATGGGCGGCGCCGTCGCCATGGTGGCGGCCAGCAGGCCCGAGCCCCTGGCCATTGACGGGATGATCCTGGCGGCGCCGGCGGTATGGGGACGCCAGACCATGGCGTGGGCGCAGACGGCGGTGCTGTGGCTGTCGGCGCATATTATGCCCGGCGTGCGCATGACCGGGCAGAGCCTGAAAATTAAACCTTCGGATAACATCGAGATGCTGCGGCGCTTGAGCCGTGACCCGCTGGTCATCAAGGCGACCCGCATCGATGCCATGTACGGGCTGACCAATTTGATGGATGCGGCGCTGGCGGCGGCGGCGGCGCTTCAAGTGCCGTCGTTTATCCTGTACGGCGAAAAAGATGAAATCATCCCGCGGCAGCCGACCGACCTGATGCTGGCCCGGCTGCCCGGCGGGCCGGGGCGGCATACGGTGCGCTTTTACAAGGACGGCTATCACATGCTGCTGCGCGATTTGCAGGCCGAAACCGTGTGGGCCGACATCGCCGGGTGGATCGACGGACGGTCCGGCCTGGCCGCCAGATAAACGGCGGCTAAAAAAAAGTTGAGAAACGAAAGCCAATTAATTCAATAAAATCAATGGCCGTTCAGTTCGCCACCGGGCGCGGCGGGGCGGTAGCAGACTTCCTATTTACCATGGCAAAGAGCGATTATGACTATATTCCTTTTGTGGGCAAATGTCAATGGCTGTCGGAATATCAGTCCCCTCCTGTGACGGCTCGCCCTTGCGCCCGTCCGGGGCTGCGTTTATGTTGCCGGACGTTTCAGCACCCGTAGCTCAGCTGGATAGAGCGCTGCCCTCCGAAGGCAGAGGCCACAGGTTCGAATCCTGTCGGGTGCACCATTTTTCCCCTGCAAAATCAATAACTTAAGCCTTCTACTGCTTTGCGTATTATCTCAAAGTACGCACTTAGAACGTAGAACTATGTTTTTTGGTCTGGTTCAGGCTGAAAAACTGACTGCCTCTGCTTGTCCAACAAGCCCCCCATTCCAATCAAACCGAGCGCAAAGACGTCAGGAGATATCTCCTGCAACTCAGTAACGAAGGCTGTTTTGACGGCGTACGCCGTCAAGTTGGCTGACTTTATTTTTTCAGTAACCTCAAAAGGAGAATACCATGGCTACAATCAATTTCGTACTTCAAGGCAAGGGCGGCGTCGGCAAATCGCTCGTCGCGACTCTGTTGACGCAACACTATAGGGAGCGTGAAATCGCCACCATTTGCTTTGACACGGACCCCGTAAACAAAACGTTCACCAGTTACAAAGCGTTTAACGTCAGAACCATCGATATTCTGAACGACGGCATCATCAACGTTCAGGAATTCGACAACCTTGTCAAAACCCTGATCGAAGCGCCGGAAGATACCGCCGTGATTATCGATAATGGCGCGTCAACGTTCCTGCCTCTGTGCGCCTATCTGAACGAAAACGACGTTGTGCCTCTCCTTGAGAATTTAGGACACAGCGTGATGTTTCATTCTGTAGTGACCGGCGGTCAGGCACTTATCGACACCATGAGTGGCCTGGAGGCCTTATTCGTTAACTTCCCGGATACCCCCGTCACTGTCTGGCTGAATGAGTATTTCGGCAAGCCGGAGATGAACGGAAAGACGTTTGCCGAAACCAGATTATGCAATGATCCGAAGAATAAAATTCACGCCCTGGTTACCCTCGCCGAGTTGAGAAAAGAGACCTTTGGTTACAATTTCGAACAGATGCTGAAGAAGCGCCTGAGCTTTGCCGAAGTCATGCTGGACACGAAGTTTGATATTATGGCCAGGCAACGACTGATTATGACCTGGCGCGCCATGAATGAACAGATGAACCGGGCCAACCTGTAGCACAAGCATGAGCAGAATCGTCCGAACGGCTACCGTCAAGACCCATATCACACCGGGCGAACGCCAGGAACTGATGGCCCAGGCTCACCGCCTGGGCCTGACGGTGTCCGATTATATTAGGCGCGTGATGATCAATTTCAGGCTCCCTGAAAGCCCCATTAACGCCAGGGCTATCGGTGATTTGTACAAGGTCAATGCCGACCTGGCGCGGCTTGGCAACCTGCTCAAGATGGCCATGGACGATGATGACTTTCCGGTGCCGAGGAATTCCGACCTGGCACCGGAATCATTATTGCAAAGGATGGAAGAAATCCGCAGGCAACTCAAAACCAAAATTGAGAAGTTGTAATCGAGCCCGTCCAGGATGATAGCCAAGCGAGTCAAACGTACCGGCAACAGCAGTTTTGGCCACCTTGCGCGTTATATTGCCGGGGCGTGCGATCAGGGCGAGAAGCTGGACGAACTATGGATCGTCAACACGAACGGCGGGGTCGAGTTAGAAGACCTGAGCCACGTCATCCGAGACATCGAGGCAACCCAGGCGCTGAACTCAAGAAGCAAGGCGGACAAGACCTATCATCTGATCGTCTCGTTTCGCGACGAAAAGCCGACCCCTCCCCAATTGAGAGAAATCGAACAATCCATCGCCACAGCGCTAGGGTTCGATGACCATCAACGCGTCGTCGGAACCCACCAAAACACCGACAACTTCCACATGCACATCGCCTACAACAAGATCCATCCTGAAACCCTGGCCATCCACTCCCCCTTCCAGGACTTCAAAAAGCTGTCGAAGGCATGCCGCGAAATCGAACAAAAATACGAACTCAAGATCGATTTAGGCATGGAAGAAGGTCAGGAGATAAACAAAGCCAAAACCAACCAGGCCGCAAAAGATTTTGAGGCCCACACCTGGCAGCAATCCCTTGATGGTTATGTCAGGGAACACGCCGAGCCCCTAAAGCAAGGCCTGAATGAGGCTAAAACCTGGCAGGACCTGCACGAGACCTTCGCCGACTACGGCCTGGAACTCAAACCTCGGGGCAACGGTATGATCATCAAAGCCCAGGGCGGCAAACAAATGGTAAAAGCAAGCACCTTAGAGCGAAGCTTCGCCGCCCGCGCAAAAAATAAGCTGGGCCCTTTCGTAGCAGCACACAAAACCTACCGGCCAAAGTTCAAAAAGACGTACGAGGCAAAACCAACCACCAACCACAAGGCAACGGCCAAACTATGGAACCGTTACCAATCAAGGAAGATCGACAAAGGATCATGGGTCGGCAAGGCGGCAAGCAGCTGGAAAGAGTTCCTCAAACTAGAAGCCCTTAATGATCCTCTCGCCATTGCGATTATTCAGGCGCAAAAGAAGATATTGAAATTATTGACGTTCGACAAAACTCCAAGAAAAACCAATTTTCACCAACCTTCTAAAAAACCAAGGAAACGTCATCAGGTCGAGCTTGATCTTTAGATGCTTTACAGACGACCGTCAGAGGCAGGCGCGGGAAGGCAGGTTGGCATTGCGTTCGTGCATGGCCGGCTCTGCCCGGTCAAGGCGCTGACGTCAGACAGCTTTTCCTTTAGAAGAAATCTTCTGCCTTACTGACGGGATTAAACGCGAACCCCTTCTTGGGCTTTCCTTTAACCAGTTCTGGACGCTCTGAGGGAAGGGGCGACACCGATGTCTCTGTCGGTGCTTTCGCCAATGTGTTGGGAGGCGCCGAAACCTCGACGGGGGCACGTCGCAGATCATCGCGAATGGGCTGAACCTGTCGTCTGAAACCATTGTAGGTCACTGTGATATAGCCACGCTCTACAAGCATGTCGTAGATCTGTTTCACAGGCACGCCCCTGATTAGCTCATCTTTGATTTCCTGACGAAGTGCCAAGACTTCGACCCTTGCCTGTCCCCAACGCGCCATAACTTATCTTCCATAAACAAAACAACCGAGTTAAACCGATTCTAACGGAAAATAACCGAAAGCAACAATGAATAACCTTTTAAATGGCAGAATAATTTGAAAACAACAGAGAAGAACGGATCACAACCGAAATAAACCGATTACACATAAAAGGAACCGAAAACACACAACTTTCCCTGTCGTAAGAGTGGCAGGATAGTTGAAGTGGCCCACTTTCTGCGAAAGCTCCCCACTTCAATCCTGTTCGCCGCATGGCGAAGCCTTATTCGCACCTTCGGCGCTCAACGAGGTGAAGATCGAGCAACCGTATCAAGCAGGGGGCAGGCCCGTTCATCTTGGGTTGTGTGGGGATGTAAAAGTGTAATGTCCAACACTCATTGAGAATATTGGCCCTGAATGATTTTCCAAAACCCGGAATCACTACGACAGGCGAGTAACGTCAATGTCTCAGTAGGGTGGGGTGTTGCATACTCAAACAAGCGGCACGTTTTTCCTGAATATGAAAATTCTCCAAGAACGGTTTTAACCTTCTTCGGTTGATCTAAAGGTTTCCTGATGGTGTCGGCGTTCAGCCCGCTCAGCTCTGAAGTTTGTGCCTTCGCCGGTTGTAAATCGCTTAAGGACTCGTATTGGGAGGCTCCGGTGGTGAGGCCTTTCTCGCGGTTTGTTTTGATAAGCCTGGAGAAGCTGGAGGCCGTCGAAATCGGAGGATCTTCCCTGTTCAATTCAGTCAGAATGGTTTCTTGCGTGTCCGCCGACAGCTTCGAGCCGTTCTCAATGGCTTCGGAAACAAGCTTATATGGGAAGATGTTTTCGACCCCTTCGGCTAAAGGCTCAACGGGCTTCTGACGGTTGGCGGCAATTAGCTTCTCTTGTATCTGTTCCGTCTCTGCTTGTGCAATTTGAAGTGCCCTGGTGATGTCACCAATTTGAGATTTGGCTGCTGCTATGGTCTTTTCCGCTGATGCTGTATTTCTCCTGGCTATTACCGCGTTCTTCTCGGCAATTTCTTTCTCTGCCTTCAATGATTGAAGCGCCTCGGACTGCTCAGCCATATTAGAGGCCGAAACGGAGGCCTTCTTCTCGAAAGACTGAACCGCAAGATGGTTGGTCGTGAAAGCCCCAATCCCCACGCCGATGACCAGCGAGGCGGCGATCGCCATCCAACGGCTGCCAGTTTTCGGTTGCCGTTCATGCTGACGGATCGTATCGACTAAATGGCCTGGTACAGGCTCATCCAGAATATCGGCAAACTGGTCAATGACTTTTCTTGTCGTGCGATACCGCTCGACTGCTTCCCGTGCCTGTGAATCCTCGGCCAGGAACAACTCAACTTCCTTGCGCTCATCCTCGCCAAGCTCGGAATCCACATAGGCCATCAGGATTTGGTCATCAAACTTTTTCATCACACGTCACTCATCTGAATTCATCAACTCATACAGGGCGTCACGCCCGCGTTTAAGGCGGCTCATAACAGTACCCATGGGAATGTTTATTTTCTCCGCAATCTCCTTGTAGCGGTAGCCGATGCCGGAAAGAACCAGCACTTCCCGTTGTTCCAGGGGCAATTGGTAGATAAGGCGGCTTATATCAATAAGCGTGCCGGGGTTGGAGGTATTGTCAGGCGTGTTTGGATCGATATCACCGATCATCGGTTTTTGTTTGCGGAAATCATCGATGCTGATGTTCTTCATAATTTGAATCGCCCAAGCGATCAGGGGCTTGGCTGAGTTAAACTGGTCCTGTCGTTCCAAAACCCTAACGCAGGTTTTCGATACCAGATCATCCGCATCATCAACGTTCGGAACCCGTGACCGGGCGTATGCGCGTAACTGCGGCAATATCTGCTCCAACTCGCCACTGATTGAATTGCTGCTCATTACGAATACGGCTTACCGATTGATATATTCCCTGAAGGGTAAAACTTCTCACGAACAGAGAGCTTAATCCAGAGGGGATAGGTTTTATGCCGTTAGTTACATGGCAATGGCGCTTCTTTGGAATAAAAAACTTGTTTGGCCGTATTCAAATAAAGGACTGCATTTTCATACCTGAATATGAGCGTAACCAGTTTGTGTGTATGAGTTCTCATAACGGGAAGTTTAGAGTAGGATGCTTTCTTCTTGATTGAGGGCTGTGATGAGAAACTTGTTTTGCACGATTGCTGTGGTACTGGCAGTGGCTTTCGTGTTGCTGTTGGCGGGGTGTAGTAATGTGAAGCTCAAGGGAACGGGCTCGTTTTGGAGAATGTTAGATGCCCAAAAATCCCTGATGAAAACAAAATCCTCAGCAGAGAAGGGAGATGCACAAGCCCAATTCAATCTTGGAGTTATGTACGACAGAGGCCAAGGCGTTGCCCAGAATTATGTAGAGGCTATCAAGTGGTACAGCAAGGCCGCTGATCAGAACGAGGTTGGTGCACAATTCATGCTCGGTCGAATGCATCATGAAGGTCGAGGCATTATTCAGGATTACAACAAAGCAGCCAAGTGGTATCAAATGGCAGCTGAGTACGGGAACGACAAGGCCCAGTATTATTTAGGTACGATGCATCATATCGGGGAAGGAGTTTCCATAGACCTTAAAGAAGCAGAAAAGTGGTATCGACTTGCAGCAAATCAGGGGCATAATACGGCACAGTATGCCCTTTCAGTTTTGGATACCCAAAAGCTAAAACAGGCCAGTTCTCAAACGCCACTAAATGGTGTTGCAAATACCACACAATCGCCTCCCAAACCTACATATGACCCTGCCCAAACGAAAGACACCATCGCACCGTCTATTCAAATAGCTTCTTCAATTACCGTGAAGGAGGATAGCCCAACCATTAGAGGTAAAGTGACTGATACCAATAATGTTGTTCGGGTAACGGTGAACGGTGTTGCAAGTACGCTCTTTGGAAATGCCTTTAGCTTCACCCTTTACGTCCCTTTATCAGGAATTACCGCCCAAATTGAAGCCATTGACGAATGGGGAAACAGTTCCCAAAAAAATGTGCGGCTAACACGCTCAGAAATACAGACTGCCTCGGTATCTTTTGATGCACTAAACCCAACTGGCTTTTCCTCCAAGCCCAACAAAGACGCTGTTGCCCTGATCATCGGCGTGGCTGACTACAAGCGGGTCGCCGACGCCAAGTACGCTGATCGGGATGCCGAGTTCTTCAGCGACTATGCAAGACGCAAACTCGGTGTCCCTGCGGCCAACATCAAGGTGCTGACTAACGACAACGCTGACTTCGCCGATATTATCGAAGCGGCCAACGTCTGGCTTCCCCGCGCCACCAAGGCCAACCGCTCAGACGTGTACCTGTTCTTTGCTGGTCACGGTCTGGGTTCGGATGACGGCAATGAACTATACTTGCTGCCACATAGCGGCATGCCACAGTTGTTGAACAGAACGTCCATTCTGCGCTCAGACCTGTTCAAGAGCATCGCCGACGCCAAGCCAAGATCGGT
>JABMOQ010000008.1 GCA_013204045.1 Rhodospirillaceae bacterium | reverse complement strand
CTTCAAAAGTACCCATTGATGGGATGATGTGTGCATTGATACTAGCTTCCATCGTTGAACGGCTCTTACCGCTTCGTCGGTAGTAGTCGGTGAGATAGTCGTCAATGGCGTTCTTAACAGTGTAAGGGCCTTCAGGAACAGCTTCTAGACCGTGAGACAGGCGGCCCCATATAAGGAATAGATCACGAGCCTTCGATTGCGCCTGACTGAAGTTGAGGACAGAAACACCGTCAGCGTCCTGGGTGTCGTCGGCAAGTCCGATGGTTTCGACAGTATACTTGCCATCCCCCTCATACCCCCGGACTACCCACTTCCCCCCACGTTTCCCTTTCCGATAGCCAAGGTGGAGTCCGCTATCGATAGACTTGTAATGGGGCTTGCCAGAGACCTTTAAGTCGCCTCTGGCTGTCCTGCTTTCCAGGGTTGCGTCTCGAACTGTGCGGGCCATAATAATTGTCCAATATCAGGAAACTAAAACTTGTCCAATAATTGTCCAATATGTATAGATAGTCAAGGGCGAACGCGCACGTACAGGAATATGGCTAAAATACAGGGTTTAATTGAGCTTTAACTGTACGTGAATATTCGTAAATGTTTCATTTGCCGTTCTTTCACGCCGGCAACACGGGTTCGAATCCCGTTGGGGACGCCAACAACTCTATTTTACCTACCGCCGCCTGATTTTCGCCTCCGCTCCGTGGGGGCGATCATTTGGCGATTTCGATGATGCGGGCCAATAAAGAAACGGCTCCCCGTCGGTGGTGGAAAAAGCTAGGGTGTGAGCGTCATGAACAGAAAAGAAAAAAGACGCCAGTCCAAATTGGCCAAAAAACAAGGGGACGGACCGCCTCCGTCGGCGATGCCTGAACAATTGAACAAGGCCTTTGGCCTGCATCAGCAGGGGCAGCTGTTTGAGGCATCAGTGATGTATCGGCAAATTCTGGAGTCCGAGCCGGATAATGTCGAGGCCAATCATCTGCTCGGTGTCATCGAACACGAAAATGGCAATCTTGCCGCCGCCGCCGACCTGATCGGCAAGGCGGTCGCCTCCTATCCAGGTCATTTTACCGCCCAAAATAACCTGGGCAATGTTCTGGCAGCCATGAATAACCCGGCCGAGGCGGAGCAATGCTATCGCCGGGCCTTGAAGCTGAAACCCGACTACGCCATGGCCCATAACAATTTGGGCAACATGCTCAGGGATGGGGGCAAGACCCAGGAAGCCGAGAGCAGTTTTCGCCGCGCCATCGAACTTCAATCGGATTATGGCGTTGCCCTTCGCAATCTGGGCTGTCTGTTGACCGAAAGGGGTCAGTTTGATGAAGCCGGAGCCTATTTACAGAAAGCGTTGGACCTGAATCCCGGACAGCCGGAAGCCCACAACGATATGGGTAACCTGTTCAAGGATTCGGGGCGTTTCGATGCGGCGCGCGCCTGTTATGGCCGCGCCATCGAAATCGATTCCGGCTACGCCGAAGCCCATTACAATATGGCCATGGCATCGTTTATGGAAGGCGACTTGAAGCAAGGCTTTGCCGGTTTCGAGTGGCGCAGGCGCATTCCGGGCCTGGTCGAGGCCCGTGACCTCCCCGGTGAGCCGTGGGACGGAGCGGAGCTGAACGGACGCCGCTTGCTGGTCTTCGCCGAGCAAGGGTTGGGGGATACCATTCAGTTCGCCCGTTATCTGCCTCTATTGGCCGGAAAGGGGGGCGATGTGACGCTGGAATGTCAGTCGTCGCTGGTTGACTTGCTGTCCGGTATGGATGATGGCATCTCTGTCATCGCCCGTGGCGATGAGTTGCCACCTTATGATGTCCACGTGCCGCTTCTGAGTTTACCTGGCCTGCTGGGCACTACGCTGGAGACAATTCCGGCCGATATTCCCTACCTGAAAGCGACGACCGGCCCATCGGCCGGGGGGAGCGGCCTGAAGGTCGGGCTGGTTTGGCGTGGCGGTACGGTGCACCTGAACGATCACAACCGTTCGGCATCGCTTGAACTGTTCGTGAAACATCTGACAAACGACGGCATCGGCTTCTATAGCCTGCAAAAGGAACGACCTATTGAAGAAACCATACTCCCCCTGAACATCATCGACCTGGGCTCGGGCTTTACAGATTTCACCGACACGGCGGCGGCGATCTCCGGGCTCGACCTTGTGATTTCCGTCGATACCGCCATTGCCCATCTGGCCGGCGCTCTCGGGGTTCCGTGTTGGATGTTACTGGCACTGCCAAACGACTGGCGCTGGATGCTGGATCGCGGCGACAGCCCCTGGTATCCGTCGATGCGGCTGTTCCGCCAGTCCGCACCCGGCGATTGGGACGGGGTGCTGGTAAAAATCAGCGACGAGTTGGAGAAAATGTCCTAGGTTTTATCCCATGGATGACATGTCAGCCGAGGGGGCCTGGCCCATCACAGATATTCGCGCCTTTCTGGAAGGCGGATGGAGCCTGTCGCGCACCATCAACGATTTACGCCAGAATATGCCGGGCGCCATGCAGGGCCATGCGGTGATCGGCCCGGCCGGTGACCGGTTTGAATACCGGGAAGAAGGCGAACTGCGTTTTGGCGATTACCTGGAAACGGTGCACCGGGTATACGGATATGCCTTCCCGGAGCCCCACAGGGCCGAAGTTCATTATGAAGACGGCAGGCTGTTCCATCATCTTGACCTTTCGACCGGTTTCTGGACAGTCGAGCATCTCTGCAACGAAGATACCTACCGGGGCGCCTTTCGTATCGACGGGCCCGATGTGTGGCGCTCTAACTGGTTTGTGACCGGGCCTGACAAGGAAATAATCCTCGACAGCCGTTACCAGCGCCAGTCCCCCTGAGGGGTGAAAAGCTTTCCAGATTGCCGCCGAATCGGGTATTCAGGGACTCAACTCAGGCCACCTGTATTTATGGGAGAGAACGACATGCAAGCAATTGACCCGAGGTCACATACCCTGGTGGCCGCGCTCTGGCCCACGATAGTGGAACAAAGCGCCATGCAAAAGGCCATGCGTGCAACGGTTCTGGCCATTGTCGGTTCCTTGCTGATCTGGGCTGCGGCCAAGATCCAGGTGCCGTTCTACCCGGTGCCCATGACCATGCAGACGTTTGTCGTCCTGAGCATTGGCATGGCCTACGGCTGGCGGTTGGGGGCGGCAACGGTGCTGCTGTATCTGGCCGAAGGGGCGATGGGCCTGCCGGTATTCGTCGGAACCCCAGAAAAAGGCATCGGGTTTGCCTACATGATGGGAAGCACAGGCGGATACCTTGTTGGTTTCGCCATTGCCGCGGCGGCCACCGGCTGGCTCGCCGAACGTGGCTGGGACCGCAACATCCTGACCACGGCACTGGCCATGTTGGTTGGTAATGTGTTGATCTATGGGCCGGGCCTGTTGTGGCTGGGAATACTGTTCGGATGGGACAAGCCGATCATCGAGTGGGGATTGACGCCGTTCGTGCTTGGCGACCTGACCAAGCTTGTGCTGGCGGCGGCCCTGTTACCAGCGGCATGGAAACTGCTTGGGCGGCACCGCAGCTGACCACATGCAGCGGCTGACCTTATATCAAAATGCCATCGCTGTTTTTGGTAAAAGGCAATGACCAGTAAATCTGAAATTCTGTCGGCGCGCCTGTCACTTGGCTTTTCGTGCATCGGACATTCATACTCGCACCTGTTTGCGCCGATCTTTTACGTGGTTGCGCTGTCGTTGGAAAACGACCTGTCGATGACACATGGCGAAGTTGTGACGCTGATCGTCGCTGGAAATGTGCTTTACGGACTGGCGGCACCGTTGGCCGGATGGTTGGGCGACAAGTGGAGCTCGACAGGCATGATGGGGCTTTTTTACGTCGGCACCGGCGCTGGGATGTTATTGACCGGGTATTCGTCGACGCCACTTCTTATTGCAGTATCGCTGGCGGTGACCGGGCTTTTTTCATCTATCTATCATCCCGTCGGCATGGCTTGGCTGGTGCGCCACGCCGTCAACCGCGGCACCGCGCTGGGGATCAACGGCGTTTTCGGCGGCATCGGTCCCGCGGCGGCGGCGCTCACCGCCGGCCTATTGATTGATGGATACGGCTGGCACGCTGCCTTCATCGTGCCCGGCATCGTGCTGTTGATCACAGGGGCCTTGTTCTATTGGCTGATCTGGCGCGGCCTGATTATTGAAACCCGGGTTGACCGCAAGGTGGACGAGCCAGCCACAAAAAGCGACATGGTGCGCGCCTTCATGGTGCTGACAGTAACCATGCTATGCTCAGGCATTATCTATCAGGCGACGCAACCGGCATTGCCCAAGGTTTTTACCGAGCGCTTGAGCGATCTGGCCAGCGACGGTGTGCTCGGTGTATCGATACTATTTGCCACGGTTTATCTCATCGCTGGCGCTATGCAGATTATAGCGGGCAGGCTGGCCGACATGTATCCCCTGAAATGGGTTTACTTGATCGCCTTCACCCTT
>JABMOQ010000007.1 GCA_013204045.1 Rhodospirillaceae bacterium | reverse complement strand
GGCCTGATTATCCTGGTGGTCTGTGCCACGCCTTTCTTTATCGAAAGGGTCGGCGCGGCGGACGCCGCCTGGATCGCCCCGGCGGTCACCACCATCGGCCTCGTCGGGGTCGCCGGGCTGGGGGTGCTGATGTTCCTCGACCGGCTGCCGGCCCGCATCAGTCATTGGCGCATCGTGCACGGGCTGGCGCTGCTGGCCGCCGATACCCGGCGGGTCTTCCTGCAACCGGTCCATACGATCAAAGTCCTTTTCTGGGCCATCGTCGGCAATGCCAATATCACCCTCGCCGTTTACCTGATGGCGTTGTCCCTGGGCCTTGATGTGACATGGCTCGATTGCCTGATTCTGGTGCCGCCGGTGATCCTGATCACCACCCTGCCCATATCCATCGCCGGCTGGGGTATCCGCGAGGGGGCCATGGTGACGGCCTTCGGGCTGATCGGGGTACCCGCCGAAGGGGCGCTGGTGCTGTCGCTGATGTTCGGCCTGTGGGGGCTTGTTATGGGCCTGCCCGGGGGGGTTATATGGCTGTTGAGTTCGGACAGGAAAATCCAGACAATCGAGACGACGGAGGCCGAAGCGGAGGCCACGCTTGAAGCCGAGGCGAAGTAATCCTTGTTCTCTTGGCCGTGGCCGCTAAATTCAACATCAAGCCGACTGATTATTGACAAAAACGGGAAGGAAAACCGGTGAGCACCCTGACACTAACGGTAAATGAATTCATGGCGATCATGGGCCATCTGGATGAACAGATGGAAAAATCCGGCTTTAAGGCGGAATCCGCCCTGTATGATTCGTGGTATCAGCAGTGGCGCGAAATAGACGCCCGCATCGAAAAATTGTCGATGATGGACCGCGCCGACATGCTGTTCGATGGCAAGGTGACCATTCAGGATATTTCTGAAGAACTATTGGACGAGGTGCGTAACGCCGTCAGCGAGCAGATCGCCATGCACCAGAAAATGATCGACGAAAACGACGTCGATGCCGACATCGAAGATCTTGAGATTTGGCAAAACCGAATGAGCAATCTTAAAAGTATGTAATTAAAGGACAGCCGAGACATGAAAATTTCCTTCGCCAATCTCACCTTGCCGAAAACCGGAGTCGCCGTCGTCGGTGTGCTTGATGGCAACGTTCTCTCCAACAGCGCCAAGGCCCTCGACAAGGCAACCAAGGGCGGGCTGAAACGCGCCATCCGGGCCAGCCGCTTCAAGGGCTCGCGGGGCCACTCCCTGACCCTGCTGGCCCCCGGCGGCACCAAATATGAACGGCTACTGCTGGTCGGCCTGGGCAAGCCCGGTGAAATTACGCCCAAGCGCATGCAGGCCGTCGGCGGTCTGATTTATGCGGCGTTATCGACAAAAGGTCATGGCACTGTGCAGGTGCTTATGGACAGCATCGACAAGTGCAAGATGAAGCCGACCGACATGGCGGCCGAACTGGCTTTCGGCGCGGTCCTTCGGTCCTACCGGTTCGACAAATACCGGACCAAGGAAAAGGCTCACGACAAGCCGACCCTGAAGGCGATCAATATTTTGTGCAAAAATTCCGCCGCCGCCCGGAAGGCCTACGCGCCCATGGGCAAGGTTGCCGATGGCGTGTTCATGACCCGCAACCTGGTGTCCGAACCGGCCAACGTGATCTATCCGGAAACCCTGGCCAAGCAGGCCCAGGGCTTAAGCAAGTTGGGCGTCAAGGTCGAGGTCTTGAGCGAGGCGCAGATGCGCAAGCTCGGCATGGGCGCACTGCTTGGCGTCGCCCAGGGGTCGGTACGGTCGCCGAAAATGGTGATCATGCAGTGGACCGGGAACCCCAAGAAAAAGAAAGAAGCCCCCATCGCCTTCGTCGGCAAGGGAGTCACCTTCGATACCGGCGGTATTTCCATCAAGCCCTCCGGCGGCATGGAAGATATGAAATGGGACATGGCCGGCTCCGGCGTGGTCATCGGTCTGATGAAGGCGCTGGCCGGACGCAAGGCCAAGGTCAATGTGGTCGGTGTCGTCGGCCTGGTCGAGAACATGCCCTCCGGTTCGGCCCAGCGGCCCGGCGACGTGGTCACATCCATGTCGGGACAGACCATCGAAGTCATCAACACGGACGCCGAAGGCCGCCTGGTTCTGGCCGATGCGCTTTGGTACACCAAGGAACGTTTCAAGCCGAAATTCATGGTCAATCTTGCGACCCTGACCGGCGCCATCATCGTCTGCCTGGGCCATGAAAAGGCCGGCCTGTTTTCCAACAACGACCTACTGGCGAACCGTTTGTTCAAGGCCGGCGAGGACGTCGGCGAGGGCCTGTGGCGGATGCCGCTGGCTGACGTTTATGACAAGATGATCAACTGTGATGTTGCCGACATGAAAAATGTCGGTGACGGGCGCGGCGCCGGATCGACCACCGCGGCGCAGTTTCTGAAGCGCTATGTGGGCAAGACCCCGTGGGCGCATCTGGACATCGCCGGCGTCACCTGGTCGGCCAAGGATGCACCGACCGTGCCCAAGGGCGGTACCGCCTTCGGTGTGCGTCTGCTCGACCGGCTGGTTGCCGATCACTACGAGAAGTGACCCAGGTTTCGTTCTATCACCTGCAGCACTGGCCGCTTGAAAAGGCGTTGCCGAAACTGCTGGAAAAAACCCTTGGGGCGGGCAAGCGGGCGGTCGTCATGACCGGGTCGGACGCCCGCGCCGAGCAACTGGCCGCCGTGTTGTGGGCCTACGATCAGGGCTCATGGCTGCCCCACGGAACAAAGAAGGACGGGCGGCCTGAAGATCAACCCCTGTGGCTGACGGCAACCGATGAAAGCCCCAACCAGGCCGACTTCGTATTTCTGACAGATGGGGCGACGGCGGCCGACGTTTCCGGATTCGAGCGTTGCTTCGAAATTTTTGACGGCAACGACGGGGCGCAAGTGGCCGCCGCCCGGATGCGCTGGACGGCCTACAAGGAAGCCGGGCACACTCTTAAATACCTGCAGCAGACGGAAACCGGCGGCTGGTCGGAAATGGTCGCCGGGTAGGGGAGTCTGATCGATGATTCCAGAATCGGATCTTTTGCTGGCGCTCGCCGCCTTTTGCGTGGTCACCCTGTTCACGCCCGGCCCCAACAATATTATGTTAATGACATCGGGCCTCAACTTCGGGTTCCGGCGGGCGCTTCCCCATTTGTTCGGGGTCGCCGTTGGCTTCACGGTCATGGTGCTGGGTGTGGGCCTGGGCCTTGGTGCCGTGTTCGAGGCGCTGCCGGTTCTATACACCATCTTGAAATACGGCGGGGCGGCTTATCTTTTGTATCTGGCGTGGCGCATCGCCAACGCCGGCCCCCTGAAGACAGACGTGGCAGCGGATGGCAAACCGATCACGTTTATGCAGGCCGCCGCCTTTCAATGGGTCAACCCCAAGGCCTGGATGATGGCCGTCGGCGCCATATCGGCCTACGGCGCGGTCGCCCAGTTCCCTTTTAACGTTGCGTTGACGGCGGCACTGTTCGGAACATTGGGCGTTGCCTCCAGCGGCACCTGGGTCGGCTTCGGCCACGGGTTGCAGCGCATCATCAATAACCCGCACAGTTTACGCATCTTCAATTATGTGATGGCCCTGTTGCTGGTCGCGTCGCTGGTGCCGGTGTTTATCTAAGATCCGAAAATCAGTTCCTCGCGTTCATACAGCCGCGTGGCGATGAACAGCAACACCATGGCCAGGGCCAGCGTCGTCGCCATGGACAGGGCGACGTGGAGCATGGGCAGCGGATCACCGCGCAGCACTTCACCCAACAACAAGGTCTGCGAGAAGGTCGGGATCGACATCATCCAGGCCTCGGCCTTGACCGGCGCATAGACCAGCAGCATGCCGGGGATCGCCGGCACCAGCGGCAACAATCCCAAATAGGTCTGCGCCTCTTTGAAGCTGCGGGTCATGGTGGCGATGATGAACTGCACCGAAACGGCGGCCATCATCAGCGGCAGGGTCAACACCATGATGTTGAAAATCGCCTGCCAGCTCAGGGTGCGGTTGAAACTTAAATTCTCACCACCGCCAAGGCTGAACGCCCCCTTGAGGGCCAGCAACTGCACCAACACGGCGATGGCGGTATAAAAAAGCGCCGCCAGGAACTTGCCGCCGACCAGCTCCCATCGCTCGATGGGATTTATCAGCAGGGGTTCCAGCGACCCCCGTTCGCGCTCGCCGGAGGTGGTGTCGATGGCGAGGTAGGTGCCGCCCATGAACAGGTTAAAGATGAAAAGCGGCGGCACCATGATCAGCAGGATGTCGGCGATATGGGTTCCCGACGAGACATTGACATGATTGACGTCTAGCGGTTGCAGGCTGCGGAAAGCGACACCCTTACGGGCAATACGCTGGCCCCATATTTCCGTATTGAAACTGCTGAGTATGGAGCCGACCCGGTTAATGGTGATCAGGCCGGTTAACCGCGACGTGTTGACCAGGACCGAAATCGGGGCGGTTGTTTCGGCCACAAACATATCTTCGAAAGTTGCCGGGATAACGATGGCGACCTCGATGTCGCCGTCACGAACCGCGGCCTCGGCGTCGGCCGGGGCCGGGATGACCGTGTGCCCGTGGGCGCTGAGCCAATTGATCAACTCAGGGGCGTGTTCTGCGCCCTGGATATGCAGGGTGAGTGAATTATCGGCCCCGCCGGTGACGACGACTTTGTCGATGGCATAAATCATCAGCGCCAGAAGCAAAGGCCCCATCAGCGGATAGATCAGCGCCATCAGCAACGAGCGGCGGTCGCGGGCGTTGTCGATAACTTCTTTATTAAGCACGATGGAAATGCGCCGCCACATATCTAGGCCCCCTCTTTGCTGCCGGTGAGCGCCAGCATCACATCTTCCAGATTATCCTGCCCCGTCGCCGCCATCAGTTCAGGCACCGTACCTTCGGCGGCGATACGGCCGTGGGCGATGACCACAATGCGGTCACATATCCTGGCGACCTCGGACATGATGTGCGAACAGAACAGCACGCAGCGGCCCTGATCGCGGATGGATCGGATCAACCGGTGCACCGAACGCGAACTGTCGATGTCGAGTCCATTGGTCGGCTCGTCGAGCAAAAGGTTGTGGGGTTCATGAACCAGGGCCCGGGCCAGAGCCACCTTGCGGGTTTGGCCCTTGGAAAATCCCTTGGCCCGGCGGTCGATAAATTCTTCCATGCCAAGGACATCGGCGAGATGGCCCATGCGTTGTTCAAGATCATTGCCGCCGAGGCCGTGCAGGCGGCCGAAGTAGCGAATGTGTTCCCGCGCCGTCAACCGCGGATACAGGCCACGGCCATCGGGCAAAACGCCGATCCGTTGCTGCACCCGGCGGCGTTCCCGGGTGGCATCGTATCCGTCCACATGCACCGATCCGCCGTTCGGGCGCATCACCGAATAGATGATGCGCAGCGCCGTCGTCTTGCCCGCCCCATTGGGGCCGATCAGGCCGGTGACCTGGCCGTCGCGGGCGACGAAATCAATACCGTCGAGGGCAGTAATGGCACGGAATGACTTCTTCAGGGCTTTGACTTCGATCATCCATTAATCGTAATGGGCGATTTCTGTCGGTTCAATCCTTGACATTCCAGCACCGGGAAGGTGCACGATGCCCGTCATCAGTATAATCACGGGAGGGAAGAACTAATGAGCAGCAGATATTTATCGGTTTTCGGGGCAGCGGCGCTGTCGCTTGTGGTTGCCGCCTGTTCAGGCGGTGAACACGGCGATATGGGGGGCATGGAAGGCATGGACATGGGCGGCCATGGTGGAGAAGAAATCACCTTCGGCGAAGCCGGTATGGCCTCCATGGCGTCCAGAACCATCACCGTCACCATTGAAGATTCGGCCTATGACCTTAAAGACCTGAAGGTCAAGAATGGCGAGGTCATCCGTTTTATCATCGTCAACAAGGACGAAACCGAGCATGAATTCACCCTCGGCACCGCTGAAATGCAGGCCGCCGATCGCAAGATGATGGCGATGCAGGCAGATCATGGCGATTCCATGGAAATGGCCGTGCCCAACTCTGTTTCCGTTGGGGAACTTGAAACCAAGGAGCTGACCTGGAAATTTGCCGGCTCCGGAATGATCGAGTTTGCCTGCAACGTCCCCGGCCACTACGAAGGCGGCATGAAGGGCGACATCATGATTATGAACTAGTGGGTTTTCGAAGTTCCTGCATATTTAAGGTCCGCCTTCGGGGCGGGCCTTTTTTATGGCTATGCTTTGGCGATCTTTTCCTCGGCCGCCAGCCACGCTTCCTCGGCCTTGGCCAGTTGGCTTTTGATGTCGCTGAGTTTGACCTGCAATTCCATCAGCCCGGCGGTCGAGCCCTCATAGACTTTCGGGTCGGCGAGCTTTGCTTCCAGATCGGCCTTTTTTTTCTCCAGCTTTTCCAGATTTTTTTCGGCCGCCTTGGCGGCGCCGCGCTGGTCCGTTGAATTGGCCCGCGCCTCGGCCCGTTCCTTGCGGGCCTGTTTGCGGTTGACCTTGCCGCCGCCGTTTTTGTTCTTTTCGGCGCGCCCACCGCGGCGGGCATCGAGCAGGTATTGGCGATAATCTCCCAGATCCCCGTCGAAGGGGGCGCAGCCGCCTTTATCGACCAGCCACAACCGGTCGGCCACCAGTTCGACCAGGTGCGGATCATGGCTGACCAGGATAACGGCGCCTTCGTAGGCGTTCAGCGCGTGGACCAGCGCTTCCCGTGAATCCACATCCAGATGGTTGGTCGGCTCGTCGAGAAGCAGGATATGGGGCTTGTCGATGGTCATCAGCGCGAACAACAGCCGCGCCTTCTCGCCACCGGAAAGTTTTGCGATGGCATTGTCGGCCAAATCCGAGCCGAAGGCGAAGCGTCCCAACTGCGCCCGGACCCGGTGTTCGGGGGCGCTGGGCATGCGGCTGGCCATTTCCTGAAAGGGCGTCGAGGCGACGTTGAGCTCTTCGGTCTGGTGCTGGGCAAAATAGCCGACCCGTAATTTTGACGACTTGATGATTTTACCAGCCATGGGTTGCAAGCGGTCCGAGAGCAGCTTGACCAGGGTCGATTTGCCATTGCCGTTGGCGCCGATCAGGGCGATGCGGTCGTCCATGTCGATGCGCTGGTTGAGGCCCTGCAATATGGGGTTGCCTTCTTCGTAGCCGGCGACGGCGGCATCCAGGGTGATCAGCGGCGGCGGCAGGGCGTCGGGGGTGGGAAAATCGAACTCGACGGTGCGTTCTTCCATGACCGAAGCGATGGGTTTCATTTTTTCCAGCATCTTGACCCGGCTTTGCGCCTGCTTGGCTTTTGTCGCCTTGGCCTTGAAGCGGTCGATGAAGGACTGGATGCGGCTTTGTTCAGCCAGTTGTTTGGTGCGCATCTTGGATTCGTTGGCCAGCCGTTCGCGTCGGGTATTTTCGAAGCGATCATAGCCACCGGCGTAACGGGTCATCTTCTGCGCCTGCAAATGAACGATTTCATCAACCGCCACATTCAGCAGGGTGCGGTCGTGGCTGATCACCAGCAGGGTGCCAGGCCATGCTGCCAGATAGCTTTCCAGCCACATGGTGGCTTCCAGGTCCAGGTGGTTGGTCGGCTCATCCAGCAACAACAGGTCGGGGGCCGAAAACAGCACCGCGGCAAGGGCCACACGCATACGCCAGCCACCGGAAAATTCCGAGCAGGGTCGTCCTTGCGCCGCGTCGTCGAAGCCAAGCCCGGCCAGAATGGCGGCGGCGCGGGCCGGGGCCGTGTGGGCGTCAATATCGGCCAGGCGGGTGTGTATATCGGCAATGCGGGTCGGATCATGGGCGGTTTCGGCCTCGATGAGCAGGCCCGAGCGTTCCGTATCGGCGGCCAGCACGCTGTCCAGCAGGCTTTGCGCGCCCGACGGCGCTTCCTGGGCGACGGTGCCGATCCGCATCCTGGGGCGTACGTTTAGGCTGCCATCGTCGGCGGCCAGGTCGCCCAGAATCAACCGGAACAATGTGGTCTTGCCGGTACCGTTGCGGCCGACCAGCCCGGCCTTGTGACCGGCCGGAATGGCGATCGAGGCTTTGTCGAACAGAGTCCGCCCGCCGATGCGGTATGTCAGGTCATTGATATGCAGCATGGGCGCTCATGTAGCATGGGCGGACGGGCAGGGGAAACGTATATTAGCGAACCCTTGCCAATAGGCGAGGATGGGGTTATAAACCGCGGCCTCAGCCCGGACGTAGGGGGAATGACCCTTAGGAGGGCATTCTGTCCGGTTATCACTTTAATCAAGATTATTAACGGAGGGACCAAGGGGAATGGCCATAGAACGCACCCTGTCCATCATCAAGCCGGACGCTACCGAACGCAACATCACCGGCAACATCAACGCCATGTTCGAGGGTGCCGGTTTGCGCATCATCGCCCAGCGCCGCCTGCGCCTGACCCGCGAACAGGCCGAAGCCTTTTACGCCGAACACAATGAACGCTCGTTTTTCGGCGAACTTGTCGACTACATGATCTCCGGACCGGTGGTCTTGCAGGTCCTGGAAGGCGAAAACGCCATCCTCGCCCACCGCGACGTGATGGGCGCCACCAACCCGGCCAACGCCGACGAAGGCACCGTTCGCAAGGCCTATGGTGTCGACGTTCAGGCCAATTCGGTGCACGGCTCCGATAGCCCGGAAAGCGCCGCCCGTGAAATCAGCTTCTTCTTCGCCGACGCCGAAATCGTCGGCTAAAGCCTGAGAGAAGTCGGAATAAAAAAAGCCCCGCAGGTTTTGCCTGCGGGGCTTTTTGTTATCTTGGGGCCGCTGCTTTAGGCGGCGCGGGAACTGCCGCCTCTGTTGCCCTGGCTCTTGCCCTTGTGGCCGCGGGGCTTGTAGCCCTTGGAGGCTTTCGACGGGTGTTGCGGCTTGCCGCCGCCAAAGTTGCGGCCACCACCACCATTGCCGCCACGCCGGGATTTGTTGCCCGGATTGGCGCTGCGGGATTTACCCATGGAGGGTCCGGCGGCGGCGATATCGGCCGCGTGGAAGGGGTGATCGGCATCGACCGGGACCGTCTTGCGGGTGACCTTTTCGATGTCATACAGGAAATCGCGTTCCTCATGATCACAGAACGAGATGGCCTGTCCGGCTTCTCCGGCGCGGGCCGTGCGGCCAATGCGGTGAACGTAGGTTTCCGGATCCTGGGGCAGGTCGAAGTTGATGACATGGGTAATGCCGTCCACATCGATGCCACGGGCCGCGATATCGGTGGCCACCAGGATACGAACCTGGCCGGTCTTGAAGCTGTTCAAGGCCTTCTGGCGGGCATTCTGGGCCTTGTTGCCGTGAATGACGCCGGTTCGTACGTTGTCCTGTTCAAGATGCCGGGCGATCTTGTCGGCGCCGTGCTTGGTGCGCGAGAAGACCAGGGCGCGGGAAATGCTTTCATCCTTGAGGAGTGAGCTGAGCAGCGCCCGTTTTTTCGGCTTGTCGACGAACAGAACCCGCTGATGGATGCGTTCCGCCGTGGTTGACTGGGGTGCCACATCGACCCGGACGGGGTCGTTGAGCAGCCCTTGAGCCAGCTTGGCGATGGCCTCCGGCATGGTTGCCGAAAACAGCACGGTCTGGCATCTCGCCGCGATCAGGTTGGCGATGCGCCGGACATCGGGAATAAAGCCCATGTCGAGCATACGGTCGCCTTCGTCGAGAACGAAAATGCTGACCTCGTCGAGGCGCAGTTTTTTCTGGTTGAGAAGGTCCATCAGGCGGCCCGGGGTGGCGATGACGATATCGACACCGCTGTTCAAGGCCCTGATTTGCTTGCCGATGGGAGCGCCACCGAAAATGGTGGTGGCGTTAATTTTAAGGAATTTGCCGTAGGCCTGCACGCTGTCGCCAATCTGGACGGCCAGTTCGCGGGTCGGCGCCAGGATCAGGGCGCGGGGGCGTCCCGGGGCGGCGCGGCCCTTGGAGGAAGCTGTGAGGTTCTGCAACATGGGCAGAACGAAGGCGGCGGTTTTTCCGGTGCCTGTCTGCGCTACGCCAAGAAGATCTCGGGCCCCCAGCAAATGAGGTATTGATTGGGCCTGGATCGGCGTCGGCGCCGTATAGCCCTCGGCGGAAAGTGCCCGCCGCAAGGGCTCGATCAATTCGAGCCCGGAAAAATCAGTCATATATTTGTCTCTTTTCACGCCACTTTGGTGGCGAATGGTTGATGGCGCGGAAGGCCTCAGGCCTTCCGCGCCAAAGCCGTGCGATTAGTCGCGCAGCTGAATGTTTTCCGCGGCTTCTTTGCCGTCGCGGCCGGGGACCAGCTCGAAGCTGACCTTTTGGCCGTCGGCAAGCGTGCTGATGCCAGCCTGCTCAAGTGCGGAGATGTGGACGAAGGCGTCTTTGCCGCCGTCTTCCTGTTCGATAAAGCCGAAGCCCTTGGTGGCGTTAAACCATTTAACGGTACCGTTAGCCATAGTGTTAGTTTCCTTAATACATAGAAAAATTGCGCGGGCCGACACTATGCCGGGCTCGCGGTTCAAACGTTTACAATGTCAGGAAAGCAACTTGGCCGAACGCACCTAGTATGGGGATCAATCAGGGCGCAAGCAGACGACTGCACAACGTAGTAACGGGCCTGATATAGAGCCTTAACGGGCAAAGTCAAGGATATTGTCCTAGGCCTCGGCTATCTGCCTGACCGCTTCGGGGTAGATTATGTGCTCCTGGGCGAGCACCCGGGCGGCCAGGGTATCGGCGGTATCGCCGGGTTCGACCGGGACTTTGGCCTGGGTGATGATGGGGCCGGAGTCCATGTCGGGGCGCACGTAATGGACCGTGCAGCCGGAAAACGCCTCACCGGCGGCGATCACCCGTTCGTGCACGTGCAGGCCCTTGTAATCGGGCAGCAGGGACGGGTGGATGTTGATCAGCCGGTCGCGCCAGCGGTTGACAAATTCGGCGGTCAGCAGCCGCATGAACCCGGCCAGACAGACCAGGTCGGCGCCGCTGTCATCAAGGGCCGCATTGAGGGTCGCTTCGAAGGCTTCCCGGCTGTCGAAATTCCGGTGGTCGATGACGGCGGCGCTGATGTCGGCCATGGCCGCCCGTTCGAGCCCCTGAACGTCGGGCACATTGGATATGACGCTGACGATCTCGGCGGGAAATTCAGGATCGGCACAGGCATCGATCAGCGATTGCAGGTTCGAGCCCCGGCCCGAAATCAGGACCGCCAGTTTCAGCCGCGCCATGAGTCGATATTCCCGATGGTCACCGCGCCCACGCCGCGGGCGACCACGGTGCCCAGGGTGAAGACGGTTTCGCCGTTGTCGGTCAGGATTTTTGTCAGATCAACGGCACGTTTGGCATCGACGATGACGGCCATGCCGATACCGCAGTTGAAGGTGCGGGCCATTTCCTCTGGCGCGATGCCGCCGGCTTTGGCGAGCCACGAAAACACCGTCGGCAGTTTCCATGTGGCGGCGTCCAGGTCGGCATCAAGATTTTCGGGAAGCACGCGCGGGATATTTTCAACCAAACCGCCGCCGGTGATGTGGGCGAGGCCATGGACGCCGCCGGCAGCAATGGCGGCGAGGCAGCTTTTGACATAAATTCGGGTCGGCTCGAGCAGGGCATCGGCCAGCGACGTGGCGGGCCGGAAAGGGGCGTCCGATGCGTAATCAAGCCCGCTGATATCGACCACCCGGCGGACCAGGGAAAACCCGTTGGAATGCAGGCCGCTCGACGCCAGGCCAAGAATCACGTCGCCTGCGGCGACTTTATCACCGGTCAGGATATCGGCGCGTTCGACGGCGCCGACACAGAACCCGGCCAGGTCATAGTCGCCCTTGGCGTACATGCCGGGCATTTCCGCCGTCTCGCCGCCGATCAGCGCGCAACCGCCCTGTTTGCACCCTTCGGCGATGCCGGCAACGATGGCCGTTGCGGCGGCAACGTCAAGCTTGGCGGTGGCGAAGTAATCGAGGAAGAAAAGCGGCTCGGCGCCCTGTACAATCAGGTCGTTGACGCACATGGCGACCAGATCGATGCCGACGGTGTCATGTTTGCCCGCTTCGATGGCGACTTTCAGCTTGGTGCCGACGCCGTCGGTCCCGGCGACCAGCACCGGATCCTTGAAACCGGCGGCTTTCAGATCAAACATGGCGCCGAATCCGCCGAGCCCGGAGGCCACGCCGTCACGCGCCGTTGACTTGGCCAGCGGCTTGATGGCCTCGACCAGGGCATCGCCTGCGTCGATATCGACGCCCGCATCCTTGTAACTGAGGCCGTTAATGGCTTCCTCCATCCGTCAGGTGTGCTAAGTTCCCGTTTCAAATTCGAAAGCAGAAGATACTTTATCTGGGGCTGTGTCTATTTTTTCTAAACATATTGAAAATAAACACTTTTTCAGCACTTTTTATTCGTGTGTAAAATATGTGTAAACGTAAGTGTAGGGAATATAAGTCTTTTTGGATTTTTTGCGTGTGAACCAAATCATATGTATCTTCACCCTTCTAGATTCGCACCTATGCTGATTCCGAGTAGATACGTCTGCTTGTCATCTGCATCAGACACAAAAAAGTGGAGTATCATAGGCTTGGGTCTAGTCAATAGAGAACATTTTTCCAGTGCCAATTAACTCTGATTTTTTCTAGGTGCTCTCCAGGTTCCCGGATAAATAGCCTTTAACTGTTTCAATTTGGCGGTTCTTTCTTGAAGTCGCGAATTTGAGTCTAGGTCAGGATCGATTAAGGGAGAAGAGGCGCAGTCTCGAAGTAAATCATCGATACCATCGGCGAGTTCGTTCGATACAGCAACCACTTGCCGAATTGCTCTAGCAGCTGAGCCCTTTATGCTAGGTGGCAATCGATCAATGTGGAACTTTCTAAGCCCCAACACGCCTTCTATCACATGACGGTCACAATTCGTCAGGCGTTTTCGTATATCTCGAAGCCTACGGAGAGTTAATCGATTCAGGTCTAACGCCTGAATAGAGTATTTGCCTACATTGGTTTTTGATTTTAGTCGAACGCCATCTCCCTGAAAGTGCTCCCGATATTTGTCTCGGTCTGGCCTGAAAAATCGATAATTGTCTGCCCGGGCTTCAGCAGGTGGACAACGATCACCTTTCCTTACGTTGCACTCGTCGCATGAATACATAAGATTTTCGTATTCATGCACCAATTCTGGTCGAGCTTTACGGGGTTCGTAATGGTCGATAACAAACCGTATTGCTTGAGCCTCAGCTTCTGACATAGTACAATAAGAACACGAGTGGAAAAAGTCATACCGAAGATATTCCTTATACTCTCCGTATTCTTTGCCGACAGGGACTTTTGATCTCGTTACAAGTGGTTCGTCTAATTCTGGCGCCGGGACTGGAAGGTTATTTCCGTTACTTTCCTTTCTGCTAGTCATTTGAGTTTCTTTTTCGAGCGCGACTTCTTCAAGTGCTGCTTCAGCTGGTTTTCAAGCTTGCGTACATCTGACAAGAATTGCTCATACTTGCTGACTGAATTTTCCAACATATCAAGTGTCTGGCCAAATTTAGAGTCTTCAATTCTGTCGAGCGACCATCGAATATACTCAAGCCTGATCTTCTCTTTTCGTGTGATTGTATCATCAAAGTTTTTGTCTAAGAGATCTTGGCGTTCCCTTAGAAGGGTTTGACATTCTTGGTCGGAAACGCTGGCAGCGTTGATCCGCCCAGCCATTCGGGAAGTAGTTGCCAACACTTCCCTATAGCCACTAAATTTCGGAAACTGGGATACGTTGCCCGCATTAGAAGTTGCCGTTCCCGTAGAATTCGACACAAAAGAATCATCTTCTTTTCCGGAAAGAGGTTCAGGGGCCGAATACGTGAACTCAAGTTGTGCTGTTGATGATGTCTTCATCGAATCTGCTACCTTCTGCAACATCCTCAAAATAATCTAATGAATCTTTCTCAGCTTTCACCAAAATCTCTTTCAATGAATTAGAGGTTATTGGCCGTCCAGAGGTAAATTTCCTCTGCCAGTCAAATACAATGGTAAGCAATTCTTCAGGCTCCTCGAGTTTAACTAAGGTGTGAATGCATCGGTCTGACCAATCCGAGGTGCTATTGACCTCAGTGGTGATGCTAAACGAAAAACATTCGGCAGAGCTATTCCATGGACGGCCGATGTATTTGATAAATCGCTCAATACCGGGCGGAACTTCATCTTCGGCGACCGCCGTACTAGTAACAATTCCGACACGTTGAATATTTCGGGTGCTGGCGCCAGGTAGAAGCAAGGTCGTAGTAGATAGTCGCTCCGAAACATTAGGCAGCAATTCTGTAAACGGTAATGGACTAGAAAGCATTTCCATTATTGGTGGTCCACCACTCACAGGTTTTGCTTTCATTTTATGACTGAAAGAAATATGGACTTTCGACGGTTCTATTCCATACACGAACCCGTCAATTGTATCGAATGATACAGAAAATGATTCGTGTTTTTTTACAGTGAACAATTGTTTTTCACCATCAACCCACTTATCCAGAATGGGATCAAGAGCGTCAAAAATTGCATCACCCGTAGCAAAGTGGTGATCGAGTTTGAAGCCAACACTTGGCGTAGAAGCCATTTTATCGCACCAACTCAAATTACACTCCTGTTGTTACGGCGGTAGGAAGACGATAAGTAAGCGCAGTTTAACGAGTTAATGGAATAAAGGCCAACATCCGCTTAGATTATTTCCAGATTTAGTTAATTACGAAATTTGTTCTGTTGCTGGCGGAGAACAGATAACTCATTGTGCAGTTCGGTAGGGCCTTTTTTGTGTGAAATATGTGTAAAAGTGTAAAGTGTATTCATCATTGTTTCATGTGCTTGTGTGAAAAATGTGTGAATGGTTTTCATTAATTATAAATTGATAACTCACTGTAAATAATGAAATATATTCGACAATAACTTATCTGGGGCTGTTTGCAATGACCGATCAGCGTCCGAGGCGGACCACACGCGTTTTAGCGATTTTGGCTGTTTTTCAGGTCCTTTCGTCGGTTTCGCTGGCGGCTGAAGATCAGCGTGTTTTCGAGGTCCGCGGCGTCACCGTTGATGTTACCGCCGCATCGACGGCAGAAGCCCGCGACAAGGCGCTGGCGCAGGGCGAACAAACGGCCTTCCGCCGCTTGCTGGAGCGCCTGACCCTCAGCGTCGATGCCAACCGGTTGCCGGATTCCAGAAATGTTCAGATTTCCGCCCTCGTCCAGGATTTCGAGGTTGCCGAGGAAAAGGCTTCGGCGGTGCGTTATCTGGCGTCCCTGAATTACCGTTTCAAGTCCGACGATGTGCGCCGCCTGATGATTGATCTGGCGATTCCGTATGCCGAAACCACATCGAAGCCGGTGCTGGTGTTGCCTGTTTTTCAGGCTGCCGGTGCCCTTTTGCTCTGGGACGAACCAAACCCGTGGCGGGACGCGTGGAAGAAAAACCCACCGCAGTTTTCTCTGGTGCCGACGCTGTTACCCAAGGGTGATCTCTCTGATATCGCCACCATCGGACCCGAGCAGGCGGTGGCCGGTGATGAGCAGCGTTTGGCGGCAATCGCCGGGCGCTATGACGCCGGTGATACGCTGGTAGCCCAGGCGATCCTGAACACCGACCGCATCCGCCCCGAGGTGGAAGTTTATGTCACCCGTTATGGCTCTGCCATGCAGGAGCAAACCACGGTCAAAAGCTTTGCCTCGGCCGATGGTGAAAGTCTGGATGAGTTGCTGCTTAGGGCGACCATCGAATTGACACGCCAGATACAAGACAACTGGAAGCGTGACAATGTCCTGCAATTCGGCAGGCAGGCCGTGATTGCCGTGAAAATCAGGATCAAGGGATTGCAAGATTGGTTGGAAATACGGAGCCGCCTTGGCGGTGTCGCGGTTATCCGCAAGTCCGACCTGGTCATTTTGTCATTGGACGAAGCACGGGTGAATCTGAATTACATTGGCCAACCTGAGCAACTTGCCCTGGCCCTGGAGCAGGCGGACCTTGCCATCAATCGGGAAGGCGACGATTGGGTGCTCGTCCTGAAATCAGGCAGCCCGTGAATATCCCTAATTTTATCAGTATCGCCAGAATGGCGGCGGTCCCCGTAACCGTTTGGTTGATACTCAATGACCGGATGCTGGCGGCATTCTGGCTGTTCATGGCCGCCGGGGTCAGCGATGCCATCGATGGATATATTGCCAAGCGGTTTGATATGGAAACCGAACTCGGCCGCTATCTGGATCCGTTGGCCGACAAGGCGCTGCTGGTATGTATTTACATTGCTCTCGGCCTTGGCGAGCATTTGGCCAGTTGGCTGGTTATTCTGGTGGTTTTCCGCGATGCCCTGATTATCGGTGGCGCCCTGGTGTTTCAGACGGTAACCCTGTCATTGTCCATGGAGCCGTTGTTAATCAGCAAGATCAATACATTCGCACAGATTGTCCTGGCGGCTCTGGTTTTGGGTGGCCTTGGATTTAACGTGGACATGGGCGTATTCTTGGACATGATGGTGGTCATTGTTGCCGTAACGACGCTCCTATCGGGTACATTCTACGTCATTAAATGGACCAATAAAGCGACCGCTATGGAGGACAAGGAATGAACGACCGGATAGGGCCATCAATCAGTATGGAAAAAAGAGCCTTGTTCTGGATTCTTGGGCTGGCCGTCTTTGGCCTGCTGCTTTACGTGCTCAGCGGTGTGTTGGTGCCGTTCGTGGCCGGGTTGGCGGTCGCCTATTTCTTCGATCCGGTCGCCGACAGGCTGGAAAAAGCCGGTGTCTCGCGAGGGTTGGCGGCTGCCGTCGTCATCGCCGGGTTCCTGGCCCTTGCCGGTGCCCTGCTGGTACTGATCTATCCGTTGTTGCAGGGCCAGGTGGTCGGGCTGATCGCCCACATTCCAGAGCTGATAGATGCGGCCCGGGAACAGTCGGCACCATTGCTTGAAACTCTCAATGAACGTCTTTCCAGTGGCCAGATATCAGACCTTAAGGGGACCGCAGGATCATATGCCGGCAACGCCCTCGGCTGGCTCGGCGGGTTGCTTCAGGATGTCTGGAGTGGCGGACTGGCGTTCTTTAATCTGCTGTCGCTGCTGATCATCACGCCGCTGGTCGCATTTTATCTGTTGCGCGATTGGGACCGCATTGTAGCCCACTTTGACGGGTTGCTGCCGCGGCGCTCGGCCGTGACCATTCGTGAACAAGCGACCGCCATTGATGCAACCCTGGCCGCATTCGTGCGCGGTCAGGCCAGTGTCTGTTTTGTCCTTGGCATTTTCTATGCGACAGGCCTGACCATTATCGGGCTGGATTTCGGCCTGTTGGTCGGGCTTGGCACCGGGATTATTTCGTTCGTGCCATATGTTGGTGCCGGCATCGGTATGCTGACCGGGGTCGGCATCGCGTTATTCCAGTTCCCCGAAACCACAAGCGTGATCATCGTCGCCGCCATCTTCTTCGTCGGTCAGACGGCCGAAAGTTATTTCCTGACGCCCAAGCTGGTTGGCGACCGGGTCGGGTTGCATCCGGTATGGATTGTCTTTGCACTTCTCGCCGGCGGCGCCCTGTTCGGTTTCACCGGTGTATTGCTGGCGGTTCCGGTGACCGCCGTGATCGGCGTTCTGGTGCGTTTCGCAACGGCTCGCTATCTGGAAAGCCCCCTTTATGGTGGCGAGGGCAGCTGACAAACTTTGAAAGCGCCTTCGCAACTCGTCCTTGAATTTGATCATCGTCCGGCTCTCGGCGGCGAAGACTTCCTTGTCGCGCCGTGCAATGACGCGGCGATTGCCTGGATTGACCGTTGGCCCGACTGGCCGTCGCCGGTTGTGGTCGTCGCCGGACCACCGGGCTGCGGCAAAAGCCATCTGGCGCAGGTTTTTTTAGGCCTTAGCGGCGGCGCCGTCCTTGATCGTGCCGCCCTGATGGCGCCGCCCCTGGAAGTGGCTGGGCGTGACGCCTCGGCATGGGTGATTGATGACATGGATAATTTTGTCGGCGACGGCAACGGCAAGCTTGAGGAGGCCCTGTTTCATCTTTACAACTCGGCCCGAGAAAGTGGCCGGCGGCTGCTCGTTACCGCTAAAACGCCGCCATCGCGGTGGCCGATCAAGCTGGCCGACCTGGCCTCGCGGTTGAAGGCGTCTGCCGTGGTCGAAATTGGCGCGCCCGACGATGCCTTGATCGCCGCCGTTCTGGTCAAGCAGTTTGCCGATCGACAACTGGCGGTCGATGATGAGGTGCTCGCCTATGTGCAGCCCCGCATGGAGCGCTCGTTTGATGCGGTTCGGCAACTGGTCGAGGCTGCCGACCGGATGGCGCTGGCCGAAAAAAAGAATATCACCGTGCCGTTGCTGCGCAGGGTGCTGGAAACTCTGGAGAAGGATTGAGTCATGGATTTGGGAATAGCCGGTAAGAGGGCACTTGTATGCGCCGCCAGCAAGGGTCTGGGAAGGGCATGCGCCATGTCGCTGGCCCGCGAAGGGGCCGAGGTGACCATCGTCGCGCGGACTTCCGATACGCTTGAGGCCACGGCCGAGGATATCCGCAGGCAGACGGGGGCGACGGTGACCACCGTTGCCGCCGACATCGCATCCGAAGACGGCCGCGCCGCCGTGCTGGCCCGGTGTTCGTCGCCGGACATTCTGATCAATAATGCCGGCGGCCCACCGCCCGGCGATTTTCACGACTGGGATCGGGACGACTGGATCGCCGCCATCGATGCCAACATGCTGAGCGCAATTTTTATGATCAAGGCGACTGTCGACGGCATGCAGAAACGCAAGTTTGGGCGCATCGTCAATATTACGTCGAGTGCGGTCAAGGCGCCGATCGATATTCTGGGGCTTTCCAACGGGGCCAGGTCCGGACTGACCGGGTTCATTGCCGGAATTTCCCGCAAGACGGTGCGTGATAATGTCACCATTAACAACATCCTGCCGGGACCGTTCGATACGGATAGATTGAACGCCAACCTGGAAGTATCGGCCAAGGCGGCGGGGAAAAGCATCGATGCCATGCGGAGCGAACGTATGGCGTCAAATCCTGCCGGACGTTTCGGTGATCCGTCTGAATTCGGCGAGCTATGTGCCTTCATTTGTTCAGCTCAGGCGGGGTATATTACCGGCCAGAATTTGCTGATCGATGGCGGCGGATTTCCGGGCACATTTTGATAAGCAAGCGGTGTGCTTCGTCTGGAATTTTTTCAACACCCATCAGGACGGCTGATCGTTGACCTTACCGGCGACGGCGAACACATCGATTACGCCGCCGCCAAGGATATCCAGATCGTGCCGCTTAACTGACCGCGGTCAGGCCTTTGCCGCATACTTCATGGTTGCCGCTATGGTGCCGTAGACGCTGGTCCAGGCGTCTTCGGCTTCGGGGGTGAAATCGGCTCCAAGCCCCTGTCCCAATGTCCACAGCAGGGCCGTACCGACGGTATCGTAGTCGCCGTCCTTGGCCCCGTAACCGCCATGGCGTTTGCCCAGGCTCTCGACCGCCGGAAGGATGGTGTCGAGCTTGTCCAGGCCGTTAACGGTAGTCTTGATCATGGTCATCAATTTGCGGCCCTGTTCGGTCATATCACCTTTGAACAAGGGACGCAGATTGGGATCAAGTTCGAACAGCTTGTTGTAGAAAAGTTCGGCAGCCTGATCGGCAATCGGAAGGACCTTGGCAAAGGTGCCTTTGACAACCTCGATCTGGCGGCCCGAGAATGGTCCGTCGCTGCTGGTCGCGGTCGGCGCGGGTTTGGGGGGCGGCGCGGAAGCGGTGACAACTTTGTCACCGCCCGCGGTTGGCCCGGGGGCCGGTTTATCTACTTTTTTTTTGAGGAGTCGCCCTCTTCGCGAATTTCGACCAGGAAGTCATCGACCTGTACGCCCAGATGCTCAGCCTGTTGTGACAGTTCGCGTGCCGCTTCCAGAACCTGATTGGCGGCCTGCCCGGTTTCGCCGGATGCGGTGGTGACGCCGGTGATGTTGCCGGTCACTTCCTGGGTCGCCGCGCTTTGTTCCTCGACCGACGCCGATATGGCGGTTGAAATCTCGCTGATTTCATTGATGGTCTTGGAAATTCCCTGAATGGCAGAAACCGCATCAGACGTTGCCCCCTGGATGGCGTTGATCTGCCCGGAAATTTCGTCCGTCGCCTTGGCGGTTTGGCTGGCAAGGTTTTTAACTTCACTTGCCACCACGGCGAAGCCCTTGCCGGCATCACCGGCGCGGGCGGCCTCGATGGTCGCGTTAAGCGCCAGCAGGTTGGTCTGTGATGCGATGTCGGTGATCAAGCCGACGACCTCTCCGATCCGCTGGGCGGCTTCGGCCAACCCCTGGATCATCTTGTCGGAACGGTCGGCCTCTTCAACGGCCGTGGCGGCAATGGTCGACGAACGGCTGACCTGTTGCGAGATTTCATTGACCGACGCGCCCAACTGTTCCGACGCGGCGGCAACGGCCGAAGCCTGATTGTTGGTTTCTTCGGCCGTGGCGGCCATGGATTCGGCAGTTGATTGCATCTGGGTCGAGGCCGCCGAAACAGAATTAACGACGCCCTTGATATTGGCCTCGAAGTTATTGGCCATGTTAACCTGCCTGGTAACCACCGACCATGACAGCATGGCGCCGATGTATTTGCCTTCCTTGCTGTTGATGGCGTTGACTCTCAGATCAAGGGTTTCTTCACCGAGCATGATCTTGGCGTTATGGGGCAGATTTGCCGGGTCCGACAGAATACCACGTTGATGGGCCGGGTGTTTATGGAAGATATCGACACATTGGCCAACCAGATTATCGACTTTGCAGGGGAGCAGGGATTCCAGGGGCCTCAGGGTATCAGTACTGGTCTTGTTGACGTAGGTGATGTTGAAGTTTTCCGGCTCCAGGAACATGACGTTGATGGGCATCTGATCGAGCATTTGCTCCTGGCGGTTGGTTGCTTCTTCGGCCTTGATCTTGTCGGTGATGACGCTCCACGTCAGCATCGGTGCAATATACTTGCCGCCACTGTCGGTAATGGCGGTAACCAGCAGATCAAGGGTTTCATCACCCAGCTTGATATTGGACTGGAACGGCAGGTTTCTGGGATCGGCCAGCAGGCGGCGCTGATGCTCGGGGGCTTTATGGAAAATATCGATGCACTGACCCAGCATTTCGTCGGCCCGGCACGGTAGCAACTTTTCAATGGTGCGCAGGGTGTCCAGGCTGGTCCGGTTCATATAGGTGATGCGGAAATCCTTGAGGTCACAGATCATGACGTTGACCGGGATGTTGTCGACCATTTGCTGAAACATTTTAGCATCAACGGGACTTTTCTTGAGCATCGAGACCTCCTTGAAATGAAGAAAAGAATTTCCATCTAGTTGTCAGATTGTAGAATCCATCACCAATTCAAGGTTTATTTCGCCCTTAACCGGAAAATTTTGCGGGGAGGATAGAATTTCACCCAATTTCGGGAACGGGTGACGATGGCCGCTCTTGAGCGGAAGGCGGGCATTTAAAGACCGCAGATGGCAGAATTTCCATGGGCTGCTTAATTCATACCTTGTAGGTGGACTGGCCACCCCCCAAGTTAGATTTTGTCGATTTTTACTGCTCCCCGTATCGTCCATTAATGCTTTGAAAACCTTTATAGATTCTATTCTTTTGCCAACCAGACGACACTTGTATTTTGACCATTCAAACATGGAGTTTTGTCAATGACCGATCCTGTAGTAGCCCAACCCTTCCCCTATTTTGAGGAAGTAGAAGAAGGCAAAACCTATAATTGGTGTGCCTGTGGTCGCAGCAAGACGCAGCCTTTTTGCGATGGTTCCCACGAAGGCACCGGCATTAAACCCGTGCTCTACACGGCGGAAGCGACCAAAAGGGTATCCTTTTGTGGCTGCAAGGCCAGCAAGCGCGGCGCCATTTGCGACAGCACCCATAACAGCCTGTAAATCCTGCAATCCGCCATTATGGTCAGCTTACACTTTTATAACCGCGTCTTTCCTTGCAGGGCCGGCCAAACGGTCCTTGAAGTGTTGCTCGAAAATGGGCAGGACGTCCCGTATTCCTGCAAGATGGGGGTTTGCGTAACCTGCGTCATGCGGGTGGAGGAAGGCGACGTGCCAGCGCTCGCCCAGGATGGTTTGCGGGAATCCATGGCGGCCCAGGGACATTTCCTGCCTTGTGTATGCCAGCCAACATCGGATATGCGCGTCGTCAATATAGACCAGCAGGATTTGTTCGGCCCGACTGTGGTGCAGGACATTGAATATCTGCAGCAAGATATCTGCCGGGTTTTCCTGGAACCGACGACCCCCCTCTATTACCGCGCCGGCCAATTCATGAATTTGCGCCGCGAAGATGGGTTGGCCCGCAGCTATTCACTGGCCAGTGTGCCAAAAATGGATAGCCGTCTTGAATTTCATATTAAGCGCCTTGAACGAGGCCAGATGAGCAATTGGATCATGGATGACCTGAAGCCAGGGGATCATCTGGGTGTGCAAGGTCCAATGGGTAATTGTTTTTATCAACCGGGCCGCGCCGATCAAAATATGCTTCTCATCGGTAATGGTACCGGCCTTGCACCACTTATTGGTATTGCAAGGGATGCGCTTTTTTCGGGACATACGGCACGGGTCCGTCTCTACCACGGCAGCCAGACAGTGGCCGGGCTTTATCTGGGCGACACGCTGCGCGCCCTGCAAGCGGCCCATGATAATTTCCATTATATTCCCTGTGTTTCGCGCCAGGCCGAGCCTGAAGGATACCGTAAAGGCAGGGCGGACGACGTTGCGTTTTCCGACCTGCCGGATTTGAAAGACTGGCGCGTATTTTTGTGCGGGTATCCGCCGATGGTAAACAGCGCCAAAGACCGGGCATTGGCGGCAAGCGCCGAGGTGGTAGATATATATACGGATCCGTATGAGCTCAAAGATTTGCGTAAACAGCCCAGGTCTTAGGGCAGTCTGATTTCTTTAGGAGAATTGTCGCATGCCGCTGTCATTTATTGATGAAATTGGAGGTAAAGACTGCATCAAGCGGGTGCACAAAATTCTTTATGACAAGTTGCTTTCCCATCCCTGGTTAAAAGGATTCTTTGTCGGCGTGGAGCGTTGGGTTCTGGAAGATCAACAGACCGACTTCATGGCCGATTTATTCGGTCAGAAACCTGCGGGTTTTTGCGGCCGCTTACCCATGCGCGCCCATCAACATCTTTATATTACCGAAGAGGTTTTCATGATTCGTCACAACCTGCTTGCAGAGTCATTAACCGAAGCAAAAATACCCGATGACTATAAAGAACGTTGGCTGAAACATGATCTGGGGATGATGGCCGCCATCGTTAAAACATCTGTTGATGAATGTGAAGGACGCTACCGCACCGAAAAAGTCCTCGTTGTGCCAAAGCCAGCCTGACTTCGCCAGCATGCTTATTTTAAATCCTGGTATTCATCGCGGGTTTCAATCGGGAAGTCGCCGGGCTTCTGCCAGATTTGTCGAAATTAGGCACAGCATGACATTCCAATAAATTATCTGTAGAATCAGTCACATGAGCAAGAAACCCGGCAGTATAAATATCCCCCCGGTGGCCAAACTGGTAGAACCTTTGCCAGTGGGCGGACCGATTGACGCCTCAAAAAGTGAGCGATTCATCAACCGCGAGCTGTCATGGCTGGCGTTCAACACCCGTGTCCTCGAGGAAGCCCGCAATTTGGCGCATCCGCTATTGGAGCGCCTGCGCTTCCTGTCGATTTCGGCGGTCAATCTGGATGAATTTTATATGGTCCGCGTCGCCGGTTTGAAGGGGCAGGTACGCGCCGGCATCAAGACGCCCAGCCAGGATGGCCTGACACCCGATGAACAGTTACAGGCCATTCATCAATCGGCCGGGCAACTGATGGCCGATCAACAGATATGCCTGGAGGGCCTGTTGGGGGAGTTGCGGGACGCCGGCATTTCTGTGCTGGGCTCGGGCGAGTTGTCCAACGAAGACATGTTGTGGCTGGAAGGCCATTTCATGGAGCAGGTGTTCCCGGTGTTGACGCCGCTGGCCGTCGATCCGGCGCACCCGTTCCCGTTCATTCCCAATCTCGGGTTTTCCCTCGTCCTGAAACTGAAAAGCACTATGAACGGCGAGAAATTGCGCGCCTTGCTGCCGATACCGCATCTGCTGGAACGCTTTATCCGGCTGCCCGGTGACCATATCCGTTTTATTCCGGTCGAGGACATGATCGGCCTGTTTTTGGACAAACTGTTCCCCGACCACGAACTGCTGATGACCGGTTGCTTCCGGCTCATCCGTGACAGCGTCGTTGAAATTGATGAAGAGGCCGAAGATCTGGTCCGGACATTTGAATCGGCGCTGAAACGCCGCCGCCGTGGCAGCACCATCCTGCTTTCATTCAATGCCGACATTCCGGACGAGTTAAAGGAACTGGTCGTAGAAAATCTGGGCCTTCTTCCCAGTGACGTTGTTCTTCAGAAGGGCCTGCTGGGTCTGGCAGAAACCGAACAGTTAATCGTCGAAGAACGCCCTGACCTGATATTTGAGGCCTTCCATGCGCGCTATCCGGAGCGTATTCGCGATTGCGGCGGCGATTGCTTCGAGGCCATTCGTAGCAAGGACATGATTGTCCACCATCCCTATGAAAGCTTTGATGTGGTTGTACAGTTCCTGCAACAGGCGGCACGAGACCCCAAGGTGGTGGCAATCAAGCAGACCCTTTACCGGACCAGCGACAATTCGCCCATCGTCAAGGCCCTGATTGAAGCGGCAGAAGCTGGTAAATCGGTGACCGCCATGGTCGAGTTGAAGGCGCGCTTTGACGAGGAAGCCAACATCCGTTGGGCCCGCGATCTGGAACGGGCTGGTGCCCAGGTTGTCTACGGCTTGCCGGACAAGAAAATTCACGCCAAGATCAGCCTTGTTATCCGTCATTCAAGCACGGGCCGGGGGATGCGGACTTATGTCCACTTCGGCACCGGTAATTATCATCCGCAAACGGCCAAGGTTTACAGCGACCTGTCATTCTTTACGTGTGACGAGGCTTTGTGCCGGGACACGGCGCGAATTTTTAATTTTATGACCGGCACCGCCAAGCCGGAGCCCCTGGAAAAGCTCTCGGCAGCGCCGCTGGATCTGCGCCAGTCGGTTATCCGGCACATCGAAAATGAAATAGAACACGCCCGGGCTGGCCGGCCAGCGAGCATATGGGCCAAGCTCAACGCGCTTGTTGACGAAAGTATCATCGACGCCCTTTACCGGGCCTCGATGGCCGGGGTCAAAATCGATCTGGTGGTGCGCGGCATTTGTTGTTTGCGCCCCGGCATTCCCGGTCTGTCGGAAAATATCCGGGTCAAGAGCATCGTCGGGCGTTTCCTTGAACATGCCCGTATCATGACCTTCGGCAACGGCCACAAGTTGCCGTCACGCAAGGCGCTTGTGTTTATTTCATCGGCCGACTGGATGCAGCGCAATATGGATTGGCGCGTCGAGGTCATGGTGCCGATAACGGACCCGACGGTTCATGAACAGGTTCTGGATGAAATTCTGGTGGCCAACATGAATGATACGGCGCAAAGCTGGACTCTTGGTGTTGATGGGACATACGCGCGCATTAACATTGCGAAACCGGCACGGGATAAAGACGAAAATGATATTGATCCGTTCAGCGCCCATAATTACTTTATGTCCAATGTGAGCCTGTCCGGATTGGGCAGTGCAGGGAAAAACCGTGCCGATGTGGCACCGCGACTGGTATTGAAAACCTGATGAATTCAACTTCCTCTTTGCCACGGCAACCGGGCAAAGTCGCCATCGTCGACATCGGCTCCAGCACCGTTCGCCTGGTCGTTTATGACGCACCACTGCGCTTGCCGATTCCCATGTTCAATGAAAAGGCACAGTGTGAACTGGCGCGTGGCATGGCGAGCACTGGCAAGCTTAATCCAGATGGCGTCGTGCTGGCGCTGAGCAGCCTGTCGCGCTTCATCAACCTGAGCGCCGCCATGAGCGTCGAGCATCTGGAACTGGTGGCGACGGCGGCCGTTCGCGATGCCACCGACGGCCCCGATTTCGTTGCCGAGGTCAAACGCCGCTTTGGCCGCGACATACAGGTGTTGAGCGGCGAAGAAGAAGCCCGCATGGCGGCCATGGGGCTGCTTTCCGGCGTTCCCCTGGCGGACGGACTGGTCGGTGACCTGGGTGGCGGCAGCCTCGACCTTGTGTCGCTTGATCATGGTAACTTCGGTGAACAGGGAACGCTGCCGCTGGGTCACCTGCGTTTGGCAGAAGCCGCCAGTAGTGGATCGCTGAAAGACATAATCGAGCAGGCCATTGATAGCCTGCCATGGATCGGCAAGGCGAAGGGGCGGACGCTCTATGCCATCGGTGGATCATGTCGGGCGCTGGCACGTATCCTTATCGACCAAATGGGCCATCCTTTGCATGTGGTCGATAATTTCACCATCCGCAGGGCCGATGCCTTGCGGTTGACACGCATGATCGCCGGGCTCAGCCATGACAGTCTTGAGGGAATTACCGGCGTGCCAAAGCGCCGCCTGGAAACCTTGCCGTACGCGGCCATGGTTTTGGAAGCCCTGCTCAAGACGGCGAAACCGGAAGAGCTTGTGTTTTCCGGTTTCGGCATGCGCGAAGGCAAACTTCTCGATACCCTGCCCAAGGAACTTCGCCATCAAGACCCGCTGATCAGTGCCAGCATCGGATTTGCCGAACGTACCGGACGTTTTGCCATACGGGGCGAGGAAATCCTGGAATGGATGAGCCCCCTGTTCTCAGACGAAAGCGCGTCGGAAAAAAGGCTTCGACTGGCCGCCTGCCTGCTCAGCGATATCGGCTGGAACGAGCATCCTGACTACCGGGCCGAGCACGCGTTTCACCGGGTGCTCAGGATACCGTTTGCGGGTTTGACCCATCAACAACGGGTGCTGATCGCCGATGCCATTTATGTGCGCTACAACGGGGAAGCGGATTCAAAATTGGTGGCACCGGTGCGCGGGCTTCTCGATGCCGGTCAGCTTGCCTGGGTGCGGGTCGTCGGGTTTGGACTCAGGCTGGCGCACACGATTTCCGGCAGCGCCCCGGACGTGCTGTCGAAGACCCGGTTGAAGCTGGGCAGCAACAAGTTGATTCTGGAACTTCCCGATGATTTGCCGAATGAATTGTTTGTCAGCGAAACCGTCGAACGCCGGTTGAAAACGCTGGCCCGCTGCCTTGATCTGAAGGGCAAGTTCGCCTGAATTAGTCTTTGGCCGGTGTAATCAGCGACAGGTTTTGGCCCTTGATGGCGAAACCGATTTCACCATTCTTCAGGCGAAGCGCGTCTTCGCCGAACAGTTCCCGGCGCCAGCCGTGCATGGCGGCGACATCGGCTTCTTCGCCGAAGGCGGCAATCTGTTCGATGTCGGCGCTTGATGCCAGCAGTTTCTGGGCAACGTCCGATGTGTCACATTTCATTTTCAGCAGCACTTTCAGAAGATCGATAATCGGGCCGATGCCGCGCGGCAGGTTTTTCTTGGCCTTTATTTTCGGCAGGTCGGCGTCGGCGACGGCCTTGCCGCGAATGACGGCTTCGAGAATCCCGGCCCCCATGGAGCCTTCGGCCAGTCGTTGGCCGAGGCCGCGGGTGCGGGCAAGCTCTTCCACGGTTTTCGGCGTGTGATGGGCTATTTCCAGCAGCGCTTCGTCGCGCAGGACACGGTTGCGGGGCAGATCGCGCTTGCGGCATTCAAGCTCGCGCCAGGCTGCCAGTTCGCGCAGGATCGCCAGCAGGCGCGGGTTGGCGCCCTTTGACTTGATGCGGCGGTAAGAATCCTGCGGGTCTGGATCATAGGTGCGATCCGCCATCAGGGTTTCCATTTCCTCATCCAGCCAGGCCTCGCGGCCGTTCTGGTGCAGTTTGTCGGCCAGCTTGCGATAGGCGTCGCGTAAATGGGTGACATCGGACAGCGCGTACGTGATCTGGCGTTCGCTCAAAGGCCGCACCGACCAGTCGGTAAAACGCGATGATTTATCGATATGCGCCTTGGTCAGTTTCTCTATCAGGGTCTGGTAGCCGACCGAATCGCCAAATCCGCAAACCATGGCCGCGATCTGGGTGTCGAATAACGGTGTCGGCAGATGCCCCATTAATTGATAAAAAATCTCCAGATCCTGGCGGGCGGCATGGAAAACCTTGAGTATTTTCGGGTTATCCATCAATTCAAACAGGGGGGCAAGGTCGATTCCGGGGGCCATGGCGTCGATGACCCGGGCATCGTCGGTACCGGCCACCTGGACAAGGCAGAGGATAGGCCAATAGGTCTTTTCACGCATGAATTCTGTATCGACGGTGATGAAGGGTTCTTCTACAAGGCTTTTGCAGAAGGCGTCGAGGGTGTCTGTATCGGTTATTAATGGCATAGGCAGACGTATATAGACAAATTTGGCGCAGGGAAAGATTGTTGAGGAATATTGCCAAAATTCGCATCTGGCCTTGACATTAGGCCCACTACGGTGTGCTTTTGCGCGCAAATTGGATGTACAGACTTAAACGGCGAAAGATAGCCCATATGCACCCCTACAGAATACATTTTAGGACGGATCAAGCCTTATTACGGTAGATTCTGGGGATGTCTTAATATTGGTCGTTTTTCGGACTGGAATATGGCCTGTGCTTCATTAAGACCAAGGTAAATTTTTATAAAATTTTGACACTACGGTAAACCGTTCTTCAAAGTCAGGCAGTTCCTCCACTTCATCTTTTAGAGTGTGCCATTCTTTGAACGCAAGTTCCTTTATCTTGGGGTGATCGAAAGAGTCGGGCGTTGGATAAATGTCCCTGGTTTTGCATTTATCTATAAAAGTTTGAAAAATTAATTTGCGCTCATCATCATTAAAGTCTTGACCATCAGTTAAATACGAAATGTCGTAAATATCTTGTCGCCTAGATTTATCTCTTAGTTTGGGTTGTTGTAGAAGGGCGCGTAATTTTTCTGCAATGACTTCCGTCACAGAATAAGCGTATATAGCGACACCAGCTTTAGATAGGTGCAGTTCTTGAAAAGCGTAAACTTGTTCTTTAAAACTTATTTCTACTTTCACAACATCTGTTCCATGTCCTTCATGGAAACGTTTTTCACCCTTACTGCCTCTAATTGTATAGGCAATTCCCACTTCCAGTGCGGGAAAATCTTGATCTGAAAAATTAATTGGGCGGGGTCTTTTTTTGATTTTTTGGACTTGGCACATTAAGTCCAGATAGCCAAGGCTCGCCTGAGCTTGCTGAAGGCCACGATTGAGCTCTTCCTTTAACCTCTCTGGTAAGTCTTCTGGATCAGCATTTGATGTAAAATCAACATCGGCTGTGACGCGACTGCTTCTAAATCCCAAGGCCATCAATGTTCCTCCTTTAAGGAACAGGCAATCCTTGAGGCTTTTGGTTAGGCCAATTGCCGTTAATAAAATTTCTGTGACCTGACGAGAACGGAAATTTACAGGGTCATCTTTTGCATTGATTACCCAATCGCGAATATCCAATTCCGCTGGAATAATTTTGAAATCATCCATTTATTGAGATCATCCATTTGTCGGAATATGGTGGACGAAAATCGCCATGAGGATCAAGCTTTTGGTCACCGCCTCTGGTAGCGTATGTTTGCCATTTCATGACGCGCGTGTCATTCAAACCCATGCGTTCATCGAGAATGTAACCAGCTCTTACTTTAGTAATTTTTCTCGGAGTTTGATCAACTGATCTAATTATCTGATCAAGGTATTTTTCAGATTCATTCTCCCATATTGTTAGAATATGTTCCATTCCACCGCAGAGCTCGGGACGCTCCAGCATATCTACAAATGTTGTTCCGATTTCTGATACTCTTGCGAAGGTATCTACTACGTCTATTGTTTTTCGTGGTTGTCCAAATTCATGAATTTCAATTTTTCTGCCTCTTATTTTTGATGGCATTGAAATCTTTCTTAAAGCTAGTCCGTCAGCATTAATTTTTTCTAATATAGTTTCTTCAAGTTTATCTCGTTGAGAATTCCAGGCATCTCGCTTGTATGTACCCAATATTAGGTTTTTAGGGGCTCTCTCTGTGAGACCATAACGCTGCATCGCTGAGAGATATGAAATGTGACAAAAAGGATCTGTTATACACGCCACATCTTCGGCTGTTCCTTTAGGGGCGCCTGATATCCACCAAACATTAGCTCCATAACGTATCTTCGGCGAGGGTCTGCCTCGTGAGAAGTCCTCATCGGGAATAACAATTCTATTTTTTTCGATCGTTCGAATTCTTCGAGTGAAACTCTCTTGATCAATGTCGCCTTGGCGCACACTAATTCGAGTGCTGTTGTACATTTTATAAGTTAGCAATTCAGCTATGATAATGCTTAGGTCAAAATCCGAAATCACAGGTTTCCCTGTATCCGCTAGGGCTAATACCATCGCCTGAGAAAAAGAAAGTGTGTCCATAACGCCCTGAAAACAAAGAATTATTTGAGTATGTTGCGGATAACGGATATCCTACCTCCTCAGGAGGTAGGATATCCGTTATCTAGACACAGATTAATGATAATCCGACTCATCTCATGTGTCAAATCACTTTTTTATTTGTACCCAATAACACATATCGGTCCTCCTAAGGAGGACCGATATGTGTTATATGCAACAACTAATGATTACATTAATTTTTTTGGTTGTCAAATCACTTTTTAGGAAATGGCTTGTCCTAAAATTTTCTTAGAAGCTGTGCGGCATTCCAGTCACCCTTAGCCTGATGCCATAGGGCTTATAAAAGAAACGCAGTTAGCTTTTGAGTGTAGTGGGAGAAGATGAAGAATGGAATCTTGATAAGACTTTTCCGGCTAAGTGCTATGTTATATAAGGCTGTTGTGCAGTTGCTAATAATCGCTTAGAAGCCACACAACAAAAGGCATATCACCATTCACTTTTCATTCACTTGAAAAAAACACCATAAAAAATCCTTATAAATCATCAGGATAGTAATAGTAGATGCACCCCTACAGGACCCATACCTGCGGCGAACTGACAATCAAGGATGCTGATACGCAAGCCCGGCTTTCCGGCTGGATTCACCGCAAGCGCGATCACGGCAACCTGATGTTTATCGATCTTCGCGATCACTACGGGTTGACCCAGTGCGTCATCGACATTTCCAGCCCACTGTTTGAAATGGCCGAAAGCGCCCGCCCGGAAAGTGTGCTGACGGTAACCGGTAATATTGCCCGGCGCTCGGATGACACCATCAATGCCAACCTGCCGACCGGCCAGGTCGAATTGATGATCAAGGAACTTATTGTTGAAAACCCGGCCGAGGTGCTGCCCATGCAGGTTGCCGGCGAGGCCGAATATTCCGACGAAATGCGCCTCTCGCACCGGTTTCTGGATCTTCGGCGCGACAGTGTTCACGCCAACATCGTGCTGCGCAGCAATGTTATCTCAAGCATTCGCCGCCGTATGACCGATCAGGGATTTCTGGAAATGCAGACGCCGATCCTGACCGCTTCCAGCCCTGAGGGGGCTCGCGACTATCTGGTGCCGAGCCGCATTCACCCGGGCAAGTTCTACGCCCTGCCGCAGGCCCCGCAGCAGTTCAAACAGTTGTTGATGGTTTCCGGTTTTGACAAGTATTTCCAGATTGCGCCGTGTTTCCGCGACGAAGATGCCCGCGCCGACCGCAGCCCCGGCGAGTTTTACCAACTCGACTTCGAAATGGCCTATGTCACCCAGGATGATGTGTTCGCGGCCATAGAGCCGGTGTTGCATGGCGTGTTCGAGGAATTTGCCGATGGCCGTAAAGTCAGCGGGTTGCCATTCCAGCAGATTCCCTATGCTGAATCCATGCTGCACTACGGTAACGACAAGCCGGATTTGCGAAATCCCCTGATTATCGCCGACGTCACCGAGGCGTTCCGGGGGTCCGGTTTCGGCCTGTTTGCCAAGAACGTCGAAAAAGGTGCCGTGGTGCGCGCCATTCCGGCTCCCGGTGCCGCCGACCGGCCACGCAGCTTCTTCGACAAGCTCAACGACTGGGCCCGGGATGAAGGCGCCGGCGGCCTCGGCTATATTGTTTTTGCCGATGGCGGGACCAAGGGACCGATCGGCAAAAATCTGGAAGCCGACCGTACCCAGGCCATCAAGCAGGCGCTGAACGCGGTCAACCCGGATATCGGCGATGGCGATGCGGTGTTTTTCGTTTGCGGTCAGCCCGCCGATGCGGCTCGGTTTTCCGGGCTTGCCCGTACCCGCGTGTGTGATGAGCTTGGCCTGCTGGAAAAAGGCGTCTTCAAGTTTTGCTGGATCGTCGATTATCCCATGTATGAAATGGAAGAAGACACCGGCAAGATCGAATTCAGCCACAATCCGTTTTCCATGCCCCAGGGCGGTATGGAGGTACTGGAAAGCAAGGATCCTCTGGACATTCTCGCCTATCAGTACGACATCGTCTGCAACGGTATCGAATTGTCGAGCGGGGCCATCCGGAACCACCGCCCGGACATCATGCTCAAGGCTTTCGAGATTGCCGGCTACGGTGCCGATGTGGTCGAGGAGCAGTTTGGCGGCATGCTGAAGGCGTTTCGCTTCGGCGCCCCGCCCCACGGTGGCTCAGCCCCGGGGATCGACCGTATTGTCATGATGCTGGCCGACGAGCCGAATATTCGCGAGGTCATCGCCTTCCCCATGAACCAGCAGGCAGAAGACCTGTTGATGGGAGCCCCGGCTGTGGTCGAGGATTCACGCCTGAAAGAGCTTTTCCTGAAGCTCAACCTGCCAAAACCGGTGAAAAAAGACGGCCCGGACAATAATTGAATATTTTCGTCTGATAGCCCATAACCCTTTGTTTTTATACCCGGTATCGCCTCGATACTATACAGGAAATAAAGAATAAGCATTATTTCTGGTAGTTTCATTGGTTATTGAGCATACTTAATCTATACACGCGAATTGGTAGCAATATTAAGTGGTAAGAACAGTAATGAGTTTGATGGATAAAGGAACTTGGCAGGCCACTCGTTTGGCCGGCGTGCTGGCATCGGCCATGCTGTTAGCCGGTTGCGCGGTACCGATTCCTTTGCAGGTCGTGTCATGGGCCGCCGACGGGGTTTCTTTTTTGACCACAGACAAGTCGCTGGCCGATCACGGAATTTCGGCACTCGCGCAGAAAGATTGCGCCCTGTGGCGGGGCTTCAAGGGCGAGGACATCTGCACCACTGATGAAACGGGCAGCAACACCACAACCATAGCCGCCCTTGCCCCTGTTTCTCCAGATTCTGGTTCGCCGTCACTTGATGTTGAAAAAGTGCCCGATGCGCCAGGCAGCGTATCTGCGCCGGCGCATATCAAGGAACGGGTATTGATTAGCGGCCTGCATGTGTGGAGTACCCGCAACGATGCCGATCTGTATTACGTTATCGGCAGCTTCCGCAATCGGGACAATGCCCGCCGTTTGGTCCAGAATAACCCGGCCCTTGGCCCAGCCGTCATGGCTTTGCGCCTGAACGACGAAGAAATCTACCGTGTTGCCGTTGGCCCGTTCAGTATGGATGACAAGGCGTCCGTCCGCCGCGCCATCGGCGACTCAGGCTTCAAGGAAGCCTGGCAGGTCCAAATCGATCGCCGCCAGTGGCTGCTGGCCACGGCAGTTAAACCTTCTAGCGATTCCTAAACGGAAAGATCAATCGGTGCATCGAGTTGACGAAGTACGTTGACGATGTGATCGATGTTGCGAATGCGTTTCGCGTTGCCAAAGTTGTGGCGTCGTTCAAATTGTAGCCGTTTTTCCCATTCCTCAAGAAAATCTCGCTCGCGGTCGGGCTGTGCCGTCTCGCCGGTCAGGGCGCCAATGGTGCTGTTAAAATCCGGGTGCAGTTCGGCCTGGAACGAGAGCAGGGCGTGTTCATCCCAGCCAATGGCGCCGATGACATAAAGATCGAGGCTGGTCTCCGTCATTTGACGCGGACTCAGAAAACGCACATCGACGGACCGCAGGCGTTTCCCGGTGCCCAGACCGACCAGGACGTTTTCGGATTGATCGACCAGCGGGCCGCTAACGGCCGGGGGTTCTATTTTTTTGACCGGAACCAGCTGACGATCAACGGCGATCGGTGTGTTCCGATCACTCATTTTGGCTAGGCTGATATGTTGGTCGACTTTCATGGTCTAGTCCGGTCGCCTGTTCCGAGCCTTGAAATTGACCCCACCCCCATTTTCGGGGAGTGGGGCTAAGAGCTCACGGTGCGGGGGACGCAACCGCGAGAGGGGGAGAGAGGTGGATGCCTCCTGTCGCTGCTATCGTGCCTTAAGCAAGGCGGCGCGCCTTCGTTTCGGGAAGCAGTTCTGATCTTAATCGCTTGGTTTGGTACATGGCTTCGTCGGCCCGGCACAGAATGTCGTGCCCGATGTCCCTAGCGCCATATTTCTGTAGGCCCAGACTGGCACGAACGGAAATCTTCCGACCCTGCCAGCCGACCATCATGCTATTTAGCTGGCCTTCTATATTTCCCGCTCTTTTCAGGCCGTTTATCCATGAGGTCCGGGTCAGCAGGACGGCAAATTCGTCACCGCCGAGCCGACCCACGTAGTCAGTATCACGGGTATTTTCTATAAGGGCGCACGCCACCTTGCGCAGAACCTCGTCGCCGGCGGCGTGGCCATGGGTGTCGTTAATCGGCTTGAAGCTGTCCAGATCAATGTAGATCAGGACGCCTTGCTCATCGTAACGATCGGCGCTGGCCATGGAACGATGGAGAATTTGATCGAAGCCACGGCGGTTCAGCAGCCCGGTCAGTTCATCGGTTTCGGCCAACTGCTCCAGTTCGGCGACGCGGGCCGTCAGCTCTGTAATAGTAACATCTGCAGACATGGCGGCACCGATCGCCTCAGCGGCGGCGGCGCCATCATAATATCCAGCCCGATGGCCGAGATGGCTATGGGAACGTTTAAGGCAGTCGACAAGTTTGCTCACAGCCCCGATCAGGTCGCTGCTGCTTGACATATCCTGATCTGGGGTTTGCAGATCCTGGGGCCGCAGCGCGAGAGTGGAAATATTCAATGTTTCATCCCTTCGCTTATTTAAGTTCTTAACAGCGAGTCATAGTGTCGAATCATTAACAAAATCTTCGTGGATTTCATTGTTTATCCAGCAAGGGGCGTGCCAAGTATGGAAATGAGCTAAATCAATAGGTTAGCACTATGGGTAGGGGGCAAAATTTGCCGGGCCGGGGGCAAATTCTGGATTAGATAGGGAAATGATTCCGGGTTGGGGAGGGTCGGGCAGGACACCTGAAAAGGTGACGTAATGCACGAAAAGGTAGTTTTTCTGTGAAGGTCAGCTTGTCGTCAGTAACGGATATTAGTGTCAAACACAGTCGAAGGGGCAATCAACGGTTCAAATATTTCGATACAAAGTGACCCGATCTGAATTAACTCGGACACCGGAAATTTATACAGCATTTTAGTTAAATTTTATGAATGTGATAACCGTCACAGTTGTTTTTAGTGAATGGGGATACCTTTATCCGAAGATGGTTACCTAAAAATCCTGTCTCGAATACCTTGAGAACCGTCAGTTAGAGTGAATTTCTAACCATGAAAACTGCCAACAAGATCCTTATCGTTGACGATGACCGCGATATTCTCGATTACTTGATCGACATTCTTCAGGACGAAGTCAGTGTCTCCTTTGCGCCGAGCGGTATCAAGGCGCTGGAGCTTACTAAAACACACAGACCCGATTTGATTCTTCTTGATGTCGATATGCCCGAGATGGACGGCTTTGAAGTCTGCCGGCGACTGAAAAAAAATACGGATACGCAGCACATCCCGGTCATTTTCCTGACTGGGATGAGCAACGAAAAAGACGTTACGGAAGGCCTGCAACTGGGAGCGGTTGACTACATCACCAAACCATTCGATTCTAAAATCGTCATTGCAAAGGTTAATAATCATCTGAGCCAGATCACGGCCATGCGGGCCTCGCAAAAGACGCCCCCGGTGCCAGAGCCCGACCCTTCCGGTGGGCAAAGTGTGTTATCTGGCGGTCCCCATCAACCAGCTGCAGCGGCGCAAGGAAAAAGCCGTGGCCTGCTGATCATGGCTGCGGCTCTGGTTGTCTTGTTGCTGATCGGGGGCGGCGCATTTCTGAACTTTAGAAATAATGCAGAAGTCATATCCGAGACACCATCCACAGAGACGGCCGGTTCAAATTGGCCCTTCAGCAGCAAGTGCAAAGAAGCGCCGATTGTCAGTTGGTGGGGGACCACAACCCACTTTAGCATGGTTGATTACGTCGATAGAAAGCACAACGGCAACTGGGCTCCTTACCTCGACAAGTGGATCAACCAACTGAACAAGATGCAGAGCATTTACGATAGAGAAGGCACTGCGAAGGCATCGGATGGAACGGTACTGAGCCAAGATAAACTTTTGACCCATATAGAAAAACTCAATGATCGGATTTCTGTTATCAAATGCCTTGCTGCCGAATCTCGAACTTTAAAATAAGGAAAGTCACCAGGGCATAGGATCTCCTTTTTGACGCATTGGATTGGACGCTTTGAATATCAACCTGACACACGATATCGAGGCGATAAGTGGTGATAAACAAAAGTCTGTTGTTGATTGGTCGGATCAGTTTGCAACCGGTCTGGACGACGTTGATTCTCAGCACCAAAAACTCTTCGAGGTAATCAACAAACTGGGCAGGCTGCAAGCATGCGACTCTGCGTCCGATATGCTGATCGCCGCCTACGATGAATTAAAAAACTACACCCTGTATCATTTCCAGCATGAAGAAGAATTGATGAATGCCTGGCCGATGATCGAGGCTAACAAGATTGCGCATCTTAAAGCGCATCGGGGCTTTATCGAACGTATCGGGAAAATAGATAAGCTGATTGTTTCCCATCCTTCCTATGTGGTCGATCATCTGCTGGCTTTTCTTGTCAAATGGCTGGTCCATCACATTTTAGACGTTGATAAACGCATGGCTAAAGAGATCATTGCCTTGCGTGCCGGAGAGGATTCTGTGGAATCCGCTGAGGCGGTAAATCTTGAGGAAGTGACGAGTCACGATATGCTGAGCAACGCGATCAGCGATTTTTATGATGGCATTGGTATCCGTTCCCTTGAAATAATTGACTTAAACATTCAGCTGCAAGACGAAATGGCGCGCCGCAGGCAAGCTGAAGATGAAGCACAGTTGGCTTCTCAAGTGTTTTACAATAGCAGCGATGCCATGACAGTGACTGATTTTGAAAACAAGATCATTGCCGTCAATCCGTCCTTCACCCGGCTAACGGGTTATCTTCCGGAAGATGTCATTGGCAAGAACCCGAATATCCTCAGTTCGGGACGTCATGACAAAGCTTTCTACCAGGTCATGTGGGAGTCCATTTCGAACACCGGGCACTGGGATGGCGAGCTTTGGAACCGGCATAAAAATGGCAAAATCTTTGCCGAGGCACTTACTATTAACACCATCTATAAGGCGGATGGATCGGTGGATCGGCGGGTCGCCGTGTTCTCCGACATCACTCAGAAAAAAATGACTGAAGAAAAGCTGGCCCGTCAGGCCGTTGAGCTCAAAGAACTGGCGGAAAAAGAAGCCCAGCTGAATGCCTACCTGTCACAGGAAATAGCCGTCAAGAACAGGCTGTTTTCGATTATCTCCCATGATCTGCGCAGCCCTTTTACCTTACTCATCGGATTGTCTGAATCTATGATGCTGAAGGCGGACACATATTCCAAGGAAATATTGATCGAGAAGGCTGAGACCATCAACCGGGTCTCAAAAAGCGTGTTCAATGCGGTGGAGAATCTTCTCGAGTGGTCGCGGGCGCAACTGGATGGCGCGCCATCCGAAAACCGAATAATCGCCGTTGGGGATGTATTCGAGGCCACCCTGGATGTGCTTGGCCCCGTGGCCAAGGAAAAGGGAATTAAACTAATCAGCAAGGTGGCCGATGAAAAAATCTTCGCCGATCATCACGTGGTTCTGACGATTCTGCGCAATCTTGTCAGCAATGCCATCAAGTTCACGGCAAGCGGTGGCGTGGTTGAAGTGTCAGCTCATGGCAAGGGTAAGATGGTTGAAATTTCCGTCGTGGATACCGGAATCGGGATTCCGGAATCCATTATCCATCAATTGTTTGCCATAGACCGGAAAACCACGACTCTTGGAACCTTGGGCGAGAAAGGAACCGGCCTTGGCCTGCCCCTGTGCGCCGATTTGGCCAAGAATCTTGGCGGCAATATTCAGGTGAAAAGTAACCCTGGAAAAGGTTCGCGGTTCTCAGTCACCCTGCCAGCTGGTGAACTCTAGCTTTTAATCGCGCACAGTAGGCCACAGCCAAGCGGCACCGCGAACGCCGCCTGAATCGCCGTGGGCGTTGCGCACAAGCCGGGTATCGACTCGGTCCGAGAAAACCCATTCAGCCCATAGCTCGGGAACATTTTCGTAGAGCCGAGATATATTGGACAGCCCGCCGCCGAGGACAATGACATCTGGGTCGAGAATATTGATCACCGATGCCAGGGCCCTGGCCAGGCGGTTTTCATACCGGTCCAGAGCGGCCCGCGCCGCCGGGGTGTTGGTGGCGGCGATGTCGGCGGCGCTTAAGGAAAGCCCACTGTCTGAGCTAAGGCCAGCGCCCGACAGGAAGGTCTCGATGCAGCCGGTTAATCCGCAATAGCATGCCGGGCCGGGAAGTTCATGTGGCCAGGGCCAGGGCAGGGGGTTATGGCCCCATTCCCCGGCGATGGCGTTGACGCCACGCATCACCGTTCCATTGATGACCACGCCACCACCGACTCCGGTGCCAAGAATAACGCCGAATACCACATTGGCACCGGCGGCCGCCCCGTCGATGGCTTCCGACACGGCGAAACAGTTGGCGTCATTGGCAAGCCTCACCGGCCGCGACAGCGCCGTTTCCAGGTCCCGGTCCAGGGGCTGGCCGATCAGGCAGGTCGAGTTGGCGTTCTTAACCAGCGATGATGCCGGTGATACGGTACCGGGGATGCCGACTCCGACGGGAATTTTAATACCCCCGATGGCGGCTTGCCCTTCCAGATCAGCGACCAGTGTGGCGACGGCGGATACGGTGGCGGCATAATCCCCGGCCGGCGTATCAATGCGAAGGCGCGCCACCTGGTCGCCATTATCGCCGAGGACAATGCCTTCGATCTTGCTGCCGCCCAAATCGATGCCGATGCGCATGAAGAATTCCTATCCGAGACACCGGATAGTAACTTCATTGGCCTTCAGTCGGGAACCGTTTCCAGCAGTAATTCGTCGTTGAAGGGGACGGCCCGAAATTCGCCTTTGATGAAGCGGGCGCCGGGGAGGGGTGAGGGTGTCTTCTTTTTCAGGGACGTTGCCTGGTCGCCATTTGGTTCACCAATGGCGCGCACATGGAGGATAACGTCTTGCCGATGCTTCTCAGCGGCGATGGCGCAGGCCTGATCCGGCCCTTCGGCCATGACCGTTTCGGTGTGGATTTCTTCAGGCACCCGTTTGTTGACATAAAATATGGCGAAGGGACGTTCCGCAACGGTATTCGAACCTTGGCTGGCCACATGACGGCTAGGCATCTCGAGAACTCCCCCTTTTTGTTCCGGTGCTTCAAGTCATCTTCAAAACGAGTACTTTGCGATCTCTACTTGCGACTCGTTGGAATCACAGATTCTTTTTTAATTCCAAGTTATAACCGGATTATAATATATGAGGGGTAGTGTCAATGGCGTGGACACATCATCTAGTATGTTTTTTTGATTTTCAGGCACAGAATATAACCTTGTATAGAGTCGTTTCTTATCTTCTCGACACTTGTTTGACTCCGCAAAGTAAGCATCATTCCAGAAATAATGGATTCATTTCAATGCATTGAATCGATCTGCATCTTATTTCCCAGGCATGATTACTAATTCTTTTTCTTTTGTATCCCGACAAGACAGCAAAAATTCCAGCTTTATATTTTATTTATAAAAAACCCCAAATATAGAAATATTGACTGGTTTTGATGAAGTTGAATCAACTGATTGCTCATCGGATTCGTCTTTGTTTTTGGCCCTTTCATTTGTCGATTTGCCGTCGGCAAGTAAGCGTATAAATAACTACATGTTGTGGTTTTTTTTGCTACAGGCACAGATAATGGTTTATTTCGCCCAAACCCTGGGTTACAAGCGTCAATACTGGGTCGTTAACCACAATATTGGGTCGTTAACCATATGTTTGCGGGTAAGCCATGACAATCACGGAGCAATGGGTTTCCAATACCAGCAAGGACAACTATCCGGTGTTTCGCGGACTCGAAGATATAAGGGTATCGGGAAAGGAAATTGCCAAAATTCTGGGCGTGTCTGCGCCGACCTACAGCAAGTGGCGCAGTGGACAAGGACATATCCCGGCGGCAAAGCTGGTTATGCTGACCCTGTTGCTGGCCAACTGGATTGACGAGATGGAGGCGGAACTGGAATTACGCACGCGCATTAGCCGGGACCCCCAGTCGGAAATCGCTCTAAAGGCGCTCAGGCGATGCCTTGCCTTGCAGGAGGACGCCAACAACTTGCTCACGCAAGATGAGGTGCGCGACGGATCACGCCTGTTCCGCAAATGGTGGCTTGCTAAGATGGACGGCCCCCCCGACACCAGCACCAAACAGGCGGTCGCCTGATGAGCCAACTCGACGGAATCACCCATGAAGGCCTGAAAACGGCACTTTCCATCAAGGAAAACTACAAGAAGGGCGAACTGGTGTGCGTCCCGGGCGAGGGCGATCGTATCTTGATGCCGGAAAACCTGATGAACCGCCACCTTGACCTGCACACCATCGATGATCCCTTGTCACTGGCCATGCTGGCGACGCGGGATCCTGAGACACCCATGGCGCTGGCGGCGGCGGCCCGGTTTGGCCCCATGGGGATTAAAACCGACCTGCTGGCCGGTATTTTCCAGGTCGTCGGTGAAAAATCAAAACATCCCTTGGTGCGCAAATGCGTGGAGTTGATTACCGAAAGCGCTTTCAGCCCGGAAACGATTACCAGGGTGCACACAAAAACATCCAAATTCATCGTTAATTCGCGCAAGCAATACACCATGGCCATGCGCCAGAACCTGCAGGAGTTGCTGGATGGGACATTGGCGCCAAGGGTTTTTGTCGGTCAGTTTTTTGAATTGACCGAGGTCGGCAACTTGCGCAACGACGTTCGCCGTAAACTGGTCCTTAGTTTGCTGCTGTCTGAATCGATCAGGCCGTCGATCAAATTCCTGTTTATCGAAAACCTGGAACGCTTCCCGAATTCCGTTCGCCGGGCCATCGTGGCATCCGTATTGAGCGCCAGGGAAAGCCACCATATGGATATTATTAAAGAGGAATTGCGCTGGATCGCGGCCCAGGAAAAAAGGGTTCAGGCGGTTGCCACGCGTTCAGGTTCCGAGGTTCCCTGGCACTAAATTTTCTGCAATAACGAAAAAAAGGCGCCACAAGGGCGCCTTTTGTTTGTCGTGATCGAGGGGGGGCTAAACAGCGACGGTTTTTGCTCCGCCGATATCCTCAAAGGTCAGTGTTGCCTCGGTTGCACAATAAAGTCCGTACAGCGTCTCGATGACGGCGCTCGCCTCATCACCGGAAAGGGAATAATAAATCGTCTGCGCATCGCGGCGTGTCTGCACCAGAGTATCGCGGCGAAGCCTCGCCAAATGTTGCGAAAGGGCCGACTGGCTCAGGCCAACTATTTTTTCGAGCTCGCCAACGCACTTCTCTCCTGGCACCAGTTGGCACAGAATCATCAACCGGTGCTGGTTGCTCATGGCCTTGAGCAGGGTGCTGGCGCGTTTCGCGTTATTCTGAATTCTTTCGAGGTCAATTATTGCTTCGCTGCTGACATTCACTTTAGTGCCCTCCTGATTTTCCTAAATTAAGACTACATAATGTAAGGGGGCCCCGACCAGCAGAAAAATGATAAACTATTGTGCACTGCAATAAAGATCATTGGCGCCTGGTTCTTCTCAGCCTGGGCAAGCCCCAATCTCTCCAAGTATCATACAACGCGCTGTAAAAGCCTTATTAAAGTCAGGAAAATGCGAGTCATTAGCAGTCGTTACAAGGCCGGTTCAGCACACTTTCCCGGTTATCAGTCGCCGCAAAGGGAACAGATTGGGGCAATAAAGTCCCCCGGATGTTGTGCGGTGCAATATCGAAAATTTCGCCGATTTAGTATTTTAGACCTTTTTTGGGTAGGGCGATGGCTTTGGCTTGGCGGTGATTCTGCATCCTAAATTCGCTAACTTGGTATAATGATCAGGCCGATTTTGGCGGGGAGCAAAAACTATGGTGACAACGACACTGGACGTTAAGGGGAAGAGTTGCCCCTTACCAATTTTAAGGGCCAACCGGGCGGTCAAGGAATTGATCCCAGGCGACGTGCTCGAAGTACTGTCGACTGATGCCGGTGCGCCTCTGGATTTTGTAGCCTTTTGCGATACGACGGGCCACAAGCTGCTTGGTAGCACCGAAACAGACGGCGTCTTTACAATTCGCCTAGAGGTTGTTTGAGCAAACGTTAGTCGGAAAAATAGTTATTCGACCGTTTCATCCGCGTGCTGCAGGTCATATTTGCGTTCCGAAAATCCGGATATCAGAATCATCAGAGGCGGAATAATGGCCAGTGTCAGCAACGCTGACAGTGCCAGCCCACCGACAACAACCGAACCCAGCCCGCGGTAAAGTTCCGAACCGGCGCCCGGGAACATGACCAGCGGCAACATGCCGAAGATGCTGGTCAGGGTCGACATGAAGATCGGCCGGATGCGGTTGCGGGTGGCGGCGATCAGGGATTTTTCGAAATTGAGCCCTTCCTTGCGATGGTGATAAAGCGTCTGGTGAACCAGCAAGATGGCGTTATTGACGACGATACCGATCAGGATGACAAAGCCGAGCAGGGTCAGCATGTCGAGCTGTTGTGTCACGAATATGTTCAAGATAGCCAATCCGCCAACACCACCCGCCGTTGCCAGTGGCACTGACAGCATGATGATCAACGGATAGATAAAGCTTTCGAACAGTACCGCCATCACCAAATAGACAATAATAGCGGCAATAATCAGGTTCAGGACCATATGATCCCAGGCCTCGGTCAGCTTGTCGGCGGTTCCCGATAATATGATTTTGACGCCTGGCGGCAAGCCGCTCTGTTGCAGGGGCTGGATGACCTTACTGGATATAATATCCATCGCTTGCTCAAGGGGAAGATCGGGTGCGGGACGGACTTCCAGTGTAACGGTGCGTTCCCGTTCCTTGTGAAGGATTTCCGTTGGCCCCGAGGTGACCCTGATCTCGGCCAGCGAACTGACCGGGACAATACCGCCGGACCGGGTAACTACCGGAAGATTACCGATTCCCTGGGTCTCGGTGATGCCGATTTGTGGTCCCTTCAGCGCCAGATTGATGCGCGTACCGTCAACCGTGATTTCGGCGACCCTGAGGTCATCGTTGAAGGCATCGACGGTTTGGCTGAATTCGCGCGCCGTAATGCCGTTGTCTGCCAGCCTTAGCGGATCGGGGAGAATACGCACTTCCGGCGCCCCCAGTTCCAGTCCCGGTTTCGGACGCATCTGGTTGCCTTCATCCCTTGGCAGAACTTCGTTAATAATCCCCGTTCCTTGCAGGGCGACATCAAGAACTTTTTCAAGATCCGGTCCGGATATATCGACGTCTATGGAGCGTCCGCTGCCGATGGATCGCCCGAACAGCGACGGCTGGGTGATAAAGCCGAAGGTGCCTGGTTCCTTGAAAATAGGTTTCCTCAGGATCGGGATCAGTTCGGCGACCCGTTTCGGATCGATGCTGTTGGCTCCAACAAAGGTGGTTGATGATCGGGCCACAAAAAAGAAGTTATCTATTTTTGGCGGCTCTCCAGGCTTTGATTCCGGCCCCGTTTCCGATGCCCACAGCGGCTTGACCGCCTCTTCAACCTGATGGGCAATTTCAGTCGCCGTTTTCAGGTTATAGCCCGGCGGTGGCAACAGCACGCCAATGATCAGGTTGCGGTTACCCTCCGGCAGGTATTCCAGCTTTGGTAAAAAAAGGATGCTGGCCAGGGCAGTGATGCCGCAGATAGTGGCAACCACCATGAATGCGCGTTTTCTGTCGCCAACCACCATGTGGGTGTAGCCTGTGACCGTGTCGGTGAAGCGCTTGGCGAAGGCATCGACAAAGGGCAGGCTGCGGCTTTCAGTGCTGGCGGGTGCATTGCGCAATAGCCGGTTCGACAGCGCCGGAATCAAGGTCACCGCGACCAGCAGCGACAGGGTTACAGATACCGAAATGGCGACCGCAATGTCGCGGAATAGTTGTCCGATTTCCAGTTGCATCACCAGAATTGGCGTAAACACCAGCACCGTTGTCAGGGCGGAAACAAGCACCGCCCCCCATACCTGCTGGGCCCCCATGTAGGCGGCTTCCGATACCGGTTTTCCTTCTTGTCGCAGGCGGTAGATATTTTCCAGCACGACAATGGCGGCATCGACTACCATGCCGACGGCAAAGGCGATGCCGGCCAATGAAATGACATTAATGGAACGGCCCATGGCGGCCATGGCGACGAAGGATCCGATGACCGACACCGGAATGGCCAGCGAGATAATCAATGTTGCCGCACCCGACCGCAAGAACAGCAGCAGCACCATGGCGGCCAGCGCGCCGCCCACATAAATATTTTGCTGAACCAGGTCGATGGCGGAATTTATGTAGATGGTTTCGTCATAAACCTGGGTAAGAAGCAATTTTTCCTTGGGCAGGATATTGCGATTGAGCTCATCGACGGCTTCGCGAATGCCGACCATGGTGTCGATGACATTGGCATCTGTTTCCCCCACCGTGTTCATGACCAGCGCCGGCCTGCCCAAGTGGCGGATTGTCGCCGTGGCTTTCTTGTAGCCGAATCCGACTTCTGCGATGTCGCCGACGGTGACACGGCCCAGGCCGCCGGTGAGGCCGCCGGAGTCAACTTCAGCGATGCTGCGCAATACCACGGCCTTAACCTGTTCGACGCTGGACAACTCGCCTTCGGTGCGAACAACATAACGGCGCTTGCCTTCTTCCACGTCGCCGGCAGTGACGGAAGAATTGGCAGCATTCAGGGACTGTGCCACCTGCGGCACGGTCAGGCCGTAGCGGGCCATCTTCGACGGATCAACGATAATTTCCATTTGCCGTTTGGCGCCGCCATAAACATTGACAAGGGCGACTCCGGAAACACGTTCCAGGCGATCTTGTATGAAATCTTCAACAAAATCACCGTATGTTTGTATGTCGCGGTCATTGCCGCCTATTCGAGTCAGGGTGAACCAGGCGATGGGCCGATCCTCGCTGCCGGCGGTGTCCAGGGTCGGTTGATCCGCTTCGCCCGGATAACCACTGACCCGGTCGAGGCGGTTGGCGACCAGCAGCAACGCCTTGTCCATGTCCTGATTTATGTTGAATTCCAGCGAGATAGAACCGCGCCCGTCCTGCGAGCGGCTCGACATTTTTTCCAGACCCTCAAGTCCACGCAGAACATCTTCCTGGCGGTTGATGATTTCGCGCTCGATTTCAGCAGGCGCCGCGCCGGGCCAGTTGGTGCGTAGGGTAATGATTGGTTTGCGGATATCGGGTGTCAATTGGATGGGGATGGTCTGCAACGCGACCAGACCGAACATGATGATCATCAGCACGGCGGCAGTGATGGCAATCGGTCGGTCAATGGCGATGCGGATCAGGTTCATGGGGCGTCCTGACTAATGGGAAACTTTCTGGCCCGGGCGCAGGCGTTCGTTGCCGCGCACCACCACCAGATCGCCAACGGCAAGCCCGCCAAGAACGACAAAACGGGTGCCGACGGCCTCGCCTAACGTTACCGGGCGGATGTTGGCGACACCGTCCTCGACAATATAGACGATGTTATTGCCCTTGCGGTTCAGGACAGCGTCCTTGTGGACGCTGACGACATCGCGGGTGCCACCCGCAGGTATTTTCAGAATAACACTCTGGTTGGCGGCAAGGGGGTTTTTCACAAGGTTGAAATTTGGAATGAAGCGGGTCATTTGGGTTCTTGTTTGTGCATCTTCTTCTGGCACGACAGCGCGCACCGTCGCCGGCAGGTCGGCTTGCAGTTGGCTATGCCCCGATTCAAGACGGAAGGAAATGACGGTTCCGGGGGTCATTCCGTCGATCCGGCTGGATGGAACGCTGGCTTCTATTTCCAGATGTTTGTCGTCGATCATGTTGATGACCGGGCTGCCGATGGCCACATAGGCCCCGACATCGGTGTGGCGTTTAGAAATGACTCCGGCGTAGGGGGCGCGGATATCCACATTATATAGATTGATCTCGGCCAGCTTCAGATTGGCGTACACTTGGGCAAGACCTGCCTTGGTTTCGGCGACGGCGCTGATGGCGCGCACCAGTTCCTGGTTCTTGTCTTCAAGGCGGGCCTGACTAAAAGCCGCCGACTCTTTCAGCCGGTTTAATCGCTTCAGTTCCTGGGCCCTGAGGTCACGAACAGCTTCCGCCGTTTTCAATGCCGCCTCGGCCCGTTCGGCCTCGGCTTTGCTAAGCTGGTGTTTCCAGTGAATGACGTCTTTGACCAGCACCGCGATGATATCACCCTTTTCGACCCGGTCGCCAACCCGGGCCTTCATTTCGGCAATAGGTCCGGCGGCGCGTGATGCGACCACACCAGCCTTCGATGCGATCAGGCGTCCGATCACCGGCACGGTTTGATTCAGCGGCTCGGCGATGACCGTATCGACGCCGACCGGCGTCGCCTCCTGGGCAATCGCCGGCAAGGCGCTCACCAGCACCACCAGAACAGATAACAGGAGGCTAATTTTATTCGGATGTCTCAATGTGTTCCCCAGGTCGTAACCGTCTACGGAGCGGGAGTTTCCCCCGAAAATGTCAGTCAATCAACCATCTCGTTGGCAGGGCGGTTGAATTTGGTCAGAATGGCATATGCCGACCGTATTATACAGCCACCCGCTCTGTATCGAGCATGACCCGGGGGCGGGCCATCCCGAACGCCCGGACCGCTTGCGGGCCACTTTGGCGGCCCTTGAAACCGACGCGTTTGCGGCCCTTGTGCGCCGCACCTGTCCGCCGGCCACCATGGAGCAGATCGAAAGAGTCCATGCCCCCGATTATGTCAAAATGGTTTTTGATACCGTCCCCGGCAGCGGCCACGCTTACCTTGATCCCGATACCGCCCTGTCGCCGGGCAGCGGCGAGGCGGCGCTGCTGGCGGCGGGGGGGGTGTGTGCTGCCGTCGATGATGTTATCGGGGGAAAGGCGACCAATGCCTACTGCGCCGTGCGACCGCCCGGCCATCACGCCGAACGGGACAGGGCCATGGGGTTTTGCCTGTTCAACAACGTCGCCATCGGCGCCATGCAGGCGCGTACCGTGCATGGGCTTGAACGGGTGGCCGTCGTCGATTTTGATGTTCATCACGGCAACGGCACCCAGCATTCATTTGAGAACGATGCCGGGCTGTTTTATGGCTCGTCACATCAGTGGCCGGCCTATCCGGGAACAGGAGACGAAAGTGAGCGGGGGGCCCATAATAATGTTGTCAATGTGACTCTTTCTCCGGGCTCTGGAAGCCAGGCATTTCGCGCCGCCTATACGAACACCATCGTGCCGGCGCTTCGTCAATGGAAACCGGATTTGTTGATGATCTCGGCTGGCTACGATGGCCACGCGGCAGACCCGTTGGCCAATCTTGAGCTGCACGAGGATGACTTCGCCTGGGTGACACGGGAACTCTTGTCCGTGGCCGCGGAATGTTGCAAAAACAGGGTCGTTTCCGTACAGGAAGGCGGTTATGATCTGGACTCGCTGGCGGCTTCGGCAGCGGCCCATGTCAGGGAACTCATGGCGGTAGGGGAAAATGGCTAAAAACAGCATTCCGGCGGACATCGCCAAACTGAGCTTCGAAGATGCCCTCGAGGAACTTGAAGACATCGTGCGCGAGCTTGAAGAAGGCTCGGGTGGACTGGAATCGTCGATCAAGGCATATGAGCGGGGTGCAAACCTGAAGAATCACTGCGAGGCCAGGTTGAAGGCGGCCCAAGCCCGAGTCGAGAAAGTCGTGCTGGCTGCCGGCGGCGATGTCTCCTCCGAGCCGGCAGATCTGGATTAACCGCCGTCGTGCCTGATTTCAAGAAACTACTTATGGAAAATGCCGAGGCCGTGAATGAGGCCCTGGACAAGTTTTTCCCCATGCATGATGACCCCGAGGGTCAACTGATCGAGGCCATGCGTTATTCGACCCTGGATGGCGGTAAGCGCATTCGCCCCTTTATGGTCATGGCCAGCGCCGGGCTATTTAATGTCAGGCAATCGTCGGCGCTGCGTGCCGCCGCCGCGATTGAGATGGTGCATTGCTATTCACTGGTTCACGACGACTTGCCGGCCATGGATGATGATGAGCTGCGCCGCGGTCAGCCGACCTGTCATATCAAGTTTAACGAGGCGACGGCGATCCTGGCCGGGGACGCCCTGTTGACCAAGGCGTTCGAGGTGCTGTCCGATGAAGCCACCCACGATGATCCCAAGGTACGCGCCGATCTGGTTCTGGCACTGGCCCGCGCCGCCGGGGCAGAAGGCATGGTCGGTGGCCAGATGCTCGATCTTGTGGCCGAGCATCATACGCTGATGATACCCGAAATTACGCGCCTGCAACGGATGAAGACGGGCATGTTGATTGCCGTTTCCTGTGAGGCCGGGGCCATACTGGGAAAAGCAACCGAGGGTGCGCGTCATGCACTGCATGCCTTTGCTCATGATCTGGGGTTGGCATTCCAGATCGCCGATGATCTATTGGATGTGGAAGGCGACGAAAATACGGTCGGCAAGAAGACCGGAAAGGATATTGCTGCCGGCAAAAAGACTTTCGTCACGCTGCTTGGCATCGAAAGGGCCCGGGAGCAGGCTCAAATGCTGGCCGATCAGGCCGCCGACCATCTTGAAGTTTTTGCAGAAAAAGCAGACTCTTTACGCCAATTGGCTGATTTTGTGGTAAAAAGACGCAATTGAGGTCCGGAATATGGATCGCACGGGGATGTGTTCGTGAACGAAAAACAAGAAACACCACTACTGGATACTGTTTCCTCACCTGCCGACATCCGGACTTTCACGGACGAGCAGCTGCGCCAGCTTGCCGACGAGGTGCGCCAGGATACCATACGCTCGGTTTCGATCACCGGTGGCCATCTGGGCGCCAGCCTTGGTGTGGTAGAACTGACAGTCGCGCTTCATCATGTGTTCAATACGCCGGACGACCGGCTGATCTGGGATGTTGGTCACCAATGCTATCCCCACAAAATCCTGACCGGGCGGCGCGACCGCATGATGACTCTCAGAACAGGGGGCGGCCTGTCCGGGTTCACCAAACGTAGCGAAAGCGAATATGATCCATTCGGTGCCGGGCACAGCTCGACGTCCATTTCAGCAGCTCTTGGCATGGCCGTGGCGCGCGACTACAAGGGCGACGACAACCACGTCATCGCGGTCATCGGTGACGGTGCCATGAGCGCCGGCATGGCCTACGAGGCCATGAACAATGCCGGTTCGATGGATTCCCGGCTGATCGTCATCCTTAATGACAACGATATGTCGATCGCACCGCCGGTCGGTGCCATGAGTGCTTATTTATCGCGGTTGATATCGTCCAAGTCCTATCGCACGCTCAGGCACTTCGCCAAGGAAATGTCGAAGAAGTTCCCGCATCGTCTGGAAGAAGTCGCCAGGCGCGCCGAAGAATATGCCCGTGGCATGGTTACCGGCGGCACCTTGTTCGAGGAACTTGGGTTCTTTTATGTCGGCCCCATTGACGGACACAATCTTGATCATCTGTTACCGGTTTTGAAAAACCTGCGTGATGACAGGGAACAAGGCCCGGTGCTGCTGCATGTGGTCACCCAGAAGGGCCACGGTTACGGCCCGGCCGAAGAAGCCGCCGACAAATACCATGGCGTCGGCAAATTCGACTTCATGACCGGCAAGCTGGATAAACCGAAATCAAATGCGCCGTCCTATACCAGCGTATTCGCCAAGGCACTGATCGCAGAGGCCGAGGCCGATGAACGTATCACCGCCATCACGGCTGCCATGCCGTCGGGCACCGGCCTGGATAAATTTGGCGAAAAATTTCCCGATCGCTGTTTTGATGTTGGTATTGCCGAACAACACGCCGTGACCTTTGCCGCCGGGTTGGCCTGCGAAGGCTATAAGCCGTTCGCTACAATTTATTCGACGTTCCTGCAGCGCGGCTATGACCAGCTTGTTCATGATGTGGTCTTGCAAAAGTTGCCGGTGCGTTTCGCCATCGACCGGGCCGGGCTTGTCGGTGCCGATGGCGCCACCCATGCCGGGGTTTATGATCTGGCCTATCTGTGCTGCCTGCCGAATATTGTCGTCATGGCACCGTCAGACGAGGCCGAACTGATGCACATGACGGCAACGGCCGCTTCCATCGACGATAAGCCCAGCTGCGTTCGTTATCCGCGCGGTGAAGGCATCGGCATCGAGTTACCGGAAAAGGGTGATGTGCTTGAAATCGGCAAGGGACGGATCGTGCGCGAAGGCAAGACCATTGCCATTCTCAGCCTCGGTGGACGCCTTCAGGAATCAATCAAGGCTGCCGACGAACTGGCCGCCAAGGGATTTTCGACGACCGTCGCCGATGCCCGTTTTGCAAAGCCGCTGGACACCGACATGATCCGCAGCCTGGCCACATCCCACAAAGTCCTGATCAGCATAGAGGAAGGCTCGCCCGGTGGTTTCGCCGCCCATGTCATGCAGTTCCTGACCGGCGAAGGATTGCTCGACGGCGGGCTGCGGTTCCGGCCAATGACCCTGCCGGACACGATGATCGACCAGGAAAAGCCGGTCACCCAGTATGAGTTGGCGGGCCTGCAGGCGGCCAATATTATTGACACCGCTCTCGCCGCGCTTGGTGTGGATAAGGAAGCATCGGTCGAGGCAGAGACCCGCAAGCCGAGCAGCAAGCCAGCCAGGGCCTGACCCTATGCCTTTTAAAGTATGACCATCAGAATTTGTGTCGCAGGGGCGACCGGCTGGACCGGCTCGGCGGTTGTTCGGGGTGTGCTGAACAGCGATGCCTTTACCCTGACCGGCACCGTCGCCCAGGCCACGGCAGGCCGCGATATTGGCCAGGTTCTTGGGCTTGGTGAGAATGCCGGCGTAGTCGTCTCATCATCGGTGGCCGAGGCACTTGAAGTCAAAACCGACGTCCTCGTCGACTACACCACCACGGCAACGGTCAAGGACCATGTCCTCTATGCCATCAAGCGGGGCATTGCCGTTGTCGTCGGTACATCGGGGTTAACGGCGCAAGATTACGACGACATCGAAAAGGCTGCCGAATCGAATGGCGTCGGTGTCGTCGTCGGCGGTAATTTCAGTATCACGGCGACGTTGATGCAACGTCTGGCACTGGAGACAGCCCGCAACGTGCCGCAGTTCGAGGTGCTGGATTACGCCTGGGCGGAAAAGGAAGACGTGCCCAGCGGCACCGGCCGCGAGCTGGCCGAGAAGCTGGGCGACGTACAGCAACCCAAGCAGGTGCGTTCTATGGACAGCCTGCATGGACCGATTGAGGCACGCGGCGCCACCATCAACGGGGTGCAGGTTCATAGTGTGCGGCTGCCCGGGTATACCCTGCGTTGTGGCGCCGTTTTTGGACTTGAGGGTGAGCGCCTTGAAATTTTCCATGAAGCCGGCCCAAGCGCCGCACCTTATGTGGCGGGAACCCTGCTGGCGGCGAAAAAGGCGATGCAGGTCAAGGGACTGGTGCGTGGGCTTGATGCACTGTTGTTTAAGTGACCGGAAAAGATAAAAAAATTAGGCTCGACCAATTGCTGGTCGAACGCGGGCTTGTTGAAACCCGAACCAAGGCGCAAGCCACGATCATGGCCGGTCAAGTCTATAGCGAGACCCGGCGTCTTGATAAACCGGGCCAGCAGGTCGGCGCCCATATCAATATTGAAATCAAGGGTCAGGACCATCGTTGGGTATCGCGCGGCGGGTTGAAGCTGGATCATGGGTTATCGCATTTTAAAATCGATCCGACAGGGCTGACGTGCCTTGACATCGGCGCATCGACGGGCGGCTTCACAGATGTGTTGCTGACCAATGGTGCGGCGCATGTCATCGCCGTCGATGTGGGGCACGGGCAGTTGGCGTGGAAACTTAGGCAGGACGACCGGGTGCGGGTGATGGAACGCACCAACGCCCGCCACCTGACACCTGAACAAGTGCCGGAACAAATCCAGTTGATTGTCTGCGACGCCAGTTTCATCGGGCTCGAGACGTTACTTCCGGCAACCCTGGCGCTGGCTCTGCCCGGTGCCCGACTGATCGCGCTCATAAAACCGCAATTTGAAGTCGGCAAGGGCAATGTGGGCAAGGGCGGGGTGGTGCGTGACTCTGCCCAGCACGAAGAGGTCTGCGAACGGATCAGCAGTTGGTTGGGCGGCTTGCCCGGCTGGCGGGTGCTCGGCGTAGAAGAAAGCCCGATCACCGGGCCGGAAGGTAATATTGAATTTCTGATCGCCGCTGTTTTCGACGGCGCTTAAATTAGCAGCCGTATGTGACGCCGGTTTTTATTTCTTTATGTTTGCGCGGCGTGATGGTGCGCTGGATCTCGTCGCCGGAACGCTTTTTCGCCTGTTCCAGATCGTAGGCTATTTGCAGGCGCAGCCAGAAATCCTCGGTGGTCGAGAAATAACGGCCAAGGCGGAAGGCGGTATCGGCGTCGATGGCGCGATCTGAGTCGATGATGGCGGCGATATGACTGACCGGCAGGCCGACGTCGCGGGCCAGTTCTTCGGAGTCGATGCACTGGGGCTTCATGAATTCCTCTACCAGGATGTTGCCGGGCGGAATGTCGGACGGCTTTAAGGCTTCTTCCACTGTCACCGGCTTGGCTTCCGGCAGGGGCGGCGGCAGGTCGAAGATTTCGGTTTCAAGGCCAGCCTCGCGCCATGCCTTGATGCCACCCTTCAGATTGATCGGCGGGGTATGGCCAGCCTGGATCAACTGCTTGGCGGCGGCGGCTGAACGCTTGCCGATGGCGCAATGTAGAACAAGTTTCTTGATGGTGATGCGGGGGAAGGTATCCGGATCGAGGACGGATAACGGTACCAGCATGGACCCCGGGATATGTTCCTGTTCGTATTCCGACGTTTCACGCACATCGACAAGCAGTGCTTCGCCGTTGGCGAGCCATCTGGCGACGGTCTCGGCATCGGCCTCGACGATTTCCACGTCGGCGGTTGTTTCCGGCTTGCTGCTCATGTTCTGTGCCCTGGCCACGATAGTGTCCTCAATAGTCATCACATTTCGGTTTGAACTCAAATGGTTTAATTCACACTAATATAAATGTCAATTAAATAATATATACAGTAAAATTATGTTAAAAATAGGAAACGTATATAATATTCATATATTTTAAATGGTTAGATAGAACGGATGGTTAATCGCCGCACTGCGCCCGGTGGCGCAACAGATGATCGGCCAGCACGCAGGCGACCATGGCCTCGCCAATGGGGACGGCGCGAATGCCGACGCACGGGTCGTGGCGGCCCTTGGTGGCGATATCCATATTCTTGTTTTTGCTATCGACGGTTTTTTGGGATACGGAGATGCTGCTTGTCGGTTTGACGGCGAAGCGCGCGACAATATCCTGGCCGGTAGAAATGCCGCCCAGCACACCGCCAGCGTTGTTGGATTGGAACTCTGGAAGTCCGCCCTTGCCGGCGCGCATTTCGTCGGCGTTTTCGGGGCCTGTCAGGGTGGCGGCCTTGAATCCTGCGCCGATTTCGACCCCCTTGACGGCGGGAATGTTCATCAACCCCTTGGCCAGGTCGGCATCCAGGCGATCGAACACCGGCTCGCCGAGCCCTGCCGGCAAACCGCTGGCGACAATTTCGATAACCGCGCCGATGGACGAGCCCTGTTTGCGAATATCATCAAGGTAGTCTTCCCACCGTACCGCCGCCGCCTTGTCGGGGCACCAGAACGGGTTGTTGCCGATTTCCTGCCAATCCCAGCTATCGCGGTCGATTTCATGGGGGCCCATCTGGACCATGGCGCCACGAACCTCGACGCCGTTGCCCAGAATTTTACGAGCAATGGCTCCGGCGGCGACGCGCATGGCGGTTTCGCGGGCGCTGGAGCGACCGCCACCGCGATAATCACGGATGCCGTATTTTTTGAAATAGGTGTAATCGGCATGGCCGGGTCGGAACTTATTCTTGATGTCGTCGTAATCCTTGGAACGCTGATCTTCGTTGACGATCATCAGGCCGATGGGTGCCCCCGTGGTCTTGCCTTCAAACACGCCAGACAGGATCTGCACCGTGTCCGATTCCTGGCGTTGGGTGGTGAATTTAGACTGGCCGGGGCGGCGCTTGTCCACATAGCCTTGAATATCGCCTTCGTTCAACTCGATCAGTGACGGTACGCCGTCGACGATGCAGCCGATGGCCGGGCCATGGCTTTCACCAAAGCTTGTTACCGTGAACAGTTTGCCAAAGGAATTTCCGGCCATCTGTCAGACCTCCTTCAGACCGTGGAAATGTCGGGTGCATCGACAGCTTTCATGCCGACGGTGTGATAGCCGCAATCGACGTGGTGGGTTTCACCGGTAACGCCGCTTGAAAGATCACTCAACAGATACATACCCGCCCCGCCGACATCATCCAGCGTGACATTGCGCCTGAGCGGAGAATTTAGCTCGTTCCACTTCAGGATATAGCGAAAATCGCCAATACCGGAAGCCGCCAAGGTCTTCATGGGTCCGGCCGAAAGGGTGTTGACGCGAATGTTCTCGCGGCCCAGATCTTCGGCAAGGTAACGCACGCTAGCTTCCAGCGCCGCCTTGGCAACGCCCATGACATTATAGTGCGGGATCACCCGTTCGGCTCCGTAGTAGGTCAGTGAAATGATCGAACCGCCATCGCGCATCAACGGACGCGCACGCTGGCACGCGGCGGTTAGCGAATAACATGAAATATCCATGGTGCGGGCAAAATTTTCGCGGCTGGTATCGACGTAGGCGCCTTTCAGTTCTTCTTTGTCCGAATAGGCGATGGCATGGACAAGGAAGTCCAGTTTCCCCCACTGTTTGCCGATTTCGTCGAAGACCTTGTCCATGCTTGCCATGTCGCTGACATCGCATTCAAGGATGATATCCGAGCCCATTTTTTCAGCGATCGGCGTGATTCTTTTGAGCAAAGCCTCGCCCTGATAGGTAAACGCAAGCTCTGCGCCCTGCGCGTGGACGGCATTTGCAATACCGGTGGCAATGGAACGGTCATTTGCGACCCCCATGATCAGGCCTTTTTTGCCCTTCATCAGCGGTTCAACGGAGGTCATGTAATCCCCTTTTTCAAATAACAAACCAATTGTTGACCATATCCGGCTTACCTAACCTATCATAATATACGAGTCGCATAAGCGGGAAAAGCCAAGCACCCACGTGTTATATGATCATATCCGCCGGGTCAATTGAAGGAGAGCATGTTGCTGTCAGGAATCCTCGGTCAAAGGCTCATCAAAGGATGCAAGGCTTCGGGCTCGTTTCTGGCCTATGCGCTCGGGCGTTACGGGGAAGACCGTTGCCGGGTGGTGGCGGGATCGCTCAGTTATGTGTCTGTTCTGGCACTGGTGCCGCTGGTCGCCATTATTTTTGCTGTCCTGGCGGCGGTGCCCGCGCTGGAGGGTTTTCGCGGTGAACTGACGAATTTTGTGTTCGCCAACCTGATGCCGGAATCCAGCGACAAGGTGGAAGAATCCCTTAACGGGTTCATCGCTAGCGCCAGAAATATGACGACTTTTGGCATTGCCGGGTTGGTGGTGGTGTCGATCATCATGATTAACACCATTTTTGCCGAAATGAGCATCATTTTCCGGGTCGAACGACAGCGCCCGATCCTGATCCGGCTGGGTGTCTATCTGGCAGCGCTGATTGCCGGCCCCCTGGTGCTGGCCGTCAGTTTCAGTCTTGCTACCTATATCTTTGCCCTGACCAGGGGACTGGGGGTAGAGGAATACACCGGCTCCCTTAGCTGGATCACCCGTGTCATGCCGGCGTCTATTATGGTTATGGGATTTGTGCTGTTTTATAAAATGGTTCCAAACCGACCCGTTGCCTGGCGCGATGCCTTTTTGGGCGGTCTTGTCGCTGGCCTGCTGTTCTCCGCATTGCGCTGGTTGTTCGGGATCTATCTGGTTTTGTTTCCAACCTACAAGATTATTTACGGTGCACTGTCCGTAGTGCCGGTATTTCTGATCTGGATGTTTCTGTCGTGGACGGTGGTTCTGGGCGGTGCCGTGATGACGGCGTCGTTACAGGACTGGCGCAGTATGCGAAAACAGGAACAGGAAAAACCCTAATCCGCTTCCGCCTTGTTTGGTTTTAAACCCATACCGCGGACATCGTAATCATTGTCCTTGGCCCATTTTTCGACAAATTCGGTCAGCGCCGTGTCCGGTTTTTCCGGCAACAGGATTTTTAAGGAAACCAACTGGTCTCCTGGGCTTTTTGCCTTTGCTTTTTTGATACCCTTACCCTTGAGCCGCAGCACCGTACCGGTGTTCGAGCCCTTGGGAATTGTGACATTTACGGGTCCGTGAATGGTCGGCACTTCGGCCCGTCCACCGAGTATGGCTTCTTGCAGGGTGACCGCAAATTCCATCAGCACATCATTGCCTTTGCTGCTGTAAAGGCGGTCGGGAATGATGATTATTTCAACATGAGCATCGCCGTTTATGCCGCCGCCGACGCCTTCCATGCCCTGGCCCTTCAGGCGCAGCACCTGTCTGTCGTTTGTTCCGGGCGGAATCTTGACGACCAGACGTTTGCCGTTGGTCATACTGACGTTTTTTTCGGCCCCCCCGGCAGCGTCCAGAAAATCAACTTTCAGGGAATAGGAAACGTCGCTGCCGTTTATCTTCAGGCCGGCGGTGCGATTCATTGTGTGGCGTTTAAAAAAATCCTCGAAAGGGTGTCCTTTCGCTCCATTAGGGGATGACCGGGGGTGGGCTCTCCGACCGTCACGGGCAACCGGATTACCGGTGGCATCGATGTCCCCATTGTCATAGCTCGCTCTTTTCTTGGCGTTTGATAGTATTTCGTAAGCCGTGGACAGATCCTTGAAGCGGTCTTCAGCCTTTGGATTTCCTGGTGCGCTGTCCGGGTGCAATTCGCGGGCAAGCTTGCGATAGGCCTTTTTTATGTCATCGCCGCTGGCATTACGGGCAACACTCAGGACTGTATAGGGGTCTTTCATTCAACAATTTTCCAGGTACCGTCAGATTGCTGGCAGGCCCGACCCTCGGCCTTTTGCTCCTTGCCGTCTATGAAAACAGTCGATTCGAAGTTTCGGCACACTTCGTCGTCTTCCTCTTCGGGATCGCTGGTCGGCGTATAGGTTCCCGAATTGCCGCTGTCCGGGTTACTCCAACTGACCGTTTCACCGGCTTGTGCTGTTTCAAGGGTTTCTTTGGCGGCTTTCTCGGCTATATCACGATCCATCTCGTCGATTGTACGCCCCAGCTCTTTGCCGAGCACAGCGCCGAGGATCGCCCCCAGCCCGACGGCGAGGGCGTTGGTCTTGCCACTCCCGACTCCGGAACCGACGACGGCGCCAATTACGGCACCAGCGGCCTGTCCTACGTTCTCGCCAGTGTGGTTTTTGCCACCCGAGCAGGCGGCCAGCAAAACCAGGGAAAACAACAGCGGGGCTATTTTGTTCATGCCATTTCCTGTTATGTATGGGGCTGTCAGGATGGATATTAAAGCAAGGACACTATGACTGTCATCACGGACCGCGATCCTATTGAATTATTTAACGATTGGTACGCCGAAGCCGCAAGGCTGGAGCCCAGCGACGCCAATGCCATGACCCTGGCAACGGCGACGCCCGATGGGGTTCCCTCGGCGCGTATGGTGCTGTTGAAGGGCGTCGATGAGGCCGGGTTTACCTTCTACACCAACCTTGGCAGCCGAAAGGCCAAAGAGCTCGACGGCAATCCGCAAGCGGCGTTGTGTTTCCACTGGAAATCCCTGAAACGCCAGATCCGCATCGAAGGGACGGTGACCGCCGTCGATGGTGCCGAAGCCGATGAATATTTTGCTTCGCGGGCCCGCACCAGCCGAATCGGCGCCTGGGCGTCGAAACAGTCACAATCCCTGAAGGGACGTTTCGAGCTTGAAAAAAGGGTTGCTGAATTTACTGCAAAGTTTCATGTGGGTGATATCCCGCGGCCGGAATTCTGGTCCGGCTACCGAATCGCGCCCCGGATGATCGAGTTCTGGAGCGACCGGCCATTCCGCTTGCATGAACGCCTGGTGTTCCATCGCACCGACCATGGCTGGACGAGCGAAACCCTGTATCCCTGAGGCGATCATGAGTAGTGAAACCAACCCCCGGCTGATGCGTATCGCCACCTATGCCGCCGTCGCCACGGCGTCGGTGCTTGTCTGCGTCAAGTTTGCCGCCTGGGTGATGACCGATTCGGTCAGTTTGTTGTCGACCATGACCGATTCCCTGCTCGATGTTGCCGCTTCCGCCGTCAACCTGCTGGCCGTCCGCCATGCCCTGCAACCGGCCGACGCCGAGCACCGTTTCGGACACGGCAAGGCGGAACCACTGGCCGGGCTGGCGCAGGCGGCGTTCATTAGCGGTTCGGCCCTGTTTCTGCTGCTTGAGGCTGGCGACCGCCTGTTCAATCCACAGGTCATCGTCAATACGGAAATCGGTTATGCGGTGATGGCGCTGTCGATTGTCATGACGGTCGGGCTGGTGATGTTCCAAAGGTATGTGGTCACGCGCACCGGGTCGATCGCCATCGCTGCCGATACCGTCCATTACAGAATGGATGTGCTGGTCAATATCAGCGTCGTCATTTCGCTGGTGTTGTCGTCGAGATTAGGATTTCCGCTTGCCGACCCGTTATTCGCCATCGCCATCGCCGCCTATATCTTCAAGGGGGCCTGGGAAGTGGGGGCGGGTTCGCTGCATTTGTTGATGGACCGTGAATTACCGGCCGAGGATCGCCAGCGTATTGCCGACATTGCAGACGGCCATCCGGACGTTCACGGCATCCATGACTTAAGAACCCGGTCTTCGGGGCTTGATACGTTTATTCAGATGCACCTTGAAATGCAGCCGGACATAACCCTTCATGACGCCCACATCATCGCCGAGGACGTCATGTATAAAATTGAAGCCGCCTTTCCCAACGCCGAGGTGCTGATCCACGAAGACCCGGTCGGCGTCGATGAAAGGCGGAAGGATTTTACGGGATAATTTTAAGCCAGGTGGGCGCGTATCCAGTCGTGCATATCCTTGATCTCGTATTCTTCAGGCATCAAAACGCCTTGCTTGAACGGGGCGGCATGCATGCCACGCTGGTTGAGTTCACTGGCGGCCGAATCCTGGCCCATGACCAGCTTGGCGAAATCGACGACATTTGACATATCGTAGTCGGCCGCATTCAGGGTGTCTTTTTCGAACAGCCATTCAGCTACCAACTCGGTTTGCTCGGGGCCAATCGGCAGCAACCGTACTATGCGAACGTGGTCCGCATAGGCACCAATAAAGACGCTGGGCATTGACACGCCGTAGGAGTAGCCACGGCTCAGGTCCTCGTCATTAAGTGACTCGATCACATGGTTCTGGGCGCTGCCGTCCATAGACCATGTTTCGACACCCTTGGCCAGGCCGCCACGGAATTTGGGATCGTCTGACCCCTGATGCTGCGGCCAGTCCGGCTGGTCTTTCGGCTCCATAATGCGGCGGGTGTACAAAGGGACAAGTTTGCCGAGTTCCGGGTGTATGTTGGGGCAATGGAGGCATTCGTTAAAATTCTCCCAGAATGTCTTCCAGTTGCAATTCATCACCTTTCGCCAAGTATGCCCGACGACCATGTCTTCGAGTGGATAGTTGGCAAGGTTTTCAGGGGAATAGCTAAAAACCTGTTGCATATCCCAGCGGGCAGCGGGATCGAGATTGATCATGATGCAGCCGCGCCATTCGGTAACAGCTACCGGGAACAGGGGGTAGTCCGCCTTGTCAAAGCCTTCCGGCTCCTTAAACGAGGACGTGCGAGCCAAATGGCCGTCGGAAACCGCGTAAGACCATTGGTGATAGGGACACACAATCAGCTTTGATTTGAGCCGCCCTTGACGTTCCGTACACAGGATCGAGCCGCGGTGCCGACAGGAGTTGTGGAACGCCCGCAACTCTCCCTCTGCACTGCGCAGCACAACGACACTTTGATCGCCAATTTCCAGGGTCCGGTAAGTAAGCGGCTCGGCAAGAGCATCGGTGTGGCAAACATAAAGCCATGTGCGTTGCCAGATTGACTTTACTTCTTGGGCGTAGTGGAGGGGATCATAATACCAGTTAGCCGGCAATGAAGGCTCACTGCGTGACAAGGCATTGCACTCGGCTTCATTCTGTTGGTCTGACATGGCAACGGGGCTCTCTGATGATTTGAGAGCCCCAATTTTTACCAAGTAGTCCGTAAAATCAATACGAACTTATAAATTAGCTGAAGGCCTTGCCGGGGCTGGCCCCCAGTTTCTTGAGAATCATGGCCAGCGGGCAGAACTTGGTGAACGCCGCCTGGAACATGTTGGCGCCAACGAAAACTGTCAGCCACATCCAGTTGGGATTGTGGTAATTTGACAGGGCGACGCTGATCAGGACGACGAAGCCGCCAAAGGCGAATACCATACGGTCGATGCTCATGAGAAAAGCTCCAGATTGTTGTTTATTGGGTAAATCCAGTTTTGGTTTATAAACAAAACTTGATTTATAAGCAAACGCTAATATATTAGAGATCAAGTTGTTCCATACATTTGGGAAAAACCAATGAAGTCTTTGATTAATAAGGTAATTTATCTCAGCTTTGGGATTCTGACAGTGTTTCACGGGCATTCGGCCATGGCCGTTTCCGAGCTGACGGTCGAAAAAACCCAGATTGAAGACAGGAAAGCGGTGTTCGCCACCGTCGAGACGGCCGACGTTATCGGGGCCCGTGCCCGCATCGGCGGCACGGTCACCCAATTGGTCGTTGATGAAGGCAGCAAGGTCGAGGAAGGGTCGCCGATCGCTACCGTTATCGATACCAAACTGCGGTTGCGCATGGATGCGCTGGAAGCTCACGCCGATTCACTGAAGGCGCAAAAGAAGCTGGCGGCAACGGCCCTGGAGCGAGCCCGCAAGCTAACGGAAACAGGAACCATCCCAAAGAAAAGGCTGGAGGAGGCTGAAGCCGGTTTCGATGTGATCGAACGTGATCTGGCAGCCCTGCAGGCGGAACTGTCGGTGGTTTCCGAGCAACGTGCCGAGGGTGTGGTCAGGGCGCCGGTTTCTGGCCGGGTCACCAGGGTGCATGTCACCGAAGGGGCCGTCATATTGCCGGGCGAACCGGTCGCGACCATTGCCGCCAAGGGCTATATCCTGCGTCTGCAACTGCCGGAACGTCACGCCCGCTTTATCAAGGTCGGCAACGCCGTCACCGTCGGTGATGACGGCGAGCCGCACACAGGCATTATCCACCAGGTCTACCCGGAACTGCGCCAGGGCCGGGTCATCGCCGATGTTACCGTCGCCGGACTGGGCGATTTTTTCGTCGGCGAGCGGGTACGCGTCTATGTGGGGTCGGGCACGCGTGAAACCGTCATCATTCCCGGCACTTACCTGTTCAGCCGTTTCGGGGTGACCTTTGCCATGATTAAAGGCGTCGGCGAAGTCGTCGTACAGCCGGGCATGGATGCGCCCGGCGGTATTGAAATTCTATCGGGACTGAAAGCCGGTGATATTCTGGTCGTCCCGGACGCGCGTTAGGGCTGGGAAAATTTCCATGAAACTCGGACTATCCGGCGCCCTTACCAAAACGTTCCTGCAATCGCCCCTGACGCCGCTGATCCTACTGGCCTCCATCGCCGTCGGCATTGTCGCGTTGATGGCGTTGCCCCGCGAAGAAGAGCCGCAGATCAGCGTGCCGGTGGTCGATATCATGATCCGCGCCGACGGCTACAAGGCGGCCGATGCGGTTGAACTCGTGACCGAGCCCCTGGAAGACATCATCAAGGGGATCAATGCTGTCGAGCATGTCTATTCATTAAGTGAGGACGACCGTGTGGTTGTCACCGCGCGCTTCGATGTGGGGACATCGGCCGACGTCGCCATTGTTCGCGTGCATGACCAGATACGCGCCAACATGAGCCGCTTGCCGATTGGCATTCCGGAACCGTTGATCGTCGGGCGCGGTATCAACGATGTTCCGATCGTTACCCTGACCCTGAAACCTGCCGCCGACGTCGCGGCGCGCTGGAACGACAACGCCCTTTACGATATTGCCGAAGAACTTCTTTTTGAATTGTCGAAGGTCAAGGATGTCGGCCTGACATTCATCGTCGGCGGTCGGCCCGACCAGATCCGCGTCGAGCCGAACCCCGAACAGCTGTCCCTGTACGGTGTTACCTTAAGCCAGCTTGTTAGCAAGGTGGCCAACGCCAACCGATCCTTTCATGTGGGCACGGTACGTGACGATGGCCGGGCGCTGCCGGTGGTTGCCGGTCAGACCCTGTCCGGGCTGCCGGATATCGGTTTGCTGCTGATCACGGCGCGGGATGGACGGCCTGTTTATGTCAAAGATGTCGCCGATGTCATCGTCGGATCGAAACAACTGGAGCAACGGGTCTGGTATCTGGAAAGCGACGATAAAGGCAATCTGGGCCGTGTTCCCGCGGTCACCCTGGCATTTGCCAAACGCACCGGGGCCAATGCGGTGTCTGTCGCCGACGACCTGTTGTCTCGCCTGGAAACCGTCAAGGGACGGCTGGTGCCGACCAGCGTCGATGTGGTGGTGACTCGTAATTACGGCGAAACGGCAACCGAAAAATCCGACGAACTCTTGTTCCATCTGGCCCTGGCGACGGTTTCCATCGTACTGTTGATTACATTCACCATGGGCTGGCGCGAGGGCGCCGTGGTTATGGTGGTGGTGCCGACAACCATCCTGATGACGTTGTTCGCATCGTGGATGATGGGCTACACCATCAACCGGGTCAGCCTGTTTGCCCTGATTTTTTCCATCGGTATTCTGGTTGATGACGCCATCGTCGTCGTCGAAAATATCGTTCGTCACTGGTCCAAGGGCGGCATCCGCCGACCCGTTGAATCGACCATTGAAGCGGTCGCCGAGGTCGGCAACCCGACCATTATCGCCACCCTGACCATCGTCGCGGCGCTGCTGCCGATGATGTTCGTTTCCGGCCTGATGGGGCCGTACATGAGCCCCATACCGGCAAATGCCTCGGCGGCCATGATCTTTTCTTATTTTGTCGCCATGATGATTACCCCGTGGCTGCTCTATAAAATTGCCTTTCGCGGCAAAGATAACGCCGACGCGGAAACCGCAAAGATACTTGAACACCATGGCGACGAAGAAAACGATCCCGGCATGCTGGGCCGCCTGTACCTGAAAGTAGCAACCCCATTGCTGGTCGGACGTATGCGCTCGATCAAGTTTCTTGTTGGCGTTGGATTGGTTACCGTTGCGGTCATGGGGCTTTTTGCGACCAAGAGCGTCACCGTCAAGTTGCTGCCCTTCGATAACAAATCCGAATTGCAGATCGTCGTTGACCTGCCGGAAGGGGCGTCCCTGGAAATGACCGAACGTGTTCTGCTGGCGGCCGCCGGGCGTATAAAGGACATTCCCGAACTGACCAACATGCAGGCCTATGCCGGAACCTCCATGCCGTTCAACTTCAACGGGCTGGTGCGTCATTACTACATGCGGTCCGAAACGTGGCAGGGTGATTTGCAGATTAACTTGCTGCCGAAAGGTGACCGGGACCGCCAGAGCCACGATATAGCGTTGGAAGTCCGCCGCCTGCTTGCCGGACTCGACGTGCCCGATGGAACCGCCATCAAGGTGGTCGAGGTGCCGCCGGGACCGCCCGTCCTTAGCACCCTGCTGGCGGAAATATACGGCCCCGATGCGGAAAGCCGCCGGGCCGCCGCGCGCAAGGTACGAAAGGCATTCGAGTCGGTGGATTATGTTGTCGATGTGGATGATTCTCTGGGTGTTCCGCAGGAACGCCTGCGCGTCGAGATCGATCAGGAAAGCCTGGAATTCTTCGGCGTTCAGGAGCAGGCCGTTTATGACACTCTGGAAGCCCTGATCGGCGGCGTCAGCGTCGGTTATTCCCAGCGTGGCGATGGCGTCAATCCGGTCGAGATCACGGTCGGTCTGCCCAAACAGGCACTAACTATGGGCGAAAGAATTTTATCGACACCGGTCCCGGCGCCGGGTGTCGCCGCCGACAGCGGCCAAAATGTAGAGCTCGGCGATGTGGTTCGCCTAAAACGGGAACGGGCATCGCATCCGTTGTTCCGCCGGGACGGATACTTTGCCGAACTGGTGACCGGTGAAATGGCCGGCCAATTTGAGGCGCCCATCTACGGCATGTTTGCCGTCGAAGAAGCCCTTGCCGGGATCGACTGGGGCGAAGCCGGGCCGCTGGCCATTGCCTATCACGGACAGCCAAAAGACGAAAGCGGGCTGACCTTGCTATGGGACGGGGAATGGGAAGTCACCTATGTCACTTTCCGCGACATGGGGCTGGCTTTTATTTTTGCATTAATTGGCATCTATCTGCTGGTCGTCGGCCAGTTCGGCAGTTTCAAGTTGCCCCTGGTTATCCTGACGCCGGTACCGCTGACCCTGATCGGTATCATGATCGGCCACTGGATGTTCTCTGCGCCCTTTAGTGCGACATCGATGATCGGCTTTATCGCGCTGGCCGGGATCATCGTCCGCAACTCGATCCTGCTGGTAGATTTCATTCGTCATCGTCAGGATGGTAAAACCCCGTTGCGCCAGGTGCTGCTGGAAGCCGGCGCCATCCGCTTCAAGCCGATTTTCCTGACCGCCGTCGCCGCCATGATCGGCGCCGCCTTCATCCTGCCCGATCCGATCTTTCAGGGGCTGGCCATTTCGCTGGTGTTCGGGCTAGCCTCCTCGACGGCGCTGACCCTGTTGGTTATTCCGGCGATCTACGTGGTCATGCGCGACGACGAAAAGGGCGTATCGCCTGAGAATTGATCCGGCTCATACCTTGCGGGCGCAAAGCACGCTAATATCACCTGTTATGGACGCAACTGACCAGTCACAGATCATTGACTTCCTATCCCGCCCGGAAACATACGGCGCGGCGGGGCCGGTCGAGACCATCGAGACCCATATCTCGGTGGTGTTCCTGATCGCAGGTCATGCGTACAAGCTGAAACGCGCCGTCACGTACCCCTATCTGGATTTTTCGACCCTGGCCGCGCGCAAGAAGTATTGCGAGGCGGAAGTTACCGTCAACCGCCGCACCGCGCCGGAACTTTACAAAGGTACCGTCGCCGTTACCCGCAATAAAAATGGCAGGTTGGCATTGGGCGGCGCTGGGGACGTCGTCGACTGGCTGGTCGAAATGGCGCGTTTCGATCAGGACACCTTGTTCGACCGATTGGCGGTGGCCGGAAAGCTCGACTCAAAATTAATGGGCGAGCTTGCGACAAACATCGCCCGCTTTCATGAAAATGCCGCACTGCGCCCCGATGCAGATACCCGCAAAGGGCTGGCGACAACGGTTATCGGAAACGCCGCAACCTTCGAAGTAGTCGGCCCGGGGATTCTGGATATGGATGCCATTGCCGCCATGACCGCAGCAAGCATGGACATGATCAACGGTGCCTGCGGCGATTTGCTTGATGAACGCCGCCGCCGGGGACGGGTGCGCCACTGCCATGGCGATCTTCATTTGAGAAATATTTTTCTTGATGACGGGCATCCGACTCTTTTCGATGCCATCGAATTCAAAGATACCTTCGCCGACATCGATGTGCTTTACGATCTGTCGTTTCTGCTGATGGACCTGGATCATCGCGGCCTTCGGCGGCTTGCCAATATTGCGCTTAATCGTTATCTGGATATCACCGACGACTCGGGCGGGCTATGGTGCCTGCCGCTGTTCCTCAACCTGCGCGCCATGATCCGGGCCCATGTGGCGGCGACCACGTCCGCCGCCGATGACTCCCGGTCCTATCTGGCTCTGGCAAGCGATTACCTGAACCCGCCGCCACCCTGCCTGATCGCCGTCGGCGGCCTGTCGGGTAGTGGTAAGTCGCACCTGGGCCGGGAACTGGCGCCCTACATCGGGGCTGCGCCGGGGGCGCGGGTGGCCCGTTCCGACGTTCTCAGGAAGCGCCTTGCCGGTGTTGATGCGCTGACCCGGTTGGCTGCCGATGGTTATACGGCAGAAATGACCCTGCGGACCTACCGGGCCGTTTATGACGAGGCACGGACCGCCCTGGCCGCCGGGCAATCGGTAATCGCCGATGCGGTATTCGCGCTTCCAGAACAACGCCGCGCCATCGCCGCCGTGGCCGAAGATCTTGCCGTGCCGTTCCATGGCTTGTGGCTGGAAGCCCCGCCCGAGGTGATGATGGAACGGGCAGCCAATCGCCGCAACAATGCATCGGACGCCGATGAGGATGTGGTGCGAAACCAGCTTTCCTATGATCTGGGTACCATTGATTGGACTCATATAGATAGTTCCGGCCCGGCTCGGGAAACCCTTGATAAGGGTCTGTTTTCCATTGGTTTAAAGGCGCATAATTGAAAGACCTAAACTACAGGCTTATTTGAGTTATTGAGGAGGGTGTCATGACGATCAGAACAATCCTGGTTCCCGTTGACGGTTCCGAAGCGTCCAGGCCGGCGCTGCAAGCGGCTTTTACGCTTGGCCGCGATCTTGGGGCCTATGTATGTGCATTGCATGTGAATGTTGATTCGAAAGATGCGGTGCCGTTGCTGGGCGAAGGGATGTCGGCGGCGATCATCGAGGAAATGATCCAGCTTTCCGAAAAAGACTCCCAGGAACGTGCCGCTAAGGCCAAGGCCATGTTCGATGAAATGTGCGCAAGCATGTCCATGCCGCTCAGCGAACGTCCGCCGGCATCGGAAGGTGCTTCAGCAGAATTGACTAATGTCACCGGCCATGAAGACGAGGTCATGGCCCTGAAGGGGCGGCTGTCAGACCTGATCGTTCAGGCACGCCCGACGGAAAAATCTGATGCCTCGGCGACCATGACCATCAATGCCTCGTTATTTGAAACGGGCCGTCCGGTGCTGATGGCCCCGCCGTCACCCCCGGCCCGGATCGGCCACAAGATCGCCGTTTCCTGGAATGGCAGCGCCGAAGCGTCGAAAGCGGTTGCCGCGGCCATGCCGTTGATCCGCAAAGCCCACAACGTTGTCGTGCTGACGGTGGAAAGCGACAAGGTGCCTTCCGGAATCGCGCCCGAACTGGTCGATTATTTCGCCCGTCATGGGGTTGCCACCGAGGTTAAGACTCTGGCCGCGTCCGGCTCTCAGGTCGGCGAGGCGGTGCTCGCCGAATGCAAGGCCATGGGCGCCGATCTTTTGGTCATGGGTGCCTATACCCATTCACGCATGCGCCAGTTGATTCTGGGCGGGGTCACCCGGCATGTGCTGGAAAACGCCGAAATTCCGGTTTTGATGGCGCATTAGGTCAATTCATCTTAACGTTGCGCCATGAACGAAAACCGCAAAAATGTCATCATTACCGGGGCCAGTCGCGGCATCGGCCATGCCACGGCGACGCTTTTTCTGGAGCGCGGCTGGCGGATCATCACCTGTTCCCGGGACGATACCCCGGCCGAATGCAAGCGCGATCCCAACTGGACCTGTCATATCCCGACCGACCTGGCCGATGCCGACTCCATCGCTTCGTTCATCAAACAGGCCAATGCAGCCCTTGAAGGGCAACCCCTGCATGGCCTGGTCAATAATGCCGGCATGTCGCCAAAGGCGCCCTACAAGGAACGTTTGGGCTGCCTGAACGGTGATCTGAATGCCTGGCGCCAAGTCTTCGAGATCAATTTCTTCGCCGGCCTGAAGCTGGCCCGTGGCTTCGCCGCCCCCCTGCATCAGGGCAAGGGGGCCATCGTCAACGTTACCTCTATTGCCGGGCACAAGATCCACCCGTTCGCCGGTTCCGCCTATTCCATTTCCAAGGCGGCGCTTTCGGCGCTGACCCGGGAACTGGCCAACGAATTTGCGGCCCTGGATGTCAGGGTCAATGCGGTTGCCCCCGGTGAGATCGAGACGGATATGGTGCAGCCCGAATACGAGGCCCTGATCCCCCGTATTCCCCTCGAACGCATGGGCTCACCCATGGATGTGGCGGGCACCATCTATTACCTGTGTTCCGACGATTCCAGCTATGTCACCGGGACCGAGGTCTGGGTAACCGGCGGCCAGCACCTGTTCTGAGCCCTTAAAGCCTGCTTATCCACAGGTTTTCCACAATATTTGGTGCTGTTTCTTCGTTTACCCACATCATGTTGATCGTGTATGATGTCGTGTTACTGCGGAGTTCCTGAGGTGCGCCGTTTGTGCGCGTTCGGGCCACGAATGATAACGGGGGTTGGTCATGGTCAAAAAGATTACCGGACAAGAGCAAGGCCCGCAGGAAGGCGCCATCGATCCGGCGTCCGACCTTTCCGAACAAGGTTTTGACATCGGAATCGACGGACTGGGCAGTGCGCCCGGCGCCTCCGTGGCCGATGACACGCTTGATCGTTGGGCCCCGCCGTTCTACATCCGATACCGACTGGCGACCCTTGCCGGAGTCGTTTTAAGCGCCGTCTGGTTATGGTTCAGCCTCACCTTTATCAACGAGCAGATCGCTTTTTCCGACTTGTCGGCCCTGTTGCCTCATGAAATCGGTGGTATGGCGGCCGGTACGTTGACGCCGCTGGCATTGTTGTGGATGGTCGTCGCATTTTTCGAACGTGGACGTCAGATCAGGACTGAAACACAGGCATTGGGTTGGCAGCTCAGGCAATTGACCTATCCGTCGAACACGGCACAAGCAAGGGTTCATGAAATTACCGAAGCGTTGCGCCGTCAGGCCCGGGAACTCAGCAAGGTTTCCGATGAAGCCAGCGTGCGAGCAGAAAAAATCAACGAGCAGGTGCAGAGCCGGACACTGGCGTTAACAAAAGCATCGGAAGATGCCGATGTCAGGGCCCAGGCGATCGCCGAGTCGCTGCGCCGTCAGTCAGAAGACCTTCGGGCGGTTACGGAAAAGGCGACGGCGCGCGCCCAGCACGCCGGCGAAATTTTGTTCAAGCATTCCCACGATATGGTTACCACTTCGGAGCGCGCCTCGACCCGGGCCGAAGACATGAGCGACGTCTTGAATCGTCGCAACCAGGAATTGTCACGGACTTCCGAAGAAGTGGCCGAGATGACCCGCACCGCCGCCGACACCTTCCGCGAGCGTATCCGGGAGTTGAAGGATATGTCTGATCAAACCGTCGGCATGGCGGGGTCGGTGGGCGACACCCTGAGCCATCAACTGGAAGCGCTGCTGAAAGAATCGGACATCGCCGTCGGCAAGGTCGGGCACGGGGCGGAAATTCTGCACGGTTATGCTGTCGACCTGAGCAAACGTTCCGACAGGGTCGAGGCCCAGACAAACCTGATCGGCGAACAGTTGAAGCGTCAAACAGATGATTTATCCGATACCGGACGCCTGCTCGCAGCAAAAACTTCCGAGATCGAGGCCAACCTTGATCGGCAGAACCGTGTGTTGAAGGAAACTTCGGACAAGGTAGCCGTCGATGTGAAATCCATCGGTGATGAATTGTCCAGTCAGGCGAGGGAACTTGTCGGCACATCGCAGCAGGTATCGCTGCATGTTAAATCAAGCGCAGATACTTTCCGCAAACAGGCCGATGACCTGAACCAGATTTCCGACCGGACGATGACTAAGACTAACTCTATCGGTGAAAACCTGCGCCAGACGTCCCATGACCTGGAAATGATATCGGATCGGGTGCTCGAAAGGGTGGAACGTGTCGGCGACGATTTGCAGTTGCGCTCGCTAGAGCTTTCCGATGCTTCTGAAGATGCCGTAAAGAATGTAGGCAAAGCGGGAATTGCCATCCGTGAACGTACCAATGATTTGTCAAAAATGTCGAACCATACGGTTCTACGCATCAATTCTGCCGGTGATGCCGTGCGCCAAAGCGTCGCCGAATTGGCGGTGGTTGCCGAAAAATCCGGTGCGCATATCGGTGCCCTTAGCGAAACCCTTAACAACAGTTCTGAAAACCTGGATTCCACGGTTGAAAAAAGCTCCCTCAGTATCGGCAAGGCCACTATGGATTTGCAAGAAGGTGTCATGCAGGTCGAGAAATCATCCGAGAAAGCCAGCGGCATCCTTGGCGATCTGGGCAACCAGATGGAAGACGTCAGGGGCATTTCCGAAACCGCGGCATCGCGCATAACGGAACTCGGCAGCCTTGTTATGAACCAAGGCAGGGATGTCGCCGCAGCATCCGACCAGGCGGCAAAACGGATTGTGCAGGCCGGCACGTTGGCAACAGATACAATCACGACCGTATCGGAGTTGGCGGAAGATCGAGTTAATGCAGCATCGTCCATGCTTGGCGAAGAAGGTGAAAGACTTGGTCAGATTTCGATCAGGGCGACGACACTTCTGGATCATGCCGGGGAATTGGTGAAGGGGCGCACCGATGACCTGAACACCATGTCGGAACGGGCAACGGTAAGGTTGCGCGGTGTTGGCGAGGAAATCAGGCATAGCCTGCTAAACATGACCGCCGCCTCTGACGAAGCGGCGGTGCGCATGCAGTCGGCCGGTGAATTGCTGCAAAAACATTCTGATGGGCTGGGCAGTGTTTCCGGTATTGCCGTGACCGATGTCTCTAAGATCGGCAATATTTTACAAGAACGTTCCCATGAAATCGCTTCTTCATCTGAAAAAGCGGCAAAACTAATCGCCCTTGTTTCCGATGCTATGAACCATCAAGCCGAAACCCTGAACACGGCTACCGAAGAAGCTACGACAAAAATACGCGCTTCGGGTGAGGCTTTTGGCGAACGATCCCGGGAACTGGGTAAGATAGGTGAGATAACGTCCATGCGCCTTGCGGATGCCGGCGAGGCAATGAAGGAGCAGACGGATAGTCTGGAAGAACGTTCAAGGCAAGCCATTGCAGAGCTTGATGAAGTTTCACGTTTTATCAAAACCGGTGAAGAAAGCCTGAACAAGACAGCCGAAGGATCATCGGCGCAGCTTAAAAAGGTCGGCGAGATTCTGCGTGATAATGTATTGGATGCAACCGAAGCTACGGATCGGGCGTCAACCAGGCTTGAAAATATTTCCGGAGCATTGCATGCCCATACAGATGATCTTGATGCATCCCTTGACCGTGCCAGCGATCGCTTGGGCGAGGTCGGGCAAATATTGCGCAAGCGCACCCAGGATTTAAACCATTCCTACGAAGAAGCCTCCTCACATCTTAAATCCTTCGGCGATGAAGTGCATGAGCAGGCGGCGACTTTGTCCAGTGTTTCCGGTGATGCCGTTGCGCAAATCTCCAAAGTCGGTGATGGCCTGCATGAGCGTTCCCATGAGGTGCGGATCAGTGTCGAACGCGCGGCTAAGCTGATGAACCTTGTCACATCGGCGCTTAACAAACATTCCGAGGATCTGACTGCCAGTTCCGAAATAGCCAAGGTCAACGTGGAAACGGTAGGGGATGATCTGAAAACTTTGGCCACAGGGCTGGACCAGACCAGCGAGCGAGTCACCAGGCAGATTACCGAGATTGGACATCTTCTTGCACAACGCACCACGGATGTGGACGGCACAGCAAAAAATGCTGTTGGAAAAATTACCGAAGTCGCGTCTGCCCTGTGGCAAAGATCACAGGAACTTGTCAACGCATCGGACGAAGCCTCGGCACGCCTGGCCCGGGTTGGCATGTCAATGGCACAACGTTCAGACGAGGCCATCAGGTCATCGGACATAGGTTCTGCCAAATTGCAAAAGGTCGGAGAATTGCTCAGGCGTCATTCCCAGGAAGCCAGCAGCCGAACCGAGCAGTTATCCTCCAGGATGGATGGTGCCTACGATTCACTGCGCAGCCAACTTCTGGAACTTTCCAGTGCCTATGAAAACGCCGAAACAAAGATGGGCGCGCTGACCATATCACTTACCGAGCGTGCCAAAGAAGTGGATAGCGTTACCCAAAAAGCCCTTGGCAGGGTCGATCACTGGGATCGAATCGTCCGAGAAAGCGCCAAAATTCTTGGCGATACATCTAGCCGGGTTGTCAGCCAGGCCGAAAGCGTCAGTAAGTCTATCGACAAACAGACCCGTGAAATGAATAAAACGGTTAATGAAGCTACGGAATTGACGGAAGCTTTGAAAAAACATTCACGCGAGATCGGTGTCGACGATTTCCTTAAACGTGCGACATTTATCATGGAGCGCTTGCAATCTTTGGCCGTAGATATGAGCCGGTTGATGGAAACAACCATCAGCGAGGACGACTGGAAACGCTTCAACCGCGGCGAGAAGGGCATTTTCGTTCGCAAGTTGCTGGGTTTCCGCGACAAGGCCAGGCTTGCTTCTATCAAGCAACGTTATCAGGAAGACACCCAGTTCCGCGATTATGTTTCCCGTTACATGGACGAATTCAAAGGCTTTCTGGACGAAGCACGCAAACGCGACCATCAGGGCGTTCTCGGCACCATCTTCCTGTCATCGGATATGGGCAAGCTCTATATGGTGCTGACGCAGGCATTGGGGCGAGAGTTGCTGTCCGATACCTAGAGCCCGGCTCTTTCAACGACAATGTCGGCAATTTCCGGCTCGTTACCGACCGCACGGCAGCACCAGACTTTGCGACCATGGATATCCAGTGGGCCCAAATAGGGCACATCGCCGAGGCTCTGGAAGGCGGGATCGGTCTTCGGTAATTCCAACATGCCTCTCAGGTCATCAACACCATGGCGGCCGCCACCGATCAGCAATGGCAAAATAATCAGGTTGCCACCGCGGGCCAGCTTCGACCATTCCTTCAAGGCAGGTTCCTGATCGATAAAAACATTGGTCACCCTTGGCGGGCTGCCTAAGGATGCGGCCGCCAAAGCCGCCACGGATTTACCAACACTCCGGGCCTGACGGGCATTATCATCGTGTTTTGGATTGCCGTGAGCGACGATGACAAGGCTGGTGTCATCAGCCGCCAGATGGTGGATGGCGGCGATGGCATCTACATGCCTTGCCATCACTTTGGCGATCAAGGCGTGGGTTCCCACAGGCTCGGTAATGATGACCGACTTGCCAGTCGAGGCCATGTCGATGGCGCGGGGGATCAGGTGGTCGGTAACGTATCCTTTCGCGGCGGTTACCGGCACGACGATAATGTCGTCAGATTTTATTTTCCCAATGACATTGCCCAGCAACGGCTCTTCTATCAGGAAACCAGCAGTCACCTCGGAGAACAGGTTGCGCCGGTGAATATTTTCTGCGAGATGGCTAACCAGGTTGTCCGGCTTTGTATTCGAAGAGCCGTGTGCGGCAAGAATCAGGGCCTTATGGCTAGCCATGTTCAGCGTTTAACCTCGGCATCACAATTGATGGCAGGAACATTCCAGCCGAGTTCATTGGCCAGATCAACCACACGCCCGATGATCAGCAGGCTCGGCGCCTTCAGGTTCGCATTCTCTATGCATTCCGGTAGCTCCGAAAGAGTGGTCAGGATGGTTCGCTGATCGGCTGTGGTGCCCCGTTCGATGGCGCCTGCAGGGGTATCTGCGGCAAGTCCTGCCTTGATAAGCTCGTCACTGATTTTCTTGACGTTGATCAGGCCCATGTAAATGACAAGTGTGGTGTCCGGATCGGCAAGGCTTTTCCAGTTCAGGTCCAGGTGATGACCATCACGGCAATGGCCGGTGACAAAACGCACGCCCGTAGCCATGCCCCGGTGGGTCAGCGGTATCCCCGCATAAGCCCCACAACCGGCCGATGCGGTGATGCCGGGGACAATCTCGAAAGGCACATTATGTTTCGCCAGATACAGGGCCTCTTCGCTGCCCCGGCCAAAGATGAAAGGATCGCCCCCTTTCAGGCGAACCACCCGGCGGCCGCCTTTGGTCAGGCTGACCAGCAGTTCGTTGATTTTGTCCTGTGACATGTGGTGATCGCGGGCCGCCTTGCCGGCAAACATGCGCTCGGTTTCAGGCGGTAAAAGGTCAAGGATCAAATCCGAGACCAGACGATCGTAAACAACCACGTCTGCTTCTTTCAGGGCGCGCGCCGCCTTGACCGTTAAAAGGTCCGGATCACCCGGCCCGGCGCCGACAATCATTACAGGGGACAAGGGTTTCATCAGTTGCCCACCTGTTGCGGCGCATTACTATCGGCCATGCCCATAGTTTTCATGTCTTTTTGTTCCCTGACAAATCCGATAAAGCGGGTGGTCCAGCGGTTGGCGGCGACATCGCGCAGATGGGTATAGTTGGCCAAAAGGTTTTGGTAAACCAGCCCGTCGTGTTTGCCGTCAATACCATGGCCGCGCACAACGTCGTAAGCGAAGACCGGATCGCCTTCAAGATTTTCCAGGCTTGAATAATGAAATTCATGGGCCGGGATCTTGCCAGGGTTACCGCCTGCATCCAGCAACGGCCACGGCCCCTTGCCGGTTTCCCGTAGCTTGACATAGCCGCGCCCGGTCGGCCGATCATGCATGACCACATCACCGGGGATGACGCCGGCCATTTGCCTTGTCTGGCCATGCCAACTCAGGCTTCTGGCCAGATACATCAGGCCGCCACATTCGGCGTAGGCGGGCAATCCGCGGCGAATGGCGCACTGCACCTGGGCACGCATTTCCGTATTAGCTTCCAGCGCCTGCATGTGAACCTCGGGGAATCCGCCGCCGATAAAAAGTCCGTCAATATCGGGCAATCGGCTGTCGCTGGTCAGATCAATGGGGACGAGGCGGGCGCCTGCCGCTTCCAGGGCTTCCAGATCGCCCGGATAATAAAACCCGAAGGCGCTGCCTCTGGCGATGCCGATGGTGATGTCGGCGCTGGTCTGCGCTCGCCGCGCCATGGGCGGGGATGCAAGTTCGGCCCCTTGCCCTGCAATTTCCAGAAATTTATCCAGATCGACTTGCGCGCCAATCAACTCGGCGATGGCATCGATCTTGATATCGGCTTCCGGCGTCTCGTTGCTGGGCATAAGGCCCAGGTGTCGTTCGACGATTTCCAGGCGTTCATCCCGGTGCACGGCCCCGACTACGGGGACATGGGTGAAGTGCTCGATAATGGCGCGAAGTTTCCTCTCGTGGCGATTGCCACCGACCTTGTTAAGGATAATACCGGCAATGTTGATTTTCGGATTGAATGCCTGATAGCCGAGTATCAACGGCGCGATACCACGGGTCATGCCGCGGGAATCGATGACCAGCACCACCGGTGCGCCGACCAGCAGCGCCAGCGCCGCATTGGAATTGCCGCCATCAAGGTCAAGCCCGTCATACAGGCCTTTATTGCCTTCGATCAGGGAAATGTCCGAGCCATGGGAAAAGCGCGAGAACGAGGCCAGGATTTCGTCCACATTCATGGTGTAGTAATCCAGGTTGCAACAGGGCCGCCAGCTGGCCCGGGCCAGCCACATGGGGTCGATATAGTCGGGGCCTTTTTTGAAGGTCTGAACCGTCATGCCCCGGTTGCGTAAGGCAGCGGCCAGTCCGATGGAGATGGTGGTTTTGCCCGATGACTTGTGGGCCGCCGAGATCAGCACATGGGGCATGGTTCAGAACCTGTCCCTGTTTCGGTCTTGCCACATTTTACGAGCCTGGATGCCGGCATCAATGGGGCTTTCGGCGCGCTCCAGCAATCTGAGTACGATGGCCACCGTGCCGCTGACGGCGGCATCGGCGTAAGCATCATCTTCATCGCCGCGCCAGACGGTTTTCAAGCGGTTCAAATCCATGCCTTCATCGACCTTGACGCTGTCTTCGGGCATCAGGGCCGGCCATTCTTCTTCGCTCAATTCCCCGTCGTGCAGGCTTTGCACGACCACCGGTTTCTGCGGGCGGCGCTCGGCCTCGCCACCTTCGCCCTTGAACACGGCCATGTGGGGTTGGCCCAGAAGGGCCGCCGTATCACGGTGAACATCGCGGTAGTTGGGGTGGAAAACGGTCTGGATTTCATAAGGCGCGGCGAACGGATTGACCATGCGCCCGAAGGTGTTGACCGGGGTCCGCACACCGAGGGTGGCTTTCAGGTCGATGATTTTCTGTAATTTTGGCGACAGCACGGCCAACGGCAGGAAGCCGAAGTTAGTGGCTTCGATATGGGCAGCGGCCTCTGAAAAAGAGTGCGCCATGGGGATGCCAAGGCTTTCTAAGGACTGCCGGGCATAAATGCGGCCTGCCGTATGGCCTTCGGTGCCTTGCATGAAAATACGCACGCCATTTTCCGCCAGCAGCAGGGCGGCCATCAGATACCAGGGCAGTTGCCTTTTTTTGCCAGAATAGGACGACCAGTCGAGGTCTATGGCGGGGATGGTCTCCGGCAGATCCAGGCTATCACGGACGGCGCGCACAAAACCGGCACCTTCTTCCGGCACCTCGGTGCGCATACGCAGGATGCACAGGAACGCCCCCAGTTGCATGGGCTCGACCTGGCCGTTCATGATCATGGTCGCGGCGCTGTACATTTCGGCCTCGTTCAGGGGGCGCGACAGGTTCGGCCCCTTGCCGATGATGCGGACATATTGTGCGAATGGGTGTTCTTCGGTCATGGCTACGAAACTCTAGGCTGTTTCAGCCGCCTCGTCGCCTTCTTCCGCTTTATCGTCGCCCGGCTGCTCCGGTTCGGGCGCGGGCGGGGCGACGTAGTGGGGATCAATATCGGAGTCGGCTAGGCTTACGGCTAAGAACGGCAGGACCTTGACCGCAACCGCCACCATCAACAGAGCCATAGCAACGCCGCCAAGGCCAAGAACAACTTCGGGCAGGCTCGGCGTATAGCTGGCGACCACACCGTCATAGAAAGAACTGGTCACTTCAAAGCCGGGGAAAATCAACAGCGGGAAAGCCTGACCGCCAATAATGATGACATAAACCTGGGCCATGCCGCCGACGATGATCATGGCCGCGGCGAGGCCGATCATGGTGCGATTCTTGCCCGTTGCCGGATGATACAGCAGGGCCAGGGGCAGCAGCCCGCCGATGATGATCTGGCCGATCCAGAACAGGCCGGTGTAAATGCCGCCATCGCGCAGGATAAAGGCTTCAATACCGTGATGCTCGGGCGCATACAGGTTGGTCAGGTGTTGCACCGTGGCAAAATAAAGCACCGCCGCGACAAACACGCCAAGCAGGTTTTTAAGTTTTGCGATCAGCGCATCGCCCAGGGGCCGTTCGGTCCACTTGCACGATGCCATCAGCACCAGCAAGAAAATGGCCAGTCCGAAGGAAAATGACATGATGATGAACATGGGTGCCATGATCGCCGCGTCATAGGCCTGTCGGGCGACAAGGAAACCAAAAATAGAACCGGTACCGGTGGTCAGCGCCAGCCGCCAGATGAAGGCGATCAGGCCGGCGACGCGGGTATGGCGGTTCATGCGCCGTTCGAACATCATCCACAGGTAGATGCCGACAACGACGAAGAAGCCGTTATACAGATAGATGTTCCAGGCGAAGATGGATTTGAAATTGTAGGTGGTCATGGCGACGATCAGGCGGTCGGGACGGCCCAGATCGAGCACCAGCACCATCAGCCCACCGGACAGCAACGCCAGCGCCAGCAAGCCCGATAGCCGCGCCAGCGGCTTGTACATGACACGGCCGAAAACCGACGAAATGGAGGCCACGTTAAGCGCCCCAGAGGCCGCCACGATCAGGAATACGGCGAATACATGAGGCGTGCCCCAGACGATCTGGTTGCTCATGCCGGTAACATAGTGGCCGTTGTGCTCCATGTACCAGGTGGCGCCCAGGGCGGCGGCTGCGAAGGTGCCGAGCCAGCCAAGCAGGGCGTAGTAACTCCCTGAATTGCCGTCGATCACTGTAAATTCGATTCTTTTCATTATCCGATCCCCCGGTAATGAACGCCGGGCTCGAGGCCAAGATCGGCGCGTAGCCGTGTCGTCACTTGCTTGCTGAGTTCTTTGGCAATGTCGCTGCCCGGATCATTCAGGTCACCGAACATCATGGCGTTCTCTGCTTTTTCCGTGCAGGCTTCGACGCAGGCCGGAATACCGTCGGCATCAATGCGGTGAACGCAGAGGGTGCACGATTCAACCGTTCCCTTGCCACGGGGCATATGGGTTTTCTGATCCGTAACATCTTCATGGACGAAGGAACGCGCCTTGTAGGGACATGCCATCATGCAATAGCGGCAGCCGATGCAGATGTGTTTGTCGACCAGGACAATGCCGTCGGCACGCTGCATGGACGCGCCGGTCGGGCAGACATCGACACACGGCGGGTTTTCGCAATGCTGGCACATGACCGGCAGGGAATGGGTAGCGCCGGTGCTGTTGTCTTTCAAGGAAACTTTTCGAATCCACTGGGCGTCCGTGGTTGGCCGGTCGTGACCCTGCCAGCCCTGTTCGGTGCGACAGGCGACGACGCATTCATCGCACCCGGCCGTGCATTTGGTGCTGTCGATCAACAGGCCCCAGCGGTTTTTAGACGTTGCCGGTCCGGCGCCGCGGGCCTCGGATGTGGCGATCAGGGTAATGCCCGGGGCTACGGCGATGCCGGCCAGGGCGGCCGATCCGGCCAGCAGGCGGCGTTTGCTGACATCAAAGGCTTTGGTCATTGTTTTAACTCCGTATTGCCCGGAGACTTTAAATGGTTTTCGATCATTGCCATCAGCGCATCATCATCCAGGACAGCGCTGCTTTTGCTGTTATCTGGTTTGTCCGTATGACAGGCGAAACAGTCGATGGTCACGGCGGCGTATGCGTGACACTCGGCGCAGAAGGGTTGCAGCGTGCGGACAGAGCCATCGGCAATTTTTGGGCTTGCTGTGGCATGGCAGGCAACGCATTCCTTGAGGCTGTATTTTTTCCCGCGTATGCCGTCGCGCACGGTTTCGTCGCGCTGGTGCTGTAAGTAAACCATGTGTTCACGGCGCATCACGGCGGCAGGCTCGACGCACTGCTCACCCTTGAAAGCCTTGGCCGGTGACGGCAGCGGCACGCGGCTTTCCCCGGCCATGCTTTCCGACACCAGGGTGCCGGGGGCGGCACTAAACGTCAATAACGCCAATACCAATATTCCAAGAAATCTTCTCACCAAACTATTCTCCAAGTCCCATCTGGATATAACCGGACGGACAGACATCCATGCAGATATGGCAACCGATACATTTTCCGTAGTCCGTATCGACGTAGCGGCCAACGGTGACTTTGTCTTTTTTGACTTTGTAAATGGCATCCTGCGGACAGTAGATAACGCAACTGTCACATTCGAAACACATGCCGCAGCTCATGCATCGGTTGGCCTCGTCGATGGCTTGTCGTTCCGAAAACCCGGTGAAGCGTTCCTTGAAATTGCCAAGCACAACATCCGCCGTAATATCGACTTCTACGCGGCGGTTCATGGCTTCGGTTTCAAAATGTCCCATGTAGAGCATTTCATGGGTGGCAAGTTCGGCGAAGGAACGGTCTTCGTAATTATGAACGGCAAAATTGCTGCTGTCGGTTCCAAGCACCGGCTCGTGGTCGTAGGGGACCGGTGCCTGGTCATGGACACGCAACTCATCAAGCAAATTGAAGTGGTGGGCATCGATCTTCGGTCGCGCCGCCAGTTCAAGGCCGCTCAGGTAATGGTCGATACCGTCAACGGCGATGGATGCCTGGCCGATTGCCGTGGTCAGCAGGTGCGGCTTGATGGCATCACCACCGACGAAATGGCCGGGTTTGCCTGGCATCTGGTAAAGCTTGTCCGCATCCATCTGGCCCCAGCCGTTATTCAGGTCTTCAAAGCCCGTGAAATCACCGGCCTGTCCCGTGGCGCCGACGATCAGCGAACATTCGATATCATATTCGGCACCTTCCCGGGGGCTCATCTTGCCATCGACCCAATCGACCGGTTGCACGCGCAGCGCCGTCGCCCGGCCATCGTCACCGATGATCACTTCCAGCGGAGCCAGGCTTTCGTGAATTTCGACGCCTTCCTTGATTACCGACTGCAACTCGTGCTGGCTGGCCGGGGCTTTCGATATGGGGCGGCGGTAAACGACCCAGACGTCGGCACCCTGACGGGCGGCGACGGTGGCCACATCATGAACCGTATGGCCGAGGATAACGGCTTCCGGGTGATCTTTTTCAGATACATGATCAATATGTCCGATGCGCCGGGCCACGGCGGCAACATCCATGGCGGTGTCGCCAGCGCCGATGACCAGTACACGGCCCGACAGGTGTTGCAGGCGGCCTTCGTTAAAGGCCATCAAAAATGAAATGCCGTCGACACAATTGGGGGCGTCGGCGCCGGGGATCGGTAGGGCCTTGCCCGATGTCGCTCCGATGGCCCAGAATACGGCGTCATAATCGCTTTCCAGGGTGGCCACAGTTACATCGGTGCCGACGCGGGTTCCAAGACGCACATCTACGCCCATATCGACGATGCGTTTGATCTCGCCTTGCAGAACATCTTTAGGGGTGCGGTATCCGGGGATGCCGAATTCCATCATCCCGCCCAGTTCCTTGTAGGACTCGAAGATGGTGCAGCCATGGCCTTTTTGGCGCAGGAAATAGGCTGCCGCAAGCCCGGCCGGGCCACCGCCGACGATGGCCACCTTCTTGCCGGTTTCATTTTCCGGCTTCGGGAAGGTGAGGCCGTTTTCCAAGGCCCAGTCACCGACATACTGTTCGACGCCGTTGATGCCCACATGTTCTTCGACTTCATTGCGGTTGCAACCGTCCTGGCACGGCGCTGGACAGACGCGGCCCATGACGGCGGGGAAGGGGTTTGATTCGACCATCCGCCGAAAGGCGTATTCCTGCCACGGGGTATCGCCGCCGGGCTTGTCCATGCCGCGGGCAATGGAAAGCCAGCCGCGGATATCGTGGCCGGACGGACAACTGCCCTGGCACGGCGGGGCCCGGTGAACATAGGTGGGGCATTTGTAGGATTCACCGGAGGTAAGGAACTCCCGGTCCCACGGCACGTGCTCGGTGTCGCCGTCTTTATAGCGCCTGAATGTCCGCACTTTTGATCCCTCTGTCACGTTGCAATCCCCCAATTGTTTATGACGCGAAAATTACTCTCCCAGGCCCATCTGGATATAGCCGGACGGGCAGACGTCCATGCAAATGTGACAACCGATACATTTGCCATAATCCGTATCGACGTAACGGCCGACGGCGACCTTGTCCTTTTTTACCTTAAACACTGCATCTTGGGGGCAAAAAACAACGCAGTTGTCGCATTCGAAACACATGCCGCAGCTCATGCAGCGTTCGGCCTCGTCGATGGCGTCTTGTTCCTCAAGTCCGGTGAACCGTTCATTGAAATTGTTGAGAACGTCTTTGGCCGTGATGTTGACTTCCGGGCGCCGATGCATGGCGACATAGGGAAAATGGCCCAGGTACAGGTTTTCGTGCAGGATAATCTCGCGCGTCGAGCGGTCCTCGTAATTATGAACGGCGAAGCCGGCAGTATCGGTGCCGCGGACTTCGGCTTCTTCGTTCGGGACGACTTCGTGATCGTGAATGCGCAATTCTTCCAGCAAGCTGAACATATGGCCTTCGACTTTTGGCCGCTTATCCAGGTCCTCGCCCTTGAATTGTCTGTCGATGCTTTCAACGGCGATACGCGCATGACCGATGGCCGTGGTCAACAGGTGCGGTTTGATAACGTCGCCGCCGACAAAGTGGCCTTCTTTAACCGGTGAGCGATAGGCGATATCGGCATCCATCAGGCCCCATTCATTGGCAAAATCCTCGAACCCGGTGAAATCACCGGCCTGACCAGTAGCGCCGACGATAAGGCCGCATTCGATATCGTATTCTTCGCCTTCGCGGACGGTCATTTTACCGTCCTTCCAGTCAACGGGAACGACGCGCAGGGCCTTGGCCCGGCCGTCTTCTCCGAGAATAATTTCCACCGGCGCCAGGCTGTCATGAATTTCAGCGCCTTCGGCAATAACGGAATCAAGTTCGTGCTTGGTTGCCGGTGCGTTGGAAATCGGCCGCCGGTAAACGACCCAGACATCCGATCCCTGCCGCCGCGCGGCGGAAGTGACGTCGTGAATAGTGTGGCCGAGAATGACCATTTCCGGATGATCGTTTTCGTGGGAATGTTTGATATGACCGATACGGCGCGCAACGGCGGCAACGTCCATGGCCGTATCGCCGGCGCCGACGACAAGAATGCGGCCTGTCAGGTGTTGCAGGGTGCCTTCGTTAAAGGCGCGCAGGAACGAAACGCCGGAAACGACGTTGGGCGCTTCGGCGCCGTCAAGCGGCAACGCCTTGCCTGACTGCGCCCCGATACCCCAGAACACAGCGTCGAAATCTTTTTCCAATTGCTCGACGGAGATATCGGTACCGACGCGGGTGTTGAGTTTGACCTCGACGCCCATATCGATGATGCGTTTGACTTCGCTTTCCAATACGTCGCGGGGTGTGCGGTAACCGGGGATGCCGAAAACCATCATCCCGCCCAGTTCCTTGTATTCTTCGAAAATGGTGCAGGCGTGGCCGAGACGGCGCAGGAAGTAGGCGGCCGCCAGACCCGCCGGGCCACCGCCGATGACGGCGACTTTTTTGCCGGTTTCTTTTTCAGGCTTGGAAAATTTCAGATCTTTAATAATCGCCCAGTCGCCGACGTACTGTTCGACGGCG
>JABMOQ010000055.1 GCA_013204045.1 Rhodospirillaceae bacterium | reverse complement strand
GGTCCGTGACCTCCGGAGGATATGCCCATTATGTGGAAAAAAGTGTCGCCATTGGCTTCGTTCCGACCGCCTTGATCAAGGAAGGTGCAGAATTCGAGATCGAAATTCTGGGCAACATGCAGAAGGCTGTCCTCATAAGCGAACCCCTGTTCGACCCCTTGGGCGAACGCATGAGAAATTAAGGAAGGCCATGAGTGACCTTAGCCACATACTGGATCGTTTCCAGCCATCGGCGATCAGCGTTATTTTCTCGTTGACCAGCCGTCTTAAAGAGGAAGGCCGCGATATAATTGACTTGGGGATCGGTGAGCCTGATTTTCCGACCCCTGATCACGTTAAACAGGCAGCGATCGACGCTATCGAAGGCGATTTCACCCGTTACACGCCGGTCGATGGTATCAGCGCTTTAAAATCGGCAATCAGTGACAAATTTAGCCGTGATAATGGCCTTGCGTATGCGCCCAATCAGATCGTCGTTGATGCAGGAGCCAAGCCGTTGTTGTTCCACGCCATACAAGCGATGGTGAACCCGGACGATGAAGTTATCCTGCCGGTGCCGTGCTGGACGTCTTACCCCGGCATGGTGTTGCTTGCCGGTGCCCGTCCGGTCACCATTTCCTGTCCCGAAGACAAAGGGTTCAAGTTGCAGGCGGATGATTTGGAAAAGGCGATCACCGACGGGACCCGATTGATCATGCTCAACTCGCCAAGCAATCCTACCGGAGCCGCCTATTCGGGCGAAGAGATGAAGGCCCTGACAGACGTTTTGATGCGCCATCCAAATATCTGGATCATCGCCGATGATATTTACGAGCATATCGTATTTGATGATTTCAAATTTGCTACACCGGCAAGCGTTGAGCCTGGTCTGTATGACAGGACACTAACCATCAATGGTGTGTCGAAAGCCTATTCCATGACCGGTTGGCGGATCGGTTACGCGGGTGGCCCAAAAAAATTGATCGGTGGCATCGTCAAAGTGCTGTCGCAAAGTGCCGGCAACCCCTGTTCGATCAGTCAAGCTGCGGCTATTGCGGCGCTTCAGGGGCCACAGGACTATCTTGCCGAGCGCGCAGCGGTGTTCAGGGAGCGCCGTGATTTTCTGGTCGCAGGGCTGAACAACATCAACGGTTTTTCGTGTCATGCGCCGGAAGGGGCCTTCTACCTGTTTCCATCTTGCGCCGGGTTGATCGGGGGCGTTACCTCAGACGGACAAAAAATCAACAGCAGCGCCGATCTGGCTACGTATCTTCTGCAAGATGCCGGTGTTGCCGTGGTGCCGGGATCGGCGTTCGAGTACGACCCCAATATTCGACTTTCCTATGCGACCTCTATGGATAATTTGAAATTAGCTTGTGACCGGCTGGAGAAAGCTTGTCACAAGATCACTTAAAGGGGGAATCATGCCTATCACTGCCGCAGATGCTGTCTATAACAAGGGTGCTCCGCGCCAGCATGGGGCCATGGAAGGCAGCGAGGCACCAGCCGAACTTGATAAAATCCGCCTATACCGTCTTGAACGGATCAGGGGAGAGCTGAGGAAAAAGGACTGTGCCGGGGCATTGCTGTTCGATCAGGTCAATACCCGTTACGCCACCGATTCTACGAACATGCAAATCTGGTGCTCCCACTTTGAAACACGGTGTGTTTTCATTGCCACGGATGGACCGGTGGTGCTGTTCGATTATTCCAACCTTCCCCATCTGGCCGAGGGGCTTCCGACCATTGACGAATATCGGGTGATGCCGGCGTTTTATTATTTTTCCGCCGCCGACGGTGGCCCGGGAAGGGCGAAGGAATTTGGAAAACAAATCGCCGATTTGATGAAAAAACACGGGCACGGGAACAAGCGCCTGGCCATCGACCGGCTTTCCCATATGGGGCTCGATGCCATTCGCTCCCACGGAATTGATGTTTTCGACGGTCTGGAAATAACCGAGCAGGCCCGGGTCATCAAAAGTGATGGGGAAATAGAGTTGATGAAACGGGCCATAGATGTCTGCGAAATTGGCATGAAGGCTATGCACGACGCGCTGGTTCCAGGCATCACTGAAAATGCGCTTTGGGCGAAACTTCACGAAGCTAACATTGCGCTGGGGGGCGAATGGATAGAAACCCGGTTGCTTTCATCGGGGCCAAGGACCAATCCATGGTTTCGTGAATGCTCTATGCGGCTCATAGAAACCGGAGACATGGTCAGCTTCGATACGGACCTGATTGGCCCTTACGGGTATTGCGCCGATATTTCGCGTTCCTGGCGGTGCGGTGACGGCAAACCAGACGATATCCAGCGCCGCCTGTATGCCGCCGCTCATGAGCAACTTCATCACGATATTGCGATTCTTAAGCCCGGCATGAGCTTTCGTGAAATTGCCGAAAAGGCATGGCCGATCCCCGACGAATATTTGTCGAACAGATATACCTGTCTGCTGCATGGCGTCGGGTTGGCTGACGAATATCCATCGATCCGCCATCGTGTGGATTTTGACAAGAAAGGCTATGACGGCACCATCGAGGAAGGCATGACGTTGTGCGTGGAATCGATGATTGGTGCGGAAGGCGGACGCGAAGGCGTCAAGCTTGAGCAACAGGTGCTGATTACGAAAGGCGGCGCCGAGCCACTCTCAACTTACCGGTTTGAGGAAGACTGGCTTTAGGGGGTGGCCCCGGCCGGATCGGGTTTCTTGTCGCTAACCTTGATCACCGGCTCAACCTTGCGCAGCTCTTCCATGGGGATATGACACGCAATGCCGTGACGATCGGCGTTGAACTGCACTGGCGGGGGCTCGTTGTCGCATATTTCGCCGATCCGGCGCTGGCAGCGGGTCGAAAACGGGCATCCCTTGGGCGGGTTAAGCGCGCTGGGCAAGTTGCCTTCCAGCACGATGCGGCGTTTTTCAACTTGCGGGTCAGCGATCGGCACCGCCGAAAGCAAGGCTTCCGTATAGGGATGATAGGGTGGGCTGAACACTTCGTCGGTGGTCCCGCGTTCTACCAGCATGCCCAGATACATAACGACTACCCGGTCGGCCAGATAGCGAACGGCACTGAGGTCGTGGCTGATGAACAGCAGCGTCGTCTGGTTTTCGCGTTGAATATCCGTCAGTAATTCGGTTACCGCAGCGGCAACCGATACATCGAGGGCCGAAATCGGCTCGTCAGCGATGACCATGGCCGGGTTTCCGGCAAAGGCGCGGGCGATTCCGATACGCTGTTTTTGGCCGCCCGATAGTTGCCGGGGTTTGCGGATGGCAAAATCCCGCGGCAGTTTGACCACATCAAGCAAATGCAGGACTCTTTCCTGGATTTTTACGGGGTCTGTCTCGACTCCGAATTTTTTGATCACCCGACCGATTTGGGCACCGATGGTTAAGCTGGGATTAAGGGTATCGTTGGGGTTCTGGAACACCATCTGCAACGAGCCAAGTTGTTTAGGCGAGCGGCTTTGTACCGGCATGCCACCGATGTCGATGCCATTCATGCGAACCTCGCCGTCGGTTGCCTGCTCCAGGCCCATCAGCACCTTGGCAAAGGTTGATTTGCCGCAGCCCGATTCGCCAACGATGGCAACCGTTTCGCCGCGTCCGGCACGGAAAGTTATTTTCTCGTTGGCCTTGACTTGACGCACGCCCTTGCCAGAAATCATTGCCGCAAACGAGGTGTCGCGCACTTCGTAATATTTTTGCATGCCGTCAATTTCAAGCACCGTCTCGCCAATTTCCGCCGGTGGTTTGGCGTCTCCCATGGGGATTGCTGCATCGTGGTCGATGCTGTTCCATAGTTTGCAACGAACCCGGTGTGCCGGGTCATCGTCGGTGTTGACTTCGCTCATTCTCACGGATTCCTGGTCACAGGTTCCGGCCTTGAAGAAATCGCAGCGCGGGCCGAAATAGCATCCCTGAGGGCGTTCGTGGGGCAAAGGCAATTGCCCACGGATTGCTTTCAGGGGCCGTGCATTCTTATCGGCATGGGGCAGGGGGATGCAGCCGAACAGGCCGTGGGTATAGGGGTGCTTGGGCCACGAGAATATTGAATCGATGTGGCCTTCCTCGACCACTTCGCCTGAATACATGACGCAGATGCGGTCGCAGACTTCCAACATTAATCCCAGATTATGCGAAATATAAAGCAGTGAAGAGTTGTACTTGCGGCTCAGTTCGGCGATCAACTCGACGATGCCGGCCTCGACGGTGACGTCAAGCGCTGTTGTCGGTTCATCCAGCAATAACAGCGACGGACTTGACAGCAGCGCCATGGCGATAACCACACGTTGCTGCTGGCCTCCGGAAATTTGGTGCGGATAGGCTTCCATCAAACGTTCCGGATCGGGCAGGTGAACGTCGGCAAGCATCGCGATGGCGCGCTTGGAGGCTTCCTCCTTGGACACGCCATCATGGGTCATCGGAACCTCTATCAATTGGCTGCCGATGGTTAAGCTGGGGTTAAGGGCGGCCATGGGTTCCTGGTAGATCATGGCAATTTCCGAGCCCCGAATCTGCCGCAGTTCTTCGTCGCTAAGGGTCGCCATATCGCGGCCCTTGAACTTGACGGTGCCGCTGACAATATCGCCATTGCTGCCCATGTAACGCATGATGGCCATGGCGACGGTTGACTTTCCGCATCCGGACTCACCGACCAACCCGATGCTTTCACCGGGCGCCAGGGTGGCCGAGAAATCGACAACGGCTGGTATTTCACCGGCTCGGGTATAATACGATAGGCAAAGGTCCTCTATTTCAAGGACCGGGCCGTCATAGGGCGTTACGGAATCGGGCATGGCGGTTTTTTAATCCCTCAGTGAAACTTCGCGCAAGCCATCGGCCAGCAGGTTAAAGCCCAGAATCAACGATGAGATGGCGATAACGGGAAAGATTGTCATGTGCGGAAAGATCATCGCCATTTTCCGCGTTTCATTGATCATACCACCCCAATCCGGGTCTGGCGGCGGCAGGCCAAGGCCTAAAAATCCCAACACGCCGATGGTGATAATAACGTAACCCAAACGCAAACATGCATCGACGATCAGCGGACCGCGCGCGTTGGGCAGGATTTCCACCAACATAATGTATAAGGCGGATTCACCCCGCGTTTGGGCGGCGGCGACGTAATCCCGGTTGCGCAGATCAAGCACCAACCCGCGCACGATACGCATAATGCCTGGCGCACTGGCAAACGTGATGGCAATGATAATGTTGATGCCAGAAGAACCAATGGTCGCGATGATGATGATATAGAGCACCAGCACCGGGAACGACAGGATGATGTCGCTAATTCTGGAAAGCACGATATCCCACCAACCCAGGTGATACCCCGCCGCCAGCCCCATCAGGATGCCAAGCGTGTAGGCGCATAACGTCGCAAGGGGCGCATAGAACAGGACCGTCTGCGAGCCGTAGATAATACGTGACAGGATATCGCGGCCCAGATGATCGGTACCCAGCCAGAAGGTGCCACCCATGGAGTAGACGGTGCCAGGCTTGGCCATGGGTTGCAGGGTGGCCAGAGGATCGAAAGGCGCGATCAACGGTGCCAGAATGGCGACGATGACCCAGAACAGGACGAGAAAAGCGCCGACCATGCCGGGGGTGCTTTCGCGCAGTAACGCGAAGGACTTAAGGGCGCGCATAAAGGCGGCTTCTGGCGTCGGTGCGGGGGTGACGGTTTCTATGATATTGGACATTCGTCATTTCCCTCAGGTAAACCGGATTCTGGGGTTCAGGTACGTGTAGCCGATGTCAGCAATGGTTTGGGATGCGACGGCGACAAACACGGCGACCATGGCGCATGCCTCGATGACGAAAATATCCTGATTGAGCGAGGCTTCCAGCAGCAGTGCCCCAAAACCCTTGTAGGCGAAAAAGAACTCGACCACGATAACCCCCGACAACAACCAGTTGATCTGCAGCATGATCACCGTAAAGGGCGCGATCAATGCGTTGCGAAGCGCGTGCTTCATGATCACCTGCCGATACGGCAGGCCCTTCAGTATGGCGGTGCGGATATAATGGGTTGTCATCACTTCCGCCATGGAGGCCCGCGTCATGCGCGCCACATAGCCAAAATCATAAATAATCAGCACCATAACCGGCAGGATCATTTGCTTGACCTCGAAACCGCTGGTCATGGACGACGTGCCTGGCAACCATTTCAGGCCAAACACGAAGATTGCCGACAGCAACACGGTGCTGGCGAATTCAGGCACCGATGTGGTGATGATGGATCCGACCGAGATGATGCGGTCCAGCCTGGAGCCCTCACGCATACCAGCCAACACGCCAAGGATCAGTGACAGCGGGATCATGATGGCGAAGGTCCAGAAACCAAGAATTGCCGTGTTCCAGAGACGCGGCCACAGGACTTCAGAAACAGGCACCCGGAACCGTACGGAATCGCCAAATTCGCCGTTAATGAAGTTACCGAGCCAGGAACCGTAGCGCCACCATAACGGTTCGAAGTAGCCGTGCCTCTCAAGCCATAACTGGCGTGCTTCTTCCGATGAATAGGGGCCGAGAACCTTGACCGCGACGTTGCCCGGTGAATACTCCAGCAACAGGAAAAGTAGAATAGACACCACCAGCATGGTTAGCACCATGAAACCGATACGCTTGCTGATCATGATCAACATGGAGCAACTATTCCCTTCCCCGCAGCCGCAAAAAAAACCACCGTACCTACCGGCTTTCCCTGGAAACGGGAAGCCGGCGGCACGATGGGTCGTCAAGTCAGGTCAGGAATCAATCCAGACCTTGTTCCACTGGTGATAGTTGGTCGGGTGGACCCCGAGGCCCTTGACCTTGTCGCTGGTCGCATTCATCACCGATCGGAAGTACGGCTGAATCATGATGGCATCATCCTGGATACGTTTTTCGACCTTCGCCATAATTTTGTGGCGCTTGTTGATATCGACGGTCGATTCAGCCTGGGTCAGCAAGTCATCAAATTCCTTGCTGGAGTACTTGGCTTCATTCCACGGAACACCGGTGCGATAAGCCACACCTAGTAGCATGGTGCCCAGTGGGCGGTGCGTCCACACCGTCAGGCTGAAGTCCGCCTTGTCCCAGACATCCCAATACTGTGCCGCAGGCATGACATTAACGTTCAGGTTAATGCCGGCTTCGGCCAGGTTTTGCTTGAGGACGACAACCTGATCGGTTTCCCACTGGCCGTTGGTGTTGCCAACATTACACGTGATGTCGAGGCCACCGCCGTGACCGGCATCGGCCAGCAGTTGCTTGGCTTTACCGACATTGCGCTTGATCTTCGGCAATGGTGCGTAATCGGGCTGGCAGGCG